>JAZKAG010000015.1:57857-66819 GCA_040389265.1 Acidobacteriota bacterium
CATAAAGGCTGGAGCCGCCCCGGGGCGCCAAGGCCTTTGAAAATTGGCTGAAGGATGAAGGTGTTCGCAACATTGAGAATGTCAACACCGCGCTCAAGGCCGCGACTCCATGGCATGAACGCTTCGGTATGTAAGTTCGCACCATCGCCTGAAAGCACGACCAGCAGGACCGCACGCCATGTGCGGTCCTGTTGCATTTCGATCCACCCTGGATTGCATGGCAACCCGATGACAGCACGGCATACAACTCGAAACACCCCGATCAAATCACAGCTTGACTTCAGGCCTGCTTGTTCCTACAGTCGCAGTATGGAATTGAACCGGTCATGGAACGATTCGATGGGCAACAAGATGACAGGCAATCGTTCCGCCGGCCAGGCAAGCGAAGCACCGCTGGAACCTCGCAAAGACGTGGTGCTGACCGCCGTTGTTGAAAACTACATCGCCACTGGAGATCCGGTGGCGTCGCAGGCGATCGCACGCCAGCAAAATCGCGAAGGCCTGAGTCCGGCCACGGTTCGCAATGTCATGGCGGATTTGTCGGAAGCCGGCTATCTGGAACAGCCGCACACCTCTGCCGGAAGAATTCCGACGGCGCAGGCCTTCCGTTATTACGTGGAACAGTTGCTGCGGCGCAAGTCTTCGCCGCGCCAGGAATTGTCGCAACCCACCCAGGAGCAGATCGAGAAAAGTTTTAGCGGCGTCGCCAACGCCACCGATTTCTTCGCCCGCACCTCGCATATTCTCGCACTCCTCTCTGGCGGTGTGGGGGTGGGGCTAGGCGTTCCGATTGGCTCCGCCGACTGGGAATTGCTGGAGCATGTCCACTTCGCTCGACTGGGAAATTGCCGCGTGCTCACCGTCCTGGTGACCACGGCCGGCGTGGTGCGTGACCGGCTGCTCATGCTCGAACACGATCTTTCTCCCTCCGAACTTGAAACCGCCGCCAATTACCTCAACCAGAATTTTCATGGCTGGGGACTGGAAAGCATTCGCAAAGAACTGACCCGCCGTATCGATCACGAGCGACGGGAGTATGACCAGGTCCTCTGTTCCCTGGAACTGTGGGCGAAAGGCGCGATGAATCCTGGCGGTGATCGCAATGCCCACGAAAGATCCATCTTCGTCGACGGCGTCGCCAACCTGATGGCGACGGAAGCTGACCAGAGAAACCTGCGGCAGATATTTCTCGCCCTGGAACAGAAGCAGCGAATTATCGATCTGCTGAACGCCTACGTGGACAGCAAACAGCCATCGGTACGTGTGGTCGTCGGCCTGGAGGAAAGCATTCCAGAGATGCGCGACCTGGTGCTGATCGCCGCCCCCGCCCGCAGGGGAGAAGACCACCTGGGAACGGTCGCCGTGATCGGACCCACTCGCATGCAATATGCCAGCGCGATTGGCACCGTCACTTACGTTGCCGATCTTTTCGGACGTTGGGCGATGCAGCCATAAACGCTTGCAGCACAAGCTTCTCTTGGCTCCGATCGAGCGGTTCCGCAGCGCCGCCGCGCTGATCCCGTCCCGCCTCTTCCGCAACTGGTTACAATAGAAGTGAGGAGTAGGGAAATCGGCGACCTGCAACGCGGATGCGTTTCGCGCATCTCTTCCATATGAACCGATCCTAAAAACCAGGGAGCTTGCAGGCACGATTCGCCCCACACTGCATTCCACCAACTGACTACAAAAATTATGCGACACGACGAGACTTTGAAGCCGGCCAAAACGGCCCATCCCAAGAACGAGAAAGAAGCGCCCGAGGCACCAGGGTCCGCCAACCCGACAGAGGCGGAGGCCGCAACCGCGGCTGCGGTCGACACGGCCGCCGCTCCTGCCGAAGTCGAACGCCTGCAGGCGGAACGCGACCAACTGTACGATCGCCTGGCACGGCTGCAGGCCGAGTTTGACAACTACCGCAAGCGTGAAGCCCGCGAGCGCGCGGAATATCGAGACTACGCGTTGATCAACACCGTGGAACAATTCCTACCGGTGCTCGATAATTTTCAGCTGGCGCTCAATACGCAGAGCACCGCCGAACAACTTCGTTCCGGCGTCGAGTTGATCGTTCGGCAAATGGGAGAAGTTTTGCGCGCGCTGGGCGTGCAGCCCATCCCTACGGTCGATACGCAATTCGATCCCCGTGTTCATGAAGCCATCGAGATGGTGGAACGCGAAGACCTGCCGGATCATCAAGTGATGGACGAAGTCCGCCGCGGCTATACCTTGCGTGAGCGCCTGCTGCGTCCAGCTTTGGTTCGAGTCGCCACCAATCCCAAACAGAAAACAGCATGAGTCCAACTGCCCGCGTGATCAAAGCCGATTATTACGAAGTTCTTGGTGTCGAGCGCACAGCCTCCGATCAGGAGCTGAAGAGCGCCTACCGCAAGCTCGCCATGCAACATCATCCGGATCGAAATCCGGGTGACCCAGCCGCCGAGGAGAAATTCCGACAGGCGAGCGAGGCTTACCAGATTCTTTCCGACGCTGATAAGCGCGCCGCCTACGATCGCTTCGGCCATGCCGGAGTCAGCAATGGCGCCGGGGATGGCAGCGGCTTTGCCGGTATGCCCGACCTGGGAGACATCTTCGGTGATCTCTTCGGAGAAATGTTCAACATGGGCGGCGGTCGCCGTTCCTCGCGAGCCCAGCGCGGCCGCGATCTGCAGTATGAGCTGACTCTCACCTTTGAAGAAGCCGTCTTCGGCAAGCAGAGCGAAATTGAAATTCGCCGTATGGAGAACTGCACGGCCTGCCAGGGCAGCGGCGCCGAACCAGGTCATGGCCCCACGGTTTGCCAGCAATGCGCCGGCCGCGGCCAGGTTCGCTTTCAACAGGGATTTTTCTCCGTTGCCCGAACCTGCCCGGTCTGCGGAGGCACCGGCAGCCTGGTTACGCATCCCTGTCAAAAATGTAAAGGTGAAGGGCGTCAGCCCGCTGCCCATACGATCAACGTGACCGTTCCCGCCGGGATTGAGGATCGCATGCGCATCCGCTACCAAGGGGAGGGCGATGCCGGCCGCTACGGCGGTCCCTCCGGAGATTTATACGTTGTGATCGCGGTCGAGCCGCATCCCTTCCTCGAACGCGAAGGCAACGATCTGCATTACGTGCTGCCCATTTCTTTTCCGCAGGCGACACTGGGCACGGAAATCATGATCCCCACGCTGGAAGGTGAGACCAAGCTGAAAGTTCCAGAAGGAACACAGAGCGGAACAGAATTCCGGCTGCGCAACAAGGGTGTTCCTTATCTGAACGATCACGGTCGCGGAGATTTAATCGTTCAGGTGGTGGCGCAGGTGCCACGCAAGCTGACCAAGCCGCAAAAGGAACTGATGCGCCAGCTTGCCGAAACTCTCACCGTAGAGAACACGCCATCATCGCGCAGTTTCCTTGGCAAGATGAAAGACATCTTCAGCTAGAAAGGCGACGGGGGTCGCTGCGGTCGCCATCGCTTTCGTGAGTCCGGTGGATTCGATCGCTAGCCGTTCCACCACGCGCCGATCAAACTGGCCGCGGCGATCGCAGCCGTTTCCGTTCGCAATATATTTTTTCCCAGGCTCACCGATTGCCATCGGTTCTCAGCGAAGCTCGAAAGCTCCGGCGAAGTCCATCCGCCTTCCGGTCCGATCGCCGCATATATTTTCTTCGATGAGGTCACATTTCGATCTGTTGTCATCAAAGATTCCCATAGGGTGCGAGACCGTTCCTCTTCCGAAAAAAGATATCGCAGCGAGTCGCTGCTTTCCGCGATGCAATCCATCACCGACATTGGATCGAAGATTTCCGGCACCTGGCTGCGACGAGATTGCTGCGCTGACTCGCGCGATATTTTTCTCCACCGCTCGCACCGCCTGGTCGCCGATTGCACCAGATGCTTTTCGCTGCGCTGCGCGGTCAAGGGAAGTATTCCGGCCACTCCCAACTCCGTCAACTTCTCAACGGCCCATTCCATTCGCTCGAACCGGACGATACTCAAGCCTACGATCAGGGGAAGAGATTCTGTCGCCTCTAGCTCTTCGTGCAACGAAAACTCGACAGCGTCGGACGATACTTTTTCGACCACCCCACGCCGAACCGCATGTCCAGCGACGATATCGAACTCCTGGCCGACCTGGGCGCGCAACACACGCGCCAGGTGAGCCGCCTGCTGCTCTAGCAAGGTGGCGGAATTCTCAGTCCATCGATCTGCAATCCAGCGTCGGCGAGTCATCTCTTCTCCGCTGAGCGTACCGGACAGAAGCAAAAAACTACAACCCACCTGCACGCAATTTGAATGTACTCACAAAACAGAAGAGGGAGCGCTGAGCGCTCCCTCTTCTGTTTTGCCTTGGAGTGATTCGGTTATTTACTTCTTTTTGGTGGTCTTCTTGGCTGCCTTCTTCGTTGCTTTCTTTGCTGCTTTCTTGGTTGCCATATGAACTATTCTCCCTTTCGATGTGACATCGAGAACTGCAGTCTCACACCGCAGTTACACGAAGGTATAGTTTTGTGCAAAATTAATGTCAAGAAAAAAATTACATACACGTCGCTTTTTTTATCGGCATCGAGATGTCATTTTTTCTAAAGCGGAATTCTCTGATGTGATGCAGCGCACGCGGAGCCAAAAAATTGTCAGGCAAGCGAGTCGCGTAACAACACGCGTGGTTGCGAAAACAGAAAAATTCATGGTGCTGCAATCACCGGCGGAACTCGCCTCATTTGACGCAGGCTCGATGAAGCGTGATCGATCGACGCATCGCGATGCTGGCTTTTTACACCGAAGCTTTCGCACATTCCAATTTTGCAGCGCCGGCGTTTCGCCATCATCCAATCAGATGCGGAGGGAGCGGCCAGCCAGAGACCACCGCTGCGCCGTATACTTTTTTCTTTGCACGATATCGCATCTGCGCAGGTTGAAGGGAAGACTATGGAAGACGTCGTCATCGTGGCCGGAGTTCGTACCCCTGTCGGAAAGTTCCTTGGATCGCTCAGTGATTTTTCGGCGACGCAGCTTGGCGCCATCGTGGTTCGTGAGGTGATCAAGCGCGCCGGCATTGAGCCTGCGTCAGTGGATGAATGCATCATGGGCAACGTGGTGTCGGCGGGGCTCGGGCAAAATCCTGCGCGCCAGGCGGCCATCTTCGGCGGTCTCGCACCGGAAGTCAGCGCCCTGACCATCAACAAAGTTTGCGGCTCGGGATTGAAAGCAGTTGCTCTTGCAGCTCAGGCCATCCAGACCGGCAATGCGGAAATCGTCGTCGCCGGCGGCATGGAGTCCATGAGCAACGCTCCCTATTTGCTGCCCGATGCGCGCAGAGGGTTTCGCATGGGAGACAACAAGGCGGTCGACAGCATGGTGCGGGACGGCCTCTGGGATATTTACAACGATTACCACATGGGCATGACGGGGGAGAACGTCGCCGAAAAATATTCCATCACTCGTGAAGAGCAGGATGCCTATGCGCTCGAGTCCCACCGAAAGAGCGCTGCTGCGTGGAAGGACGGCCGCTTCGCCTCGCAGATTGTTCCCGTCGAAATTCCCGCGAAGAAAAAAGGCGGCGAACCCACGCTCTTCAGCCACGACGAGTCCGTTCGCGAAGACACTACGCTGGAAGCGCTGCGGAAGTTGAAGCCAGCATTCAAAAAAGACGGCACAGTGACCGCCGGCAATGCACCCGGAGTCAACGATGGTGCCGGCGCTCTTCTCGTCATGTCCGCGAAGAAGGCCGCATCTCTCGGCCTCAAGCCGATGGTGCACATCCGTGCCCAGGCCAGCAGCGGTGTCGAACCCAAGTGGGTCATGATGGCTCCGGTCACCGGAATCCGCAAGGTTCTAAAGAAGGCCGGGTGGCAACGCGATGAAGTCGACCTCTTCGAATTGAACGAGGCTTTCGCGGTACAGGCACTCGGCGTCTCGCGTGAACTAGGACTCAACCCGGACAAGGTGAACGTGAATGGCGGAGCGGTTGCCATCGGACATCCCATCGGAGCCAGCGGAGCGCGCGTTCTAATCACTTTGATTTACGAAATGATTCGCCAGGATGCCGGGAAGGGTGTCGCCGCGCTCTGTCTCGGTGGTGGCAATTCCGTCGCCATGGCGATCGAGCGGTAGAAGGCAACTTAAATCGCCTTTGGTAATTCGAACTGCGGATGTCTGGAACACAAAGCGGTGAGGCCGTCACGCTTCGATTCGGGCGGCTGTCTTGACGAATGAATAGAATCCTCCTCCTCGCGCTACTTTCCTTCGTTTACCCGGGTCGCGTCTTTGCGCAAAATTCCATGTCGTCAGCGCTGCCTCCGCCGCCTTCCATGCAGGGAATGGCCAGTGCGGACATGCGCTCGATGCATTCTGGCTCGATGCATTCGATGCGGTCGCGGAATTTCACGGAAGAGATTCTGCACCACGCGACCTCCGGCACAAGCGCCGAGCCAAACTCCACCCCAATGCCGATGATGATGACAATGCGCGGATCATGGATGCTGATGTTCCACGCCAATGTCTTCATCACCGACGAGCAGCAGACCGGTCCCCGGGGCGGCGACAAATTCTTTTCAACCAACTGGTTTATGCCCATGGCCGAACGTCGCGTCGGTCCCGGGCAACTCACAGTTCGCGCCATGTTCAGCCTGGAACCAGCAACCGTAACCGACCGGCGATATCCGCTGCTGTTCCAGCAAGGGGAAACCGCGTTTGGTGTCCCCATCGCGGACGGGCAGCATCCTCATGACTTTTTCATGGAATTAGCTGCCCTCTACGATTGGCAATTGGGCCGGCAGACGCTGTTGTCGTTTTATTTCGCTCCCGTCGGCGATCCAGCCTTGGGCCCAACCGCCTATCCACATCGTGCGTCGGCTGCGGAAAATCCTGTCGGCTCCCTTGGCCATCATCAGCAAGATTCAACCCACATCGCCGACGATGTTGCGACAGTGGGCTTCACTTACAAAATCGCGCGCATTGAGGCCAGCGGCTTTCACGGTCGCGAACCGGATGAATTCCGCTGGAATATCGATCAGGGGAAAATCGATTCGTGGTCGACACGCTTCACCGTTCAGCCCGGCCAAAACTGGAGCGCACAATACTCCTACGGCAGAATTACCAGTCCGGAAGAATTATTTCCCAATGAAAATCAGGCGCGCACGACGGCGTCCGTCATGTACAACCGGCCGTTCAAAGCCGGCAATCTCGCCAGCACGATTCTCTGGGGCCGGACCCGCTCCATCCCTGATAACGGCAAGGAAAACAGGTATCTGCTGGAAGCGACGCTGAACTTTTTGCGGCGCAATTATGTATGGACGCGCATGGAGAACGCGGGACGATCGAATGAACTTCTAATCGGAGAAAATCCTCTGCCTCCTGGATTTGCAGAATCGCCGTTGACCCACGTGCAGGCCTATACGTTCGGCTACGATCGTGATTTCAATGTTGTTCCTCATCTGGCGTCGGCGATCGGATCGCAGTTCACGGTGTACGGCGTTGGCGCTCCACTGCAGCCGATCTACGGATCCAATCCCATCGGGGTGAACATCTTTCTTCGACTGCGCCCGTTTTAAAATGATGGTCGGCGATCATTGCTTTTCTGGATTGGAGATTTTTCCCGGTGGCCAGGTCAACCACTCAGACCGTAGATTCAAAAGAAAGATTCAGCAGCCGGGTCGATGCCTATCGTGCGTTTCGCCCGCACTATCCAGTGGAGGTGATCGATCTGCTGCAGCAGCGTTGCGGTCTCACCTCCTCCTCCGTCATCGCCGACATTGGCGCAGGCACAGGAATGCTGGCCGAGCTTTTTCTGCAGCATGGCAATCCCGTTTTCGCCATCGAGCCCAACCAGGCGATGCGCTCTGCCTGTGACCAACTGCGCTCGCAGTACACCGAACTGACGAGCATTGATGGTTCTGCCGAAGCCACCACCCTGCCGGATCATTGCGCCGACTTTGTTACCGTCGGCCAGGCACTGCACTGGTTCCATCTTGAGCTCGCCCGCGCGGAGGTTGTCCGCATCCTCCGACCCGGCGGGTGGTGCGCCGTCCTTTACAACCAGCGTCGTATGGGTGGGGATGCATTTCACGACGGCTACGAGCGCATTCTTCAGGAATTCGGCATCGACTACAAAACTGTGCGTAGCAAATACCCGCAACAAGAAAAACTGATGGAGTTCTTCCGCACGTCGAACTTCGTCCGTGCAGCCATGCAACAAGCCAGTTTTCCTCATGCGCAGCAGTTCGATTCTGAGGGCTTGATGGGGAGAATACTTTCTTCCTCCTATATGCCACAGCCGAGACATCCTTGCTACAACGCCATGCTGCGCGCAATCGAGGAGTTATTCTCACGATGCCAGCGAGACGGGCAGGTACGGCTGGAGTATGACTGTGTGGTCAGCTACGGAGGGCTGGGATAGGTTCAGCCTGAATCGCTGGCGCTCGGGAACTTCGCCGGCGCTCAAGCGCTCAGCACTCGATGATATTCAGAGCCAAGCCAGCCTGCGATGTTTCCTTGTAGCGGCTCTGCATATCCAGGCCCGTCCGATACATCGTCTCGATAATCTGGTCGAGCGAAACTTTGTGCGTGCCAGCTTCGTTCATGGAAATGCGGCACGCGTTCACCGCCTTCACCGCTCCCATGGCGTTGCGTTCAATGCAGGGAATCTGCACCAGTCCGCCGATCGGATCACAAGTCATGCCCAGGTTATGTTCCATGGCTATCTCGGCTGCATGCTCCACCTCGTCATTGCTGCCACCCATCGCAGCAACTAATCCACCCGCTGCCATGGAGCAGGCCACGCCCACTTCCCCCTGGCATCCCACTTCAGCGCCGGAGATGGACGCATTCTCCTTGTACAGGATCCCAACGGCGGCCGCGGTCAAGAAGTAGCGGATAATCCCATCGTCGTCCGCACCGGGAACTGAGTTGCGATAGTAATACGCGACCGCCGGAATAACTCCCGCAGCTCCATTGGTCGGCGCCGTAACCACCCGTCCTCCCCCG
>JAZKAG010000015.1:66829-76498 GCA_040389265.1 Acidobacteriota bacterium
GTAGTAGCGGCGCTCCTCGTTCACCGCGATGGCATACAACGTCAGCCAATCCATCGGCGCCAGCGGATCACCTTCCTGCTTCCGCAACAGCTTGGCGCGCATCTCCGGCGCGCGACGGCGAACATTCAATCCCCCAGGCAGAGTGCCCTCTGTCGCCAGACCGCGCTCGGCACAACGTTGCATTGTCTGCCAGATAGCCTGGATGCCCGCTTGAACGGCTGCCTCGCTACGCACAACGGACTCATTCGCGAGAATTAACTCCCAAATTGATAGACGGTTTTGCTGCGCAACCTCCAACAATTCCGCTGCGCTATGAAACGGGTAGGGAATTTTTACGGATGTGGCCGCCGAAACGTCTTCGCCTTCGGCGCGAATAAATCCACCTCCGATGGAATAGAAAATCTGTTGTCGCACAACCGCGCCGTCCGAAGAATATGCCGTAAATCGCATTCCATTGGGATGGCCGGGCAGCGTCTCCGCGCGATGCCACGCCAGATCATTGGCTTCCTCGAAAGAAACAACCTGCTTGCCGAGCAGTGGCAGCGCGTGATCCTCGCGCACTTGCGCCACAATACCGTCAATGGCTGCCGGGTCAATCCGGTCCGGCTGTTTCCCCTGAAGTCCCAGCAGAATGGCCCGATCCGTGCCGTGGCCGTGGCCCGTGAGCGCCAGCGATCCATACAGCTCCACCGTAACCCGCACCGTCGCCTGCAACTGCCCCGATGCCTCCAGCTCGACCGCGAATCGACGCGCAGCTCGCATCGGACCCACGGTGTGCGAACTTGAAGGTCCAATCCCAATCTTGAATAAATCGAACAGACTCGTCATCATGCCGGAAACCCCAACCCAAACACTCTCAGCATACCGGCACAGATATGACATCGGCTGGCTCTGTCTCTGCGCCTGCCCTCAGGCGTAACTCCGCCAGTAATACCCGGGTGCGCGTTCTCACACTCAAAAGCTTCTTCGCGGTAGTACCATCGAGGACGGAACTCCCCCAAGATGCTTTTCAAATCTTTCAGCGCCGCCGTCTATGGCATCCACGCCAACATCATCGACGTGGAGGTGGATTTTTCTGGTATCAAGACGACGGAAGACCGCTTCCACATGGTTGGCCTGCCCGACGCCGCCGTGCGCGAAAGCCGCGACCGCATACGCGCCGCCATCAAGAATTCCGGATTTGATGTTCCGCCCACCCAGATCACCATCAACCTGGCTCCCGCCGACCTGAAGAAGGAGGGGTCCGGCTTCGATCTGCCCATGGCCATCGGAATTCTCGGCGCGTATGGAAGCCTTCAACTGCGCGACCTCAGTAATTTCCTTCTGGTCGGAGAACTCGGGCTGGACGGCAGCCTGCGACCGGTGCAAGGCATGCTGCCCATCGCCATCGCCGCCCGGGAGCGCGGCATTCGCAATTTGCTTATTCCCGCTGCCAATGCGCGCGAAGCCGCCGTCGTCGAAGGTGTCGATGTCTACGGCGTCAATACGCTGCTGGAAGTGCGTCAGTTGTTGAATTCTGCCGCCAACGGCGGAATCCAGTCCCAGCCCATTCGCGTCGCTACCCGCGAGTTGCTCGGCCAGATGGAGCATTTCGCGTTTGACTTCAGCGATGTCCGCGGGCAACAGACCGCCAAGCGGGCGTTGGAAGTGGCGGCGGCCGGCGGTCATAACATCCTGATGATCGGACCACCGGGTTCTGGCAAAACCATGCTGGCCAAGCGGCTCCCTGGAATCCTCGCTCCATTGGGCTTCGAAGAAGCGCTGGAGACGACCAAGATTCACTCGGTGGCTGGGGTTTTGAATTCTGAAGCCGGCCTGGTCACCCAGCGTCCATTTCGTTCTCCTCACCACACCGTGTCCGATGCCGGACTGATTGGCGGCGGGGCCATCCCTCGTCCCGGCGAAGTTTCGCTCGCCCACAATGGCCTGCTTTTCCTGGACGAGCTGCCGGAATTTCCGCGCAATGTACTCGAAGTACTTCGCCAGCCTCTGGAAGACGGCCAGGTCACCATCGCCCGCGCCTCCATGTCGCTCAGCTTTCCTGCTCGTTTTATGCTGGCGGCGGCGATGAATCCCTGCCCCTGCGGATATTTCAACGACAAATCCCGGCAGTGCATGTGCACGCCGCCCATGATTCAACGCTATGTCTCCAAGGTTTCAGGGCCCCTGCTGGATCGCATCGACATCCATATTGAAGTTCCGGCGGTCCAATATAAGGAGCTCCGAGGTGGGTCTGCAGCCGAGGGTTCCGCCGAAATTCGCTCCCGTGTATTGGGTGCCCGGGAGCGCCAGGCCACTCGCTTTGCCGAGGCGAAAGAGCGCATCTTTTGCAACTCCCAGATGAGTACCCGCCAGATCCGAGCCTATTGCGGCCTGCCGGCCGACGCCGAGCGCCTGCTGGAGCGAGCCATGCAGCAGCAGGGCCTGACCGCCCGAGCGCACGACCGTATCTTGAAGGTCGCCCGCACCATAGCCGACATCGAAGGGGAGCGCGATCTGGCGGTGAAACACTTGGCGGAAGCGATTCAATATCGCACGCTCGATCGAAGCTACTGGTCGTAAATGTCCTATATAGTTCAAGTTGCATCGTTTTTCGCCGCAGCGACGTGCCGACCCAGGTCCCTTGGCCTGTCTTCTCCCTCGGAAATGTGCAAACAGATGGTAAATTTAAGTTGACTGAGGATTCTTCGGACAGTTACTCTTAGTAGTTGTCGAGCTCCACTGGTGGGCGTCCGTCGCTACGACAAGTGCCTTACCCCACAGAAATCCCGTCCAGTCAAGGACTTCCAAGATAGGAACGCCAATAGGCGGTATCCGTCCTGATCGTTGACGGGGTGAGTCGGCGACAATCTTCACTTCGTGAGTGCCAGTATCAGCAAGTACGAACGCCTACAGCAAACCTCTATAAAGAAGTCGGTTGTGGATCTCATCAAACGAAATTTGCCAATGATTTCCAAATTTTTCGTTAATCGACGGGTGTGCTTCGTGCGTCTAATTCCGTAGTATCGTTGGCTGGACCGGCTCAACACTTCTCGCACCCCGAAGTAGAAGGTTTTGACGGCCATTACTTAATACCAGATAAGAGAGGTACTGAAAATTATGCGCTCCCAACTAATATTTGGCGCTTTGACCTACGTTAGAAATCGCTACGAGCTGTGTCAGCTCGCTTCCAAAGCGGCTCGAAAATTGCATAAGCCAACCACTCGTCTGCAGGACACGATGAATGATGTCTTAGTCCGTTTTCATCACTCGAATCCTATAGGCGAAAGCGCTATCCCTGTTGAGCAGGTTCGTAGGCAGGAACGTCGCGCAGCGTAAGCTGCGTGCCGTTCCCCCACGGCCCTCCCCAATCATCTTTTCCCCGTAGTTATACAACCTCCTATCCGCAGCGCTTCCCGGTGCACTCCCCGATCAACACCATCCGAAAATTTACTAAACACCATTTATGACGATCGCAGAACTAAAAGAAAAAAATATAACCGAACTGACTCGCATCGCGCGCTCTCTGGAAATTCCAGGAGCCAGCGGCCTGCGCAAGCAAGACCTCATCTTCAAGATTCTGCAGGCGCAAAGCGAAAAAGAAGGACACATCTTCGCCGAAGGCGTGCTGGAAATTCTGCCCGACGGCTACGGCTTTCTCCGCTCCCCGGACTACAACTACCTGCCTGGTCCCGACGACATTTATGTTTCTCCATCGCAGATTCGCAAGTTCGATCTGAAGACTGGCGACACCATCAGCGGCAACGTGCGGCCGCCGCATGAAGGTGAAAAATATTTTGCCCTGGTCAAAATCGAGGCCATTAACTTCGAATCGCCGGAAGAAACTCGCAACAAAATCCTGTTTGACAATCTGACCCCGCTCTACGCCCAGGAACGCATCAAGATGGAAACCGTGCGTGAAAGCATCAGCGGACGCGTTATGGACCTGTTGACGCCGGTGGGCAAAGGCCAGCGTGGTCTGATCGTCGCTCCGCCACGCACCGGCAAGACCATGCTGCTGCAGTCGATCGCCAACTCTATCACCACCAATCATCCTGAAGTTGTGCTGATTGTGCTGCTGATCGATGAGCGCCCGGAAGAAGTCACCGACATGCAGCGTTCCGTAAAAGGCGAAGTGATCAGCTCCACTTTCGATGAGCCTGCGGTGCGTCACGTACAAGTTGCCGAGATGGTCATTGAGAAAGCCAAGCGCCTGGTCGAACACAAACGCGACGTGGTCATCCTTCTTGATTCCATCACCCGCCTGGCACGCGCCTACAACACGATCGTCCCGCCCTCGGGCAAAGTGCTTTCCGGCGGCGTCGACTCCAATGCGTTGCAGCGGCCGAAGCGTTTCTTCGGCGCAGCTCGAAATATTGAAGAAGGCGGCTCCCTCACCATCATCGCCACTGCTCTCGTCGATACCGGCTCGCGCATGGACGAAGTAATTTTTGAAGAATTCAAGGGTACCGGCAACATGGAAGTCATTCTGGACCGCAAACTGGTCGACAAGCGCGTCTTCCCTGCCATCGATATTCAACGATCAGGCACGCGTAAGGAAGAACTTCTCATTCCCAAGGATGAATTGCAGCGGACCTGGCTGGTTCGCAAAGTGCTGAATCCGCTGTCGCCGGTCGAAGCCATGGAATTGCTGGTCGATAAGCTCGGCAAAGCCCGCAACAATTCTGAATTTCTGCAAAACATGAACGCGTTGTAGCAGAATCATCTCATCCCGGCTGGGAAGCCGGATGCAGTTCTCCGTACATCCGAGAATGATGCCTGCGCCTGCAGATCCTCCGACGAAGGTTACCGTGGCGAGCTTGCGGCGTTGGTGTGTTGACTGGCCATGGTTTTGGCTGGCCGCGTCGGCGCCGCTTCTTCTCATCGCCGACGGACGAGATACGGTCGCCGCCGCGGCCTGGCTGGCTCCTGTCTGCCTGCTTCGCTTCCTGCGCTTACGACCGGGGTGGAGTGGATTCGCAGCTGCTTATGCGGTGCGGTTGATCACGCTTCCTATCGCTGAGCGTGGCATGATTCCAGTACCGGGCGTTTTCTACTACATCTTTATCGCAGTCATTTCATGCGTCGCGCTGCTTCCCTATGCCATAGATCGCGCGCTTGTGCCGCGCCTGCGTCCGGTCGCCGGTACGCTCGTATTTCCGGCGGCGATGGTCACGGTGCAATTCCTTCTCGGGTTCGGGATGCATGGCAGCTGGGGCTCGCTGGCGTACACCCAAAGTGGAGATCTCCCGCTGCTGCAACTTCTGGCGGTCACGGGGCTCGCCGGGGTGACCTTCCTAATCGCGTGGCTTGCGCCGGTGGCAAATCTTGTGCTGGAGCGCGGTCTGAACTGTCGCACCTCCCGCATCGCTTCCATCAGTTTTGTGTCGGCCATCTTGATTGTGGTCCTGGGCGGCGGAATTCGACTCGCTTTCTTTCCGCCGACCTCTCGCGCGGTTCGAGTGGCATCGTTTTCGCCATCCGATAGCGGACCTCGAATCGGCTCCAGCCTGCGCGATCGGGTCGTTCGCGGCACTGCGACAACTTCGGAGGTGACCGAATTCAGCAATGTCGCGCGCGCCGGACAGGACTACCTGCTGCAACGCACCGCCGTCGAAGCCCAGGCAGGAGCGAAGATCATCCTCTGGTCGGAAGGCGCAACAACCGTGTTGCGGCAAAATGAGCTCGCGTTCCTGAAGCGCGGGGAAACGCTGGCTGCGCAGCACCGCCTCTATCTGGGAATGACTTTATCGAGCTGGTCGCCAGGACAAGCGCGTCCTCTTCAGAACAAGCTGGTACTCATCGAGCCGTCCGGAAATATCGTGTGGCAATACTTGAAGGCGCACCCAACCCCGGGCCCGGAATCGGCACTCTCGGTGGCGTCGGATGGTAGATTGCGCTTCTTCGACTCAAGCGATGGCCGAATCAGCGCGGCCATCTGCTACGACATGGACTTTCCGCGACTGATCGCACAGGCCGGCAGCCATCGCACAGATATCCTGCTCAGCCCCGCGTCGGATTGGAGCGGGATCGATCCGCGTCACACCCAGATCGCTAGCTTTCGAGCGATCGAAGAGGGGTTCAATCTTGTACGACAAGCGAACGCCGGGCTTGCAGCCGCATATGACTATCAGGGCCATACACTCGCAGCCGTCGACGCATACACTTCGCCGAATGCGGCGCTGGTCGCGGAAGTTCCCACCGCGGGTACGTTTACGCTCTACTCCATCCTGGGCGATTGGTTCGCGTATCTGTGCCTCGCGGCATTGCTGGCATTGGCTGCTCTCGCTTGGCGGCGCCCTTTTGTTGACCAACGCTGATGATATTCGGCGCGTGGCATCCATCCTCTGCAACTCAAGTGATCAGCTTATACTTGGGTGAAATTTTGAAATTCTTTGTATGAGGAGCCCGTGCCTGTGAAGCGAAGAGCATTCTTGAAGTCCGCCGCCGTGGCTGGGGTTACGGCCGCATGGGCGAATCCATCGGCTTCGGCAGCCACGCCGCAAAATCAGCCAGAACTGCCGCTGCATGATTATCCGCTGGGTCCCGATTCCAAGCGCCAGCCTGACGTTCCTGCCGGCAAAGTTCTCAGCTTTACGATGGACCAGTCAAAGGTCTTTCCTGGAACGGAACGCACCATCCACGTTTATGTTCCGGCGCGATATATCGCCGATCGACCTGCGTGCGTGCTGGTCGCACTGGATCATCTATTTCCCACGCTACCCATCGTCTTCGATAACCTGATCCATCGCAAAGACCTGCCGGTCATCATCGCCATTGGCCTCTCGTCTGGAACGGATCCCTCCGCCGACCCGCCACGCAATCCGCGCTTCAATCGCAGTTTCGAGTTCGACAGCCTGTCCGATGTTCTGGCGCAATTCATTCTGCAGGAACTTCTGCCGGCGGTGGAGCTACATAAGACTCCGGACGGCCTTCCCATCCATCTCTCTACCAATCCCAACGATCGCGGCATAATGGGCGGCAGCACCGGCGGCATCGGTTCTTTCACCGTTGCATGGGAGCGCCCGGATGCCTTTCGCCGTGTCTACAGCATGATTGGCACCTATGTCGGTATGCGCGGAGGCGACCGCTATCCAGTACTCGTGCGAAAGACAGATCCCAAGCCGCTGCGTGTTTTTCTACAGGACGGCAGCCGCGATGGCTGGCCCGGAGGACTGGAGTTCGGCGACTGGTGGATGAGCAATCAGGAGATGGAACGCGCGCTCACCTTTTCTGGCTATGAAGTCAACCATGCATGGGGAGTGTTAGGCCACGAAGGCAGTCATGGCGAATCCATCCTGCCGGACGTAATGCGATGGCTATGGAAGGATTGGCCCAAGCCGATCGAAGCAGGAACCAGCCAGAACTCCATGCTGCGGAGGGTGTTGCAGCCGCAGGAACAATGGGAACCGGTCCTTCCTGACGCCACTGCTCAAGCCGGCCACACTGCAAAGGTACCGACCTATCGCAGCCCATCGGTCTTGAATGAGCACTCCACGGTGGCAGCTCTTGCGAGCGATGCTTCTGGTCGCGTGTATGTGCAGCATCCCTCCAGTGGCGCAATCAGCCGCGTTCGCGCGGATGGCTCGACGGAAAAGTTCGCAACTGTCAGCCCTGGGAATAACGGGATCGCCTTTGGTCCCGATGGCCGACTCTATGTCGCGGAGACAGCGAAGGCTAGAGTTGTCGCGCTGGATGATCAAGGTCACGCCCGGGTCACCTCGGAAGGAATCCACGCTGTTGGACTCACCGTGACTCACGGGGGAAACATCTACGTGACAGAGCCGAATGAAACGACCCCCAACTCCGGTAAGGTCTGGCTGGTTGGTTCCAACGGTGCAAAAAGCGTGGTCGCAGAAGGCTTGAATGGACCCACAGGAATATCTTTTTCTCCGGATGGGCTATGGCTTTGCGCTGCGGAGAGCAAGGGTCATCATGGCTACAGCTATCGGGTGCAGTCGAATGGCGAATTGCAATTGGGCGAGCCCTACTACTGGTTTCACGTTCCCGATACTGCCAACGATAGCGGCGTCTCCCAGGTCTGCATGGATCGCGATGGCTATGCCTACGCCGCCACCCGTATGGGGGTGCAGATCTTCGACCGTAATGGACGCGTTCGAGCCATTCTTCCTGTCTACGGCCATCAACTCGCGGGAATCTGTTTTGGCGACGCCGATATGCAGACCATCTACGTCTCCACCGGGAATGCAATTTACCGCCGCAAGCTTAAATCTGTTGGATTTTTGCCGTCCGCTGCGCCCATCGTGCTGCCGGAAGGCTCAGCAGGGTAGTTTGCGAACCGCCGCCGATGTGATTCGTTTGAAATTCCGCAATCACCGGAAGATTCAGCCAGATTGATTTCTCCAGCATTGGCATCAATCGACGATGAAGACCCTGGCTCCATCCTCTGTTGCAACGCGATGCCTGCCAGCTTGATCGCCCATATGAAAACTGGAGCCAGCGTGCAGATCGAAGCTGCGTCCATCTCCCAGTACGATCTTCAACGATCCCGCAACCACAAATGCAATGTGGCCTTTGGCACACCAGTGGTCTGCGCTGTAACCCGCAGTAAAGTCCACCATGCGAACGCATAACCCCTCGTCAATTACGGTGCGCATTTGCGCTGCGCCGCTCTTGCCCGGGACTTCTGTTAGAGGCACCCGCTCCCAATCAATTACCGTGAATGGCACCTGTTGGGTTTTCATCGGAGTTTCTCCACAACCCCTCATCAGTCTGCGCAGCTACTCTCCGATGCGCTCACGATCTTTGACCTTGTGCGCTGGAACGCCCGCATAGATCGACCACGGTTCCAGATCTTTGGTGGCTACCGAGGCGAGCCCAAGGATCGACCCATCGCCCAGGTTCACTCCCGGCGACACACAGGCGCGCGCCGCAACCCAAGCATAGCGTCCCAGTCGCATGGGAAACGACACCACGGGGAATTTCGGATCGTTATAGTCATGCGTAGCGCCGCAAAGATACGCTCCCTGGGAGACGATGACATGCGACGCCAGAAACATCGGCGCGGGGTTATAAAGCTCTGCCCCATCGGCCACCATCACCGTGTCTTCGCATTGCAGGTTCCACGGCGCCCAAACTCGCGAAGCTGGATAGAAGCGGCAATGCGGTCCCAGCTTCGCCCCAAAGCATCGCAGCAGCCAGGCACGCCACGCATGTGCGATCCGTGGCGACGGGCGATAGAGGACGATCCACGCCACACTCCAAAGCTGGCGCTGCACCCGGTTGCCCAAGGAATATTGCGGCGCTGTATAAGGATCTTTCCGCGAATGCAATGCACTGTCGAACTCTGGATGCGTAGATGACGCGAGCGAACTAGAGGACGAATTAGTATCCATGGGTCACGCTCGCTACTGCATGTATTGAAAGAATCGTACTAGCTCGCTGACATTTTGATCCAGATTATAGCGAGCTTCAAAGCATGCGTGTGCCTTCTGCTGCATCTGTTCCCGCTCTTCGCTCGATAGCGCCAGCCATCGCTCCAGCAACTGTCTTGTACCATCCAGCGTGTCAGGCGCGACCAGCCCAGCGCCGTCCGAGTGAATCTCCGGCCAGATATTCACCTGGTCCGATATCAGAACCGGCCGGCTGCAGCCCAGCGCTTCTGCCACCGCGATGCCAAAATTCTCCTGGTGCGAGGGAAGAACGAAAGCTTCGGCACTACGAATCGCG
>JAZKAG010000015.1:76508-89139 GCA_040389265.1 Acidobacteriota bacterium
AGTACAAACGTCTCGCTGGCATGGAACGCTCCCCACTTCGCATCGCCCGTAATCAAGCCAGGCCAATGTACACGGTTGGTCAGGTGCGCCGCTTTGACACGCGACTCCAAGCCCTCGCGCATGCCGGCATCGGGACCGGCCATCACCAGGTCAACATCGGGCGCGGTGGCCGCAATCGATAGAAAGGCATCGATCAGCAGATCGCATCCTTTTTTCGGATGTATTCTTCCCAGATAGAGAAAAAAACGTCGTCCCCGTGCGCCCGGACAAGCCTGATAGAAGACTTCAATTTGCTGCTGTGGGTCATCCGGAGGCGTCTCCGCTCCGTATGGCACCACTGCGGCATTCCAAGGAGGCATGTTGAAGCTCTCTGGAGCCAGGCGCTGTTCCGTGTCACACGTGAAAAGGATAGAGTTTGCGTCGCGCAGCACACGTCGCTCTGCCAGGTTCCAATAAATCCACTTCTTGATGTGCTTCAATGGATAGCGCCGCTTGAACCACGGATCCAGCATGCCATGCGGAAATAAAACATACGGCTTGCGACCGTGAATCGCCCGCCAGGTTCCAAAACTCTGGTATTGCCAAATTCCATGAATCACGACTCCATCGAAGCGGTCGATGTTCTCTCGTAACCACGGGACCCACGCGCTGGAGTAACCGTAGGTTCCGCCGCCTCGACCCAGTGCATGCACCGGAAAGGTAATTTCATGCAGAAAATCCTGCGAAGCATCATCGAGACACGCAACTTCGCCTTCCCATCCCAGCCGCGGACCTGCCGCCACAATGCAGCGCACCAGTTGTGCAGGACCGCCGTATTCCGGATGGAGAGAACGGATTACATGCAGGATATGCATGGTTATGCGTTCTCCGTGCGGTTCGGTGTGCTCATTTGATTGATCAGCTGCATCGCTTCCATATTTATTTGTGTTCACTGGCTGCCGTAAACGCCTGCATCAATCCACGGACGTTCGCCTCGAAACTGAATGCCTGAATGCGCTCGAGGCTGCGCCGGCCCATCTTACGACAGGCTTCCGGATCTTCTAGAACTCGTTCCAATGCGTCAGCCAGTGCGCCTACGTTTCGCGCGGGATACACCGATCCATTGTCACCGTACTTGACTAAATCTGGCTGGCATCCGACCTGGTCGGACACGATAATGGCCTTGCCGGCGTTCATGGCCTCATTCACCACCAGCCCCCACGGTTCGTGAATGGACGGCAGCACAAAGACATCGCACAAATCGTAAAAGCGCGGCAACTCCGACTGATTGCGAAAGCCGAGCAGGTGGACGCCCTGACGGTCCGGCTCGCTGGCCTGCTGCAGGCGCGCTTCGATCTGCGGCCGCTGCTCTCCCTCTCCAACAATCAGCAGATATGGCAAAGGCCGTTCATCGTCCTTCAATCTCGCTCGTCTGGTCAGTTCAAGATAGGCATCCACCAGATCGATGCAGCACTTCCGCGCCAGCAGTTTGGATGCAAACAGCAAGACGGACCGATTTGATTCAAGTCCAAGCTGCTTACGCAGCTGTTCTCTGGTGGCGCCCGCTGCACGAGCTTTTTCCTGAAAATATGCATTGTCGACGGCATACGGAATTGAAAAGATCGGAATATCCTGGCCAAGATGATGTCGCCAGTATTCGGTATTTCGCTGGCCGACGCTGAGAACGCCATAGGTAAAGCTCCGCAGGATGCGAAAAAAAACATTCTTAACCGCCAGCTTTACCGGCCCACGAGGATGATCGATCAAGGTCGAGTCAGTGCGCAACAGCACCGGAATCCCCAGCATTTTTGCCGCTGCCATCGCCATCCAGGAATTGAGAGTCGCGTAGCCATGAATCCACAGCACATCGAACTGCCCTTGCCACAGGCGACGATATATTCCCCGAATTAAAGGACGAAAAAATGTGACATCCTGGCCATCGAGCAGACGCGGCAGAAACTCGTGAGAATATCCGCCGAGTAACGGCACATCCCATTCCACCGCCGCGCCAAAGCCCTTGTCGTGATAGCTGCGCACGGAAAAGTCGGAGGTGTAGAGCACAGTCAGCTCCAACCCAGGCTGCTGAGCCAGGAGTCGCAGCAGCGGTGACTGATACTGAATCGGATGACTGAGAAGATAGGCGACTCGCAGCATAACTTTCAGCGAATAGTATCACCACAACAATCGGCGGGCTTCAGCATGACAGGTCAGGATCAGGCACAGTCGGCGGCATTAAAGCAATGGGATTGCGTAGACCAGGCCAATGGCAATTCCAACTCCACCACCCTTGATGGCGGCCTTGATCAGATTGGTCGGAACCATAACGATATCGTCAGTCTGCAGAATTGGATCAGGATCTTTTCCATCGATGACTCGCGAAAGATTGACCTTGATTTCGCGTCGCTTCGCTCCAGTGGTACGGATAATGCGAGTGTCCTTCGGCGCAGCCTGAAAGCCCGTGTTGCCTGCTAACGTCACCGCCTGGGTCACGGTCAGCGGAGTATCCGGCGTAATTGGATAGGCGCCGGAATGTAGCACCGCTCCCACCACGTAGACGACACCGGTGCGCGGAACAATCACTCGATCGCCAGGATACAGGGGAATATTCTGATCGACGGCCTCTGCCGGGTTGGAATTTAAAACCACCAGCAGCGGCTCATTCACGCCCTTGCGAAGAATGGAAATGCTGTGACTGGCATCGGATTTCAGTCCTCCCGCAGCGCTCAGTGCGTCGAACAAACTCATCGGCGCGAACGCTGGGATGGCCTTGGGCGCGTTCACCTCTCCCATCACACCGATGATATCGACCGTCGAATCCGCGACCGAAATCAACACGTCCGGACTGATAATCATCTGGCCTTCAATCAACTTTTTCGCGACCAACTGTTGCGCCTGGTCGACGGTCAGCCCAGCTACATGGGTGCTGCCAATCAGCGGTAGATCCACATTGCCGTCACCCGCAATGCGCGCTGACAACTTGTAGTCCGGCACCCCATAGACGCTTACATTGATTGCATCCCCTGGGTGAAGCACGATAGGGCCACCCGGCATCATTTCGGTGGGAGCACGCTCCACCAGGCCCTTGTTCTCCGGGTTGGGACTGTCGGCCCGGGTTGGGGCAGGCCCTGAAAACTGCGCATGCGCAGCCGCAGCCGGCCACATCATCGCCATGACCAGCACCAGCGGAACGAATCCAGCAGCGAGCAGGCACGTGAAAGCAGGTCGAATTTGTTGCACAATCGTCGTCGATCTCCGCGCGAACATCAGGAATCCTCCCTGCGCCAGAAGAACGGCCATTTGCGCTTACCGGTTCCGTTGGCAGGAGCGCGACCATTGGAATAGGAGTAGCGCTGATATCCGTAGTACCCGTAGTAGCGCTGCGAAGCTGCGTCGACGGCGTTGATGACCGTGCCTCCCAGCCGGGTGCCGGCGCGCAGCATCAGGTCGCGCGAGCGGCGCACAGAATGCTTGCTGGCGCGCCC
Source organism: Acidobacteriota bacterium (assembly GCA_040389265.1). GTDB lineage: Bacteria > Acidobacteriota > Terriglobia > Terriglobales > Acidobacteriaceae > JAKAAZ01. The sequence continues at coordinate 79,970 of JAZKAG010000015.1, forward strand.
ATAACGAACCACCAGCAGCACGGCGTCGGCAAAAGGCGCCAGTATCAAGCCGTCGGTAATGGTCAGCACCGGCGGCGAATCGATAATGATATGCGTGAATCGCTGCTTGCATTCCTCCAGAAACGTGATCATGCGATTGGAGGAGATCAATTCCGTTGGAAACGGGGGAACCGGGCCGCTGGGAAGCAGAAAGAGATTGGGCGCTTCCGGAACGGTCTGAATTGATTCATCCAGCGTTGTCGAACCTGAGAGCAACGTGGAGAGTCCAACCCGGCTGGTGATTCCGAAGCGGCTGTGAATCGTTGGCCGGCGGAGATCGGCATCGATTAACAACACCTTGGCCTCGCGGAAGGCGAGCACAGCCGCCAGGTTGCTGGCCACGGTGCTCTTTCCTTCCGCGGGAGTGGAGCTGGTGATCAGGACCGTTTGCGGCGGTTGTCCTACACCGGACAATAGCAACGAAGTTCGCAGCGAACGGAAGGCCTCTGCAAACTGCGAATTTGGCTGGCCGATGACGTCGACATTTCGTTGCGCTGCCGATCGCGTATCCTCCGTAATAGTTCGAGGCAAAATTTTTCGCGCACGCGGAATCACCGCCAGTGACGGCAGCTCAGAGATTGTTTCAATATCGTGTACGCTGCGCAGGCTGGTATCGAGACTGTCAAAGAAGAAGGCCAGCGCGACTCCGCCGAACAATCCAAACATCAGTCCGATCAAGGCCCGTGAGCTGCGGCGCATTCCGCTTGGCAGCAAAGGTTTGCGCGCATAATCGACCACGTCGATCTCGCTCGACTCCAGCCCGGCTTCAATTCCAGCCTCGCGCAGGCGCCGCAGCAAGCCATCATAGAGAGTGCGGTTGGAATCAAATTCACGCTGCAGCAGCACGAACTGGATCATGTCGTCGCGCTTTTGATAGTCCTTAGCCTCTTCTTCCTTGAGGACATTCAGCGTCATCGACTCGTTTACGGCCGCAGCACGAAACGCGTTGTTCGATTCAGCCAACACGCGACTTTGTTCTTTGTCGATGGCCTTCTGGTTCTGCGCCATCTCGGCTTTCAACTGTTTGACGGCTGGATAATTCGGTCCGAATTGAGAAATGAGTTGCGCATATTGCGACTCCAGCGTGGCCTGTCCATTGCGCAACGTGGCCAGCAGGGTTCCCGAACCCGATCCCAGCACGGCAGGGCTGCCATCGATCAGATCCGGATTCATCGAAGTCAGCATGCGGTAGCGTGCTTCTGAGACGATCCGTGCAATCTTCGCGTCGGCCGCAGCCTTCGACAGATCATCCAAGGTGTCCAGGTTCAGATTGTGGGCCTGGTCGCCAAAGCCGAGCACGCCCAGCTTTCGCTGCAACTCCGCCAGTTTCTGCTGCTCGGTTTCTACCGATTGCTTCAAGTCATCCAGCTGCGTGGATAACCACTGGGAGACGCGTTGCGTCGACGCATAGCGCGTTTGGAAGCTGCGAATGATGTAGTCATTGATCAGCGTATTGACAACCCGTGCTGACAACTCGGGGGACAGACTGGTGAAATTGATGCCGATCAGTTCCGTCTTTGGTACACGCCCGATCGACAAGCCGCCGCGCAAAAATCCAATCATCCAGTCCTGTACTGCTGGATCGTTCGGATCCACGTGCGTCACGGTCGCCTTGGGTCCCAGGAAAATGGGATTATCTTCCAGCTTCAGTTCCTTGGCCACCTTTAACAGCAACGAATCGCTCTGCAGAATCGCAACTTCAGTTTCCAGGCGGGTCCCCAGATCCTGCGGACCCGAGTTCCCGGCTCCGATGCGGTACTCATTTGAGGCGCCCGGACGAACCTGGATGGTTCCCCCGGAAACATAAGTTTTTGGAGTGGTAATTGCGCGCACAACCCCGAATACAGTCCCGATAAAAACGCAGGTCAAAACAATCCACTTCCGCTTGCGCAGAGTGAGGAGGTTTTCCGCCAGCGCGTTCCCTTCTTCGTTCGTTACCCAGCCGCCACCGGTCTGAAACGATCGAGGTTTGAATTCTTCTTGGGGCGCTGCGTTGGTTTCAATTGGGCTCATGCCAGGACGGACCGCTCATTCATTCTTGCGCTAGGCTGTTGCATGGAGACGTCTCTCGAACCTTGCAGGTCGGACGCCATTCGGAAAATAATTTGCAGGCAGTTCTTTTCTCTCCACGGCAGGGCCAGGTTCGCCTCCTCCATGGTCTTCCGATCCTCCATGCGCACGGTCGAAACTTCTGGACAGCGCTCTGCCATATCCCTCAAACATACAACAAACAGTCACCGATTGAATCTCGGTGTTGATGGATCCAAAACACCTAGGGCGATGGTTACTCTTGAGCATAGGTGCAAGCGCCGATACACGTCAATCGTGGCGGCAGCGCGAATGGCTTGAATTCTCCACTTGATAAGGATATAGGAGATACCCTAAGAGGGATGACCGCGATCCCGAGCAGGTTGGATGGCTAAATCCAGAGAAATTTGAATCCATAGAAATGCGCCGGATCGAAAGGGTCGGTCTCGGGGCAAGTCGGGTTCTCCCCCTTTCTCATCGCAAAAACGTGGCTCGCGCGCTGATATGATCGTCGAGTATTGGCGTCTGTCGCTAGCAGGCGTAAAGGGTACCCCCAGAAATGGATGTCAATCGTCCCATTGTCGTTGTCGGCTCAGGGTATGTGGGCCTGGTGGCAGCCCTCTGCTTTGCCGAAATGGGATACCGTGTGCTGTGCGTCGACAACGATCCCGCCAAAATGGCCGCGTTGCAGGCCGGTCGCGCCACCATTCACGAGCAGTTTTTGCCGGAATTGCTGGCACGCCACGGTAATCGCAATGTGATCTTCACCACCGAATTGGGCGCCGCCGCCCGCCAGGCAGAAGTCATCTTTATTGCCGTCGGAACTCCACAGGCCCGGGGCGGTAAAGCGAACCTGTCGTACATCGAGTCCGCTGTCAAAGAAATTGCCCGGAATATCGATCACTACACGGTCATCGTGGAAAAAAGTACCGTGCCGGTCTACACCAACGAGTGGATCTCCGGGTTGATTGAGCGGTGTGGCGTTCCCCGCGATCAATTCGACGTGGTTTCCAATCCGGAATTTCTCCGCGAAGGCAGTGCGGCAGCGGATTTTCTGCACCCCGACCGCATTGTCATCGGATGCAACAACGACCGTTCGGCCACCCTGGTCGGTGAAATTTACCGGCCGCTCACGTCGGGCGCATATTACGAACGCTCGGAGATCATTCCAGGACAATGCGTTCCAGACAAGCCGCCGGCGCTGCTGCGTACTTCGCCGCAAAGCGCGGAGCTGATCAAGCACGCCTCCAACGCATTCCTGGCGATGAAGGTTTCCTTCATCAACGCGATTGCGAACCTGTGCGAAATTGTCGGCGCCAACATTACTGAAGTGGGCCCCGGGGTTGGCATGGATCAGCGCATCGGCACCCAGTTCCTCCATCCCGGCATCGGTTACGGCGGTTCGTGCTTCCCCAAGGACCTGACCGCCTTTCGCTCCATGGCCGCGGAATACGGAATCGATTTCAGCTTGCTGGGGGCCATTGAGCGCATTAACGAATTGCAGCCGCTGCGTTTTCTGGAGAAAGTGCGAAATGCTCTCGGCAGTCTGGAGGGAAAACATCTGGCTGTGCTCGGCCTTGCTTACAAAGGCGGCACAGACGATGTCCGCGAATCTCCGGCCATGCGCCTGGTCCAGTTGCTGCTGGCCGAAGGCGCCAGCATCGCGGCTTACGATCCGGCGGCGATGACTCGCGCCCAGGAGGTACTGCCTGCGGGGCCGGCACTGACCTACGCAGCCAATGAGATGGAAACTGCGACGGATGCAGATGCGTTGCTGGTGCTCACCGACTGGCCACAATTCTTGTCATTGGATCTGCAAGGACTGGCGCGCAACCTGCGACGCCCACTGCTGATCGACGGTCGTAACTTGTTTGCACCGGAAGATGTTGTTCGCCAGGGAATGATGTACCTCAGCGTCGGCCGTCCTGCTGCTGGGACCACGGAGTTCGAAGGCCAGCCGGAACTTTCAGAGTTTGCCGAAACCGGCGCCTCCGTCCCCCGCAGCGTTCCGTCGGAAAAGATTGCGGCCCCGTATTTGGTTCCACCGGTCGCCCGCGGCAAAAAGAAAATGCGCGTGCTGCTCACTGGCGCGGCTGGTTTCCTTGGGTCCCATCTCACGGATCGCCTGTTGGCCGAGGGCCATTCCGTGGTCGGTGTCGATAACCTCTCAACGGGCGTGTTTCACAACCTTTCGCACCTGATTCGCGAGCCACGTTTCGAGTTGATCGAACACGATATCTGCGAATTCTTCGATCCCGGTCCCATCGACTACATCTTCAACTTTGCCTGCCCCGCCAGCCCGCCGCAATATATGCGCCTCGGCATAGAGACGCTGCGAGTCGGCTCGGAAGGCACCATGAACATTCTCGATCTGGCACGAAAATATCGGGCCAAAGTGCTGCACGCCTCGACCTCCGAGTGCTATGGCACGCCGGAGATTCATCCTCAGCCGGAAAGCTATTGGGGTCACGTCAACCCTGTGGGTCCGCGTTCTGTATATGACGAAGCCAAACGTTTTGGCGAAGCCGCCGTGATGGCCTACCGCGCCCATTTCAACGTCGACGGGCATCTGGTCAGGATCTTCAATACTTATGGACCGCGCATGCAGCCAGACGATGGTCGCGTGATTTCGAACTTCGTGATGCAGGCGCTGCGCGGCGAAGACGTCACGGTCTATGGCGACGGCTCGCACACCCGCAGCTTCTGCTACGTGACCGACTTGATTGAGGGAATTATTCGCTTGTCGCGCATCGAAGAACCGCTGCCCGTCAATCTCGGCAATCCGGCCGAGAATACCGTTCTCGACTGCGCCCGCCGCGTCATTGCACTCACCGGATCTTCCAGCCGCATTCGTTTTGAGTTGCTCCCGCAGGACGATCCACCGCGCCGCCGGCCCGACATTACCAAGGCCCGGCAACTGCTGGCATGGGAGCCGGTCGTCTCCTTCGATCAGGGCCTCAGCGAAACCATCGCCTACTTCCGCGCCCTCCCCGCCGACCTGATCGTCGCCGGATAAGCAGTCCACGCTGTCGGCACTATGACCACGAGCTGTGCAACAGTGAATGGCGATTTCCGCACGCTACGGAATTATGCTTGTGCAGTGAGCCAGCACGAAAAAGGCTTCATCTTCGCACTGCTGTGAATGCGGCGCCGACCACCGGCCGACAGAGAGGCCTGCAACAACGTGGTGGACAGGCCACCCGTAATTCCACCCATGGCTAAGATCTCAACGGGTTCGCCGAAGACTTTGAAGCTTTTCACCGGGCTCGTGAATTCCCTTCCATGGGCAAAATACGGTCCATGAATCAGGAAACACCGTGGCAAAGAAAATCGGCACAACTTCGAAAAATCGGCCGCCGCTGTCCTACCAACCGCGAAGGGTGTGAGTCTTTTTGGGATACCAGGTGATCTGGACGCTGGTTGTCACATCGTTCTGTCCGCCGGTTTTGTATACGGGAGCTTTCCAGCGTTCATACTGCAGCCAGGCATTCAACTCCACGTCCGGCTTCAGCCGCTTTACTACCGTAAACGTGAAATTGTTCTGCGTGGTGCCTCCTTCGACCCGCTCCACCCCCGGAGCAAAGGTAGCACCCGGAATAAAATCCTTGGCAGCCTTGGCGTTTCGATAGGAGAGTTGCAACATCTCCATGGGAGAAAGATTATAGGTCAGCCATGCCTGGCCGCCCTTCGATTCCCGCCCAATCCAATCACCAAAAATATTTCCCTTGTTGGTATAGCCCTGCCGCTGCACGGTTTCGTAGTACATGAAGGTGCCGCCATTGCTATTGGAACGTGACACGTCGGTATAGACGCCCTCCGCGCGCAGGTCAAACTTAGGAGCGTTGGGCAGCCGAGCGAAGAAGATTCCGGCGCGTATGCCTGCGCGTCGCGGTGCACTGACTGGCGTCACATCGTCATGCGATTCTGAGTCGGTGTACAGCGTCACCAGCTTACTCAGATACGGCAGACGCCAACTGAAATCAAAGGTGCTGAAGCGTGCTCCCGGATCATTACGTGAGAATTTTGTCGAAGCCGGAACGTTCTGGAAACTTGTAAAACTGTTCCAGAAGCTGCCCAAGGTAATCGGCACGTGACCCTTGCCGCCCCAGATGATGGTCCGCGAAAATCCAAACTCAAACGTCGGGGTTGGATTGAAGGCAAATTTTTCCATGTGTACCCAGGGCGCATTCGGGTCGGTATGCCCCTGCAGACTGCCCACCAGGAACTCATACCGGATCGGCCCTAATACGTACGACAAGTACGGAATTTTCAACGGCTCCACGCGATTGATGCGGAAAGAATAGATATTTTCCGCGTTGTTGCTCCAGTCGAAGGAGCCCCCTTTCGCCGGACCGTCCCATACGTCACTTTTGCCGATGGAGAAGTCATGATTAAAAACAGTCGCGGATAAGTTGGCTTCAATCAAACGGAAGTAGTTGCGCGCGGGGATCGGTCCCTCAGGAATCGTATCCTGGGGAACGGCAGGGGTGTGGTCCACCGCCGCCAGCGTTGCCGCCAAATCCGAGGAGTATCCATCCGCGCTGGGCACGTGCTGATATTCGCCGCGCACATACAGTGCGAATGCGCCCGACGTGGCGCGGGCACTGAAACCTGCATAGTTGTTGAATCCCTCTTCGTATGGGCGGCCGTAGTCGTTGATGATGGTCTGACCCAGGTGATAGCTGTCCCGTAACGGCGTCCCCGCGATCGGCATGGCGCGCTCGTACAGCGACTCCAAGTTCGCGTTCGTCGTCCAATAACCAGTGGTGTGAATGTCGCCTTCCAGTTCTCCGAGCACGGCATTGTAAATTTCCAGGGCCTGCTCATTATTTGAGTCGGAGTGAATTCTTTCCTGCTCGGCAAACAACATGCGTAATACGCTGAGCCGCGTCCAGGGGCGCATATCAACGAATGCCCTCGTCAAGTACCCCATGGAATACAGGCGCATCAGTGCCGGATACATCCAGCTATCCAGGGGAATGTAGGTTGATCCCAGGTTGCCAGCAATTTCTGACGCCGGCACGATCGTATACGGCGGAAAGGCCTCGTCGGAAGTGTTGGAGCCGCTCGATTGTGCGGGCGGTGCGTAGGAGTTTGAAGTACCGGGCTGCGGCTTCGGCGGTTTTTGCGTTCCATACGCCGGCATACTCTGGTCCTGCTGGGGAGCAAACATCATCGCGGATTCCATCGGCCGCCACGATACATTTGCCAAAAAGGTTGAGCCGACTTTAGGAAGCGGCTTCGACCGCTGGGCTTGTGCGTCTCCACTTTGCAGGAAGACGAATCCAATCGCTAGTCCCGCATACAACAAACTTGCACCGACTGTCCAAATGCTACGATTTTTCACTCGCACCTCAAAAACATTCCTGCCCGCTGTCCGCTGTGACATCGACTCTGTCAGCAACGCAACGCACAATTCTCTTGCAAATCTATCTCAATTAAAATTCTATCGGGAAATCTGAAAGACTTCAGTTTCGCCTAAGCTAATGATGTGCTTTCTTTATGATGCGACCCAGGGGCGGATTCGGGCAAAGATACCTGTGCCTGGCAAATTCCAGCGGATGCTGTTTGGCGGTTTCGATCAGGGTTGCAGCCGTCCTGCCGCATAACAACGCTCAATAACCTCGATAAAAAATTTGTATTCGACCTTTCGCGGGCCACAAGGCAAAGTAGAATAAAGCTCTCACCACTGCTCCTACAGTTTTCGGTTTTGCTGGGCACGCGCTTCAAATCACGGGCACTCGGCAGCAATGCCGCAAAATTTGCGTTCTAAACCTCCCTGTCTAAGCAATTTAGGTCAACCGCACGTTCAAGATATGTTGCGAAATATAGGTTGTTTCATTTCATTTTTCCACCACGGCGGTCAATGGTTATGAGATGGATTCAAAAGCGGTGCCTCGATATCAGGCGCCCAGCCCAGACATACAGAAAACAACCTGGCTTGCGACCTGCCGGGGCCTCGATCCTTTCCTTCGTCCGGCAATTCCGTCGGACTGGTTTCGTGCGGGTCGTTCTTCTTTTGCTCCTCTGCGCAGGCTGCCTGGTGGGTGTTGCTCACGCCCAGGCTGCCGCGACCACCGATGCCCAGGTGCAGCAGCATCTGCAGCAGTTGGATACCGCCGTGCAAAATGCCCAGCTTTCCGCCGACAACGGCTGGATGCTGGTTTGTGCCGCGCTGGTCCTGATGATGACGATTCCCGGGCTGGCTCTGTTCTACGGCGGCCTCGTCAGAAAAAAGAATGTTCTGAGCACCATGATGCATAGCTTCGCCATGGCCGGCATTATTTCGGTGGTATGGGCGTTCGTCGGATTCAGCTTGTGTTTTGACTCTGGATCCAGGTTTATTGGTGGATTTCACCACCTGTTTCTGCGGGGGGTGGGCTCTGCCCCCGATCCGGCCTATGCCGCCACCATTCCTCTGGCTACCTTCATGATCTATCAACTGATGTTTGCCATCATCACCCCGGCGCTGATCTCCGGCGCCTTTGCCGAACGAATGAAGTTCAGCGCGATGGCATTGTTCACCTTGCTGTGGTCTCTGTTTGTGTACGCGCCCATGGCCCACATGGTATGGGGAAAAGATGGTTTGCTGAATGCCTCACTGTCTGGTGGCGTTCCTACACTGGATTTCGCGGGGGGCACGGTCGTCCATATTACTTCCGGCGTGTCAGCCCTGGTCTGCGCCCTGTATCTAGGTAAGCGGCTGCATTACCCCAAGGAGCCAATGCCGCCGCATAGCGTTGTCCTCAGCTTTATCGGCGCTGGCCTGCTGTGGGTGGGTTGGTTCGGCTTCAACGCAGGCAGCGCGTTGTCCGCGGGTACTCTGGCCACCAGCGCTTTTATCGCCACGCATTTCGGCGCCGCCGCGGCGGCCATGGGGTGGTGCCTGGCAGAGTGGATTCGCCAGGGAAAGCCCAGCGCACTGGGTGCCATTTCGGGCGCTGTCGCAGGTCTCGTCGCGATTACTCCGGCCGCGGGCTTCGTCGGGCCCATGTCGGCGCTTGCTATCGGTTTTCTTGCAGGCCTGTTCTGCTACTTTATGGTCGCGAAGGTGAAACAGTGGTTTGGCTATGACGACTCTCTGGACGCCTTTGGCGTGCACG
>JAZKAG010000015.1:89149-92285 GCA_040389265.1 Acidobacteriota bacterium
TTCCCGCGCCATCAACCCAATCTTCAAAGATGCTCATGGCAATGCGTTGCCGGTCGGCTGGCTCGACGGCAATTGGATGCAGGTGCCGCATCAATTGGCGGGAGTGGCGATCGCTTGGGTGCTGTCCATCGTTGGAACTCTTGTGCTGTTGAAGATCGTCGACTTGTTGATCGGGCTGCGCGTAGATCCAGCCGACGAACATGAGGGTCTGGATTTGAGCCAGCACGGTGAAGAAGGATACGACTGGGAAATTGCGGCTTCTTAATCTCGGCCTGGTATATCTTTGCGGTGAGGTACGACGATTGAACGAACGGCCCTTCTTTTTTTGGGAAAAGTGAGGAAGCAAGACATGCAGAAAATTGAAGCGATCATCCAGCCATCGAAACTGGACGCAGTGAAAGAAGCGCTGATCGAAATTGGAGTGGAAGGCATCACCATTCTGGAGGCGCGCGGCCATGGCCGCCAAAAGGGCCACACAGAGTTCTATCGCGGTCGCGAGTATTCCGTGGATGTGTTGCCGAAAATCAAGCTGGAAATCGTCGTCACCGATGCAATGTCAGAACGAGCCATCCAGGCCATCCTGACCGCTGCCCGCACCGGAAAAATCGGCGACGGCAAAATTTTTGTCTCGCACATCGACGAAGCGATTCGTATTCGTAACGACGAGCGGGGAGAAACCGCTTTGTAAATTCGCGCTTGCATCCATCAACTTCGCGCCAAGGAGCCTGCTATCCCGATCTCCGATTCATCTTCGATCCAGCTATTGCGCGTGGAGTATCAACGTACTTCGGAACAGATGCGGCAATTCTTTTCCGAATCGCAGGATGGTCCGGTCCTCGTCCAGCGCCGCGCGGAACTTGTCGATCACCTGGTCGAACGTTTGTGGCTTGAACATATTGCCTCGGAAGAATACGGACCGCAGGGTCTAACCCTGGCGGCCATCGGAGGATATGGAAGGCGCCGGCTCTTTCCCCACTCCGATATCGACCTGCTGTTTATCGCCGCCGACGGCACATCGGAAGGCGCGCATAAAGCTGGGATTCGCAAGCTCTCGCAGGATTTGTGGGATGTAGGACTGCGCGCCAGCGCCACCACCCGCACCCTTGCCGAGTGTGAGCGCATCAGCGACGAGAATCCGGAGTTTACTTTGTCGTTGCTGGATCGCCGCTACGTTGCCGGCGACTTCGCCCTGTTCGAAGAATTGGACCTGGAGCGATTTCCATCTTTGATGGAACGCCGTCGTTCACAACTGTTTGCGGCCATCCTGCAATTAACCCGCACCCGTCACGCAAAATATCAGAGAACGCTGTTTCATTTGGAACCAAATGTTAAGGACGGCATCGGCGGCTTGCGCGACTTTCATACCTGCGCATGGCTGGGCCAGTTATTGCCGGAATCGGCCCGTTTCTCTGCTAGCCGATATGAAAAAGACCTACTGGTGGAACATCAGGACGATTCCGCCCTGGCGCATCAATTCCTCGTCTCGGTGCGCAGCTTTTTGCACTACAGGAGCCAGCGCGACGACAACATGCTTTACTGGCAGGCACAGGACGAGGCTGCGAAACTGCAACTCGGCGTCTCCACTGTGCGGGCTCGCCTGGCGGACAAGCGGCCGCCGGACACTGCAGGATGGATGCGCCAATATTTTCGCCATGCTCGCTCCATCGAGTGGCTCACCCGGCAAATGCTCGATGAGATTCCCAGTGGCCGTCTTGCGGTAATGGATCAAATCCGTCAGTGGCGCAGCCGCACCGTGCTCCACGGCTGTCCCGTCGCCGACGGCAAGATTGCTCTGAAAACTGTGGCGGAGTATTCCGACCCGGATCGCGTGCTGACCTTATTTCAGACAATCTCCGCACAGCAGCTGCAGCTTACTCGTGAGGCTGAAGGTCATCTGAGCGATTCGCTCGCCGTGTTGGCAGAACGGCTCCCCGAAGGGGCCGCTCTTTGGCAGCGAGTGCGCCGAATTCTGCTTGGCCCCGAAGTGGCCAATGCTCTGCGCGTTATGCACGCGCTAGGGATTCTGGAATTGATTTTGCCGGAATTTCACGGCGTCGATGCGCTCGTGGTTCGAGACGCTTACCATCGCTACACCGTCGACGAGCATACATTTTTAATCCTTGAAAATCTGCATGCGTTGGCGCTCCCGAGTAATGAATGGGAGAGCGGATTTTCCTCCATCCTGCGCGAGGTGGAGGAGCCGGAACTGCTGTACCTGGCAGCCCTGTTGCACGATACCGGCAAGGCTCGCAGCGAGGGCAGCCATACTGAGCAAAGTATGTGGATCGCTGAAGCGGTGTGCGAACGCTGGCACTTAACGCCAGCCCAGCGCGAAAGCGTGTTGCGCCTGATTCGCAATCATCTGGAAATGTCGCTGGCGCTGCGCAAAGATATTTTCGATGCGGAAACGGTTCGCATGTTTGGCGAAATAGTCGGCACACAGAACAATCTGCGCCTCCTCACCTTGCTGACCTATGCTGACATTCATTCCGTCAATCCGGAAGCGTTGACTCCGTGGAAAGCAGAAAATTTGTGGCGTCTGTACATGGCGACTTCAAATTACCTGGACCGTAATGTGGACGAAGATCGCATTCAGGAAGATGCCGACACTGCCGCAATCCAACAGGTGATTGCACGATCGCCCGCGAATTCCGTAGCCATCCATCACTTTCTGGCCGGTTTGCCGCAACGCTATCTGCGGACACGTTCGGCAGCTGAGGTTCTCACCCACTGGCAACTTGCATCGAAATTGAACGACTCTTCCTCCAGCGTCGTGCTTTCACGCACGGAGGCCTGGTGGGAATGTACCTTGATCACCCGCGATCGGCCTTTTCTGTTTGCGGATGCCGCAGGCGCACTGACCGCCTGGGGCATGGACATTCTGAAGGCGGACGCATTTTCAAACTCCGCGGGAATCGTCATCGATCACTTCCGCTTCCTGGATCGGTACGAAACGCTGGCGTTGAATCCGGCGGAAACCGAGCGCTTCCAGAAAAGCCTGACCGATGTTGCCAGCGGGTTGGTCGCGGTTGAAAGACTTCTCGCCGCCCGGGCTCACTCCGCGCGCACGCAAATCCATAAGACCCGCGTGGAAACGTGCCTTTCCGTCGACAACACATCCTCCACCCACAGCACC
>JAZKAG010000015.1:92295-93395 GCA_040389265.1 Acidobacteriota bacterium
CATTCTGCAGGTGATCACGCAGGATACTCCCGGGTTGCTGCGCCGTCTCAGCCTGGTGCTGGCGCAACAGAAGTGCGATATCTCTGTAGCTTTGATCGACACCGAAGGCGAAGTCGCAATCGACGTTTTCTATCTGACCAAAGGATCGGAACCGAACGCAACTTCCTCGACGGGTGCTCAATCTGAAAATGCAAAACTCGATCCGGAATTTCTCGATCATCTGCAAAAAGTTCTGGCCGATACTTTGGAGACTTCCGCAACTCTCCGTTGAATTCGCCTCACAGATTTTCCCATTCGTCGTTTTGTTTTTGGCTTTGCATGCGTTCCGTCCACGTAATCTCCGGAGTACACTGGGGACGTTGTTCGCCAGACCGCGAGCCATACACAACCTGCGAGCAACGATCATTTTCCATCGGCTGGAGCGCATTGATGAATCCGAATTCCTTCCCTCGAGCGCTGCGCCATTTCCTTGTATACCTGGCGGTCGGTTGCATCAGTCTTCCAATTTTTTCCGCGAACCGCAGCAAGCGCAAACACGCCGTAGTTCCACAGGGAAAGCCAACCGTGCAGCAGGCTGAGCCCCCCAACTGGTGGAGTAATCTTCCCAATCCAATGGTGCTGCTGTATGGAAGAAACTTAACCGACGCGCACATCAGCTGCAGTGTCGCGGGAGTTTCTGTTCGGCGAATCAGAATCTCTCAGAACGGCCATTGGGCCTTCGTGTGGCTGGATACCTCCGACGCACCCCCGCAGCATTTCGATCTTGTGATTCGCACCTCAGCCGGACAGACCCGCGTCCCGTATGAACTCGACAAGATGCATGATCCCAGCCAGGGTTTCCACGGTTTCACGCCTGCGGATGTGATGTACCTCATCATGCCCGACCGCTTTTCCCAGGGAAATTCCGCCGCTCCGCAACTACCGAAAACCGCCGCCATCGTGGATCGCAGCAATCCACACGACTATCATGGTGGCGATTTGCGCGGCATTGAAAATCACTTGGACTATCTAAAGCAGCTTGGCGTCACCACACTCTGGATCACGCCGCTCTATGCGCCGGATCCGACCTCCGAGGATTATGACGGCTATGAACCGGTCAA
>JAZKAG010000015.1:93405-98702 GCA_040389265.1 Acidobacteriota bacterium
ACCGGTCAACATGTACCAGATCAATCCACACTTCGGAACTTTGCAGGACTATGAGGACCTGGCCGCAGCTGTTCATAGCCAGGGCATGAAGTTAGTGCTGGATATCGTTGCCAACCAGGTCGGTCCAAAAAACATTTGGGTGAACGATCCTCCCACACCGGACTGGTTCCACGGAACGCCGGCCGATCATCTGGCGGCAACAGACAATTTCGCCTCAATCGCCAGCCCGCATGCCGCCCCCGCCGCGTACCAGCCGGTTGTCGATGGATGGTTCCGCAACGTGCTACCGGACTTGAACCAGTCCAACCCGCTGGTCAAGCAGTACCTGATCCAGAACGCGATCTGGTGGGTCGAAACGGGAACCGTTGATGGCCTCCGTCTCGACACATTTCCATACGTCGACCGTTCTTATTGGCAGGATTTTCACTCTGTCATCCATGCCCTCTATCCCAACCTGACGACTGTCGGGGAAGTTTACAACTCGGATCCTACGGTGACATCCTACTTCACCGGCGGTCAGAAGCACGTCGGCATCGACACCGGACTCGACACCCAATTCGACTTCCCCAGCTACTTCGCGTTGCGTTCTACGCTGAATGGGACGTCTACGTCCAGCTCATCCATGTCGGACCTGGAAAATGTTCAGCGCCAGGACTGGCTCTATCCTCATCCGGACGCGCTGGTGACATTTTTCGGTAACCACGATACGGCCCGCTTTCTCTCCGCACCCGGCGCAACCGCAGCCAGTCAACGGCTTGCCTTTGGATTGCTGGCCACGATGCGCGGCATGCCGCAAATTTATTACGGAGATGAAATCGGTCTCGCCTCCAGTCCGGATGGCGACAACCGGCCCGACTTTCCTGGAGGATTTGCCGGCGACCTGAAAAATGCTTTCACCCCGGCGGCCCGAACTCCCCAGCAGCAGGCCATGTATGCCTGGGTTCAGAGCCTGTTGGACTTGCGCGCGCACCACGAAGCCCTGCAAACCGGCTCGCAGCAAAATCTGCAGGCAGACGAAAGTGGATACGTATTCGCTCGTTTCGTCGTCCCTCCGGTGAAGAATGGAACGACGAACCCGCCACCATCTGAAATCGATCTTGTGCTGATGAATAAATCCGCCGCGCCGCGCACCTTTCATCTTGACTTCACCCGCACGGTGCTCGATGGCGTCAACACGCTGAATCCACTTTGGAATACTCAGCAGACAGTGGTCGTAGGCCAGGACCATTGCAACATCACCGTCGGTGCGCAGCAGTTGGTGGTCTTCACGGCGAGCCCGTCGGTGCAACCGTAGGCGCCAGGATACGGGCCGAATGAACAAAATTCGAAAACCGATTCATGTCGCGGCCGTTGGTGAGCTGCTGTGGGACCTGCTTCCCCGGGGTCCGCAACTCGGCGGCGCTCCTGCAAACTTCGCCGCAATTCTTGCGCAGGTGCTTGCCTTCGATTCGTTCGCGCCCGCCGGTGAAGTGTTTTTGGTGAGTTGCGTCGGTGATGATGCGTTGGGGAAGGAAGCACGCACGCAACTCGTTGCCCATCGAGTGCGGCCAGATTTAATTGCGATCGATCCCAATCGACCGACCGGTACAGTCGAAGTACATCTCGATCCGCAGCTGGGCCCGCGCTATCGAATCTGCAAATCTGTCGCCTGGGACGCTGTGCCTGAAACCGCGCCGTTATCCGCCGTGGCTGCTGACTTGGACGCCGTTTGCTTCGGGACCCTGGCGCAACGATCTCCTGTGACCAGAACGACCCTTCGCTCGCTTGTTGCGGCCACTCGTCCCGACTGTCTCCGCGTCTTCGATGTCAATCTCCGCGAACCCGACTGGAACGCGGAAACCATCCTGTGGGGTTGCGAGCACGCCACCATCTTCAAAATGAACGATGAGGAAGTCCCGCACATAGCCAAGGCCATCGGCGCAGGAAATCAAGGCACTCCGCTTGAGGCCGCGCGTTTCCTGCTGCATCAATTTCCCATTGAATTGGTGGCAATCACTCGCGGGTCCAAGGGCAGCCTGCTTGCGACCCGCAACGAGGTGAATGATCATCCAGGAATCCCTGTGTCCGTGGTCGATTCCATCGGAGCGGGAGACTGCTTCACAGCGGCGCTGACGTATTTCTCTCTGCGTCGTTGCCCCATCGCGATCCTTGCCGAAGCCGCGAATCGCTGGGGAGCCTGGGCCGCCTCCCAGCGTGGAGGCATGCCGTTTCTCGACGCCGCAACTCGGACCTATCTGAAAACAGCGATCGAGCCACCGAAGGCATAGTCAGATTTAAGTGGAACAGCAGACACTGGCTCGCACTCGGGAGCCGCGGATCATTTCACCGTCTCGCTAGAACAATGTCCTCGCAACTTTGCTAGTATTTCCTGTTCTACCTCGGAGCAAAAAACCGTGTCGCGAATCCAACTTCTACTTGTCGCTGTCATCGTCGCCGTGCCACTTTCCATGGCTGCGCAAAGTGCCTCCATGCGGCCGCCGATCACCGGCATCGCCAAAGTTTCGGTGTATACGACTGACCTGGCCAAGGCGAAGCAATTCTACGGAACATTTCTTGGATTCCCGCAAATCGCGACCACGTCGACTTCCTCGCCGATGGAATTTCGCGTCAGCTCAAAGCAGACGATTGAGGTCCAGCCTGCGCCGAACGGCACAACAGACTTCCTGGCGTACATAGCCTTCGCCACGACGGACCTGGATTCCATGCAGCGATACTTAGTCAGCCAGAGAGTTCCGATTGAAGGCAGCATTCAGACGAAGCCCGATGGCACGCGTTTTCTATGGGTGAAAGATCCTGAAGGACATCCCCTGCAGTTTGTGCAATTACCGCCTCGCGGCCACCTGCTTCCTATCAGTTCCGCAGCTTCAAAAAATGCTCCGCAGCCCGTTTCGCAAATCGTTCTTCACGCGGGCTTCATCGTACACAATCGCGCCGAAGAAGATCGATTCTTCCACGACATTCTCGGCTTCGTCGAAGGCTGGCAGGGTGGCAGCGGCCACAAACTGGAATGGGTGGACATGCGCGTACCCGACGGCGCCGAGTGGCTGGAATACATGCTGCAGGATCCAAACGCAAAGAACCAAGGGGACAGTGGCGAACTCAATCACTTTGCCCTGGGAGTTCCGGATATCCATCAAGCCGCGCAGATGCTACAACATCGCCATTGGGACTCGTCACAGCCGTATGAAGATCCCGAGATCGGCCTCGATGGAAAATGGCAGCTGAATCTGTACGACCCCAACGGCACCCGCGCGGAACTAATGGAGTTTGGCCCCGTGCGCAAGCCCTGCTGCTCCCCGTATACCCTGCCCACGCCGAAGTAGCAGCGGTCATTTAAACTGGTGTTCTATGTCGAGCTCGTCTGTTCCCGCGACCGCCTCTACCTTGCAAAAAACAGCGCTGAACCCCACGCATCGCCAATGCGGCGCCAAAATGGTCGACTTCGGCGGTTGGGATATGCCAGTGGAATATGCCGGCCTGATCGCCGAACACATGGCGGTGCGCACCCGGGTCGGCATCTTCGACGTCAGCCACATGGGCGAGATCCAGTTGCGCGGCCCGGAGGCGCTCGATGCAGTCCAGTTCGTTTCCATGAACGATGCATCGAAGCTGGCCGAAGGTCAGGCGCACTACTCGGCGCTGCTCACTCCGCAGGGTACATTCGTTGACGACATTCTCGTCTACAAATTCAGCCCCAACGACTATCTGCTGGTCGTCAACGCCGGCACTCGTCCCAAAGATTATGCGTGGATCAAGCAGCATGCACAACGTTTCCATTGCCACGTGAGCGACTATAGCGAGCATTATTCGCAGCTCGCCATCCAAGGACCGCAGGCGCTGGCCACGCTGCAAAAACTAACCCGCGTCGACCTGAGTGCCATAAAGAATTATTGGTTTGTCTGGGGACAGGTGTGCGGCATACACAACGTTCTTATCTCGCGCACTGGATATACCGGCGAAGATGGATTTGAAATTTATATCCCATCCGATCCCGCCACTACTACGCGGGTCTGGCAGGAAATCCTGGATGCTGGCCGTGAATTTGAAATCGTTCCCTGCGGACTGGGCGCACGCAACACGCTGCGACTGGAAGCGTCGATGCCGCTCTATGGCCACGAAATCACCGAAGAGACCAATGTCTTCGAAGCTGGCCTGGATCGCTTTTGCAAGCTCGATAAGCCGCAGTTCCTAGGCCAGGCAGCACTGAAAAAGATACAGGATGCCGGCGGTCCGCAACGCAAGCTGGTGGGCATGGAAATGATCGAGCGTGGCATCGGCCGTGACGGCTACCCCATCTGCACCCTGGCCGGCGAACAAATTGGCGCCGTCACCAGCGGGTCTCCTGCTCCGTTTCTCAAGAAGAACATCGCTCTCGGCTACGTTCCCGTCGTCAATAGCGCAGTCGATACGGAACTCGCCATCAAAATTCGCGGTCAGGATGTGCGCGCCCGCATTGTGCCGCAGCCGTTTTATCGCCGTCCAAAAAAACACGCCTGAACTGTGCCCCCTGTGCAAAACATCCCCGTGGAAGGGGATGTCGGTACCTGTGACTCCGCGACAACATACAATGGAAGGGGACGAACCCTATGACATACCCAAATACTTTTCGCTACACCCGGGAGCATGAATGGCTCCAGGTGGAAGGCGGCGTCGGTACCGTTGGCATTACTGACTACGCACAGAATTCGCTCGGCGATATTGTCTTCGTCGATGCCCCGAAAGTGGGCGATACCGTTGAAGCGGGCAAGGTCTTCGGCACCGTCGAGTCAGTCAAGGCCGTCTCCGATCTGTACTCGCCTGTCAGCGGCACGGTCACGGCCATTAATCAGGACCTGGTCACAGCGCCCGAAAAAATCAACACCGAACCACACCAGGCGTGGATTATCAAAGTGCAGTTGTCGAATCCATCGGAAGCCGATCGGCTGTTGATCTCCGCCGACTACGAGAAATTTATAGCAGAAGAAACCCACGCCTGAGCCTCTGGCCGGCGAGACGGCCTTCAACATTCAACACGGGACTTTGAACCATGCGCTATCTTCCAAAATCACCGAGCGATCGCGACGCCATGCTGAAGGAAATCGGGGTGTCTTCGATCGGCGATTTGTTTCAATCTATTCCCGCCGAATATCGCCTCACCGGTGATCTGAAGATTCCGCCGCAGATGGGCGAGCAGGAAATCGTCAATCTGTTTCGCTCGGCAGCAGAACGCAATGCGAACGGATATGCCAGTTTCCTCGGCGCGGGCGCCTATCGCCACTATCGTCCGGTCGTCATCGATGCATTGGTGCAGCGCGGCG
>JAZKAG010000016.1:0-6385 GCA_040389265.1 Acidobacteriota bacterium
TGTATCGAAAACCCTGTGAGAAGAAAACATCGGTGGTGGTGTCTGACTGTAGTTACCTGAGCCAGTTCCGATGCCGGAAGGCCCAGGAACGCCGCGATTGATCGCTTCCGGGTAGGCCGGCTCCGTATGCTCGCTGGGCATTCTCTCTTGGATTGGCGGAACTTGAGGCCAGACGGCGCTCGATTTCATTTCCGGCCGCGGTGCCATTGGTGGGGGTGGGGCTGCGTAAGTAGCTTGGTGAGCAGTTTCAGGCGAAGTTGGGGTTTCGGTCTTCGCGACGAGGCCCCTCACTTTTGCCTCGACTTCGGAGAGGCGAGCGTCCAGTTCAGAAGATTGCCGTTCGCGGTCTCGCCGGTCGCGTAAGCGGAGAATCCACCAAAGGATCGCAAGAACCAAAAGCAGAAAGTATTCCATAGGCCAGCTTGCCACGAATTATTCCACGCATCGAGACCTTAGTCATCCACCTTCAGCGATAATGAAGTCGCTCGATGCGATCAGCTTGGAAATTCCAAGGCATTATCCATCAGGGTCTTCTTAAAATCTGGCCGGATCGAACTTCAATCTCTAGAGTGGTTTGCCAATTTGGGGAATGCCGGGAGGGGGGGTCGAACCCCCATGACCCGAAGGTCGGCGGATTTTGAGTCCGCTGCGTCTGCCAGTTCCGCCATCCCGGCTCGGTGACATTGTCGATTCTAAATGAAGACTGCCAGTTTGCGCTCATCGACAGAAATAAGGCGTTCGGTTTCTGCGACGAAACCGGCTGACAACAGCATGATGTCGGCGCGGATTGCCCAACTACTTGTGTTGCGCGGCCAGAGTGTCCAAGGCCAGGTTCAACTCCAACACGTTGACGCGTGGCTCCCCGAGAAATCCAAATTGCCTCGGTTCAATGTGGGCCTGCACCAGATGTTCCAGTTGATCTTTAGAAAGGCCGCGAGATTGCGCGACGGAGGGGACCTGGTACTCGGCGGAAGCGACAGTGATGTCCGGATCCAGTCCTGATCCTGAAGTCGTTACCAGGTCGATCGGGACGCCCGCGCCGTCATTTCCAGCTTTGGCCTCGCGAGTTCTCCAGGATCGAACGCTCTGGTCTACGCGTGCGATCAAGGATGCGTTAGTTGGGCCGAGGTTCGAGCCAGACGAATTTGCGGCATCATATCCGACTCCTGCGGCAGACGGCCGGCTATTAAAGTAGCCAGATCCGGTGAAGGATTGCCCAATCAATTTTGACCCCACGAGGACGCCACTTTGTGAGATTAATTCGCCGTTGGCTTGCGCCGGCATCAGCAAATGCGCCAGCCCGGTGACGGCAAGCGGATAGCCGATCCCGAGCAGAACAGTCGTAACCACAGTGAATAAACACGCCGTGATGAATTGTTTCTTCATGTTGATCCTCAAATCAGGTGCATGGCCGTGATTGTCATGTCAATCAGCTTTATGCCGAGGAAGGGAAGGATGATTCCTCCTAGTCCATAAAGCAACAGGTTGTTGCGCAGCAGAACTTCCGCGTTCATCGGCCGATATTTCACTCCGCGCAACGCCAGCGGAATCAAGGCGACAATAATTACCGCATTAAAAATTACGGCAGAGAGGATGGCCGACTGCGGAGTCCGCAGATGCATGATGTTTAGTGCGCCGAGAACCGGGAATGTCGCAGCAAACATCGCGGGGATAATAGCGAAGTATTTCGCGACATCGTTGGCAATGGAAAAGGTCGTGAGCGCGCCGCGGGTCATCAATAGCTGCTTGCCGATTTCTACGATCTCGATGAGCTTGGTTGGATTGGAATCTAAATCGACCATATTGCCCGCTTCTTTGGCCGCCTGGGTTCCGGTGTTCATCGCGACACCCACATCTGCTTGTGCCAGTGCGGGAGCGTCATTCGTTCCATCGCCGGTCATCGCAACCAGCTTGCCTTCGGCTTGCTCGCGGCGAATCAGGTCCATCTTATCTTTTGGTTTTGCTTCGGCCAGAAAATCGTCAACGCCAGCTTCGCGAGCGATCGCCGCAGCGGTGAGAGGATTGTCGCCTGTGATCATAATGGTGCGAATACCCATGGCACGCAGTTGCGCGAAGCGTTCGCGCATTCCGCCTTTCACGATGTCCTTGAGATGGATCACTCCAAGTGCGCGATTGTTTTCCGCCACTACGAGAGGCGTTCCTCCACTGCGAGAAATTCTTTCCACGTCCGCCCGGACCTCATCCGCGAGAATGCCGCCAGAGGTTTGCAAGTATGTTGCAATCGAGTCGGCTGCACCTTTGCGAATGGTGCGTCCGTCCACATTGATGCCTGACATGCGGGTGGTGGCACTGAAGGGAACGAATTCGGCGTGCATTGTTGCCAAGTCCCTACCGCGCAATCCATATGTCTCTTTTGCCAGGACGACAATGGAGCGGCCTTCCGGCGTTTCATCGGCAAGAGATGAGAGTTGTGCAGCGTCGGCAAGTTGGTCTTTGCTCACTCCAGGAGCGGCCAGGAATTCTGTGGCCTGCCGATTGCCAAAGGTGATGGTCCCGGTTTTATCGAGGAGCAGGGTATTGACATCTCCGGCAGCTTCGACCGCTCGCCCAGACATCGCCAGCACGTTGTGCTGTACAAGCCGATCCATGCCGGCGATTCCAATCGCAGACAGCAGTCCGCCGATCGTGGTCGGAATTAAGCAGACAAGCAGAGAAACCAGCACGAAAACTGTCTGCGGCGAGTGCGAGTACAGCGCAATCGGTTGAAGCGTCACCACTGCGAGCAGGAAGATAATGGTGAGACCGGCGAGCAATATATTCAATGCGATCTCGTTCGGAGTTTTCTGCCGCTCCGCGCCCTCCACTAGGGCAATCATTTTGTCGATGAAGGTTTCGCCGGGGTTCGAGGTGATGCGAATTTTGATCTGATCGGAGAGGACGCGCGTTCCTCCCGTTACCGCCGAGCGATCTCCACCAGACTCTCGTATGACGGGAGCCGACTCTCCGGTGATGGCGGATTCATCAACCGAGGCGACGCCATCGATGATCTCACCGTCGCCGGGAATCATTTCGCCGGCGGAGACAATCACGATATCTCCAGAGCAAAGCTTGGAACTGGGAATCTGCTCGACTACGTTTTTATCGCTGACCCGATTCGCAAGGGTCTCGGACTTCGCGCGCCGCAAGGCGTCGGCCTGCGCCTTGCCGCGGCCTTCTGCCATGGCTTCCGCGAAGTTCGCGAACAGCACTGTGAACCATAGCCAGAGCGTGATTTGCAGGTTGAAGATGATCGCTGTTCCATGCCTGCCGATATGCTGCAGCAGCAGCACGGTGGTGATCACACTGCCAACCTCGACAACGAACATCACCGGATTTTTCATCATGTTTAGCGGATTCAGCTTAGGCAACGAATCGATCAGCGCGCGACGCGCGATTTTCGGATCCCAGATCGATCGTTGATGTGTGCTTTTTGGTTTCGCCATCTTGTTTCTCCAAACACCCAAAGTCTGACTAGAAAGTCTTTCCCGCGTACATCAGCAGGTGTTCAAGAATTGGACCCAGCGTCAAAGCTGGAAAAAAGGTCAACGCACCGACGATGACAATCACTCCAGTGAGAAGAATGGTGAATAACGGAGTCGTCACTGGAAATGTGCCTGCCGACGCGGGAGCGATTTTCTTCCGAGCCAAATTTCCGGCGACCGCCAACATAGGCACAATCATCAGGAAACGCCCACTCAGCATCACAATCGCGAGAGCGAGGTTGTAGTAATTCGTGTTGGCATTCAGTCCGGCGAAAGCGGAGCCATTATTTCCGGCAGCCGATGAAAAGGCGTACAGGATTTCTGATAGTCCATGTGGACCTCCATTCGTCAAGCTACCCAATCCAAGATGCGGCAACAAAACTGTCGCCGCACTAAGACATAAAATCAGCAGCGGGAAAATCAGGACGTAGAGCATCGCCATTTTTACGTCGTAGGCTTCGATCTTCTTACCCATGTACTCCGGCGTTCGACCAACCATCAATCCGGCGATGAAGACGGAAAGAACAACGAAAATCAACATCCCATACATGCCTGAACCCACGCCGCCAAAGACGATTTCTCCCAGCATGATGTTGATCATGGGGACCATTCCGCCCAATGGGGTAAACGAGTCATGCATGCCGTTGACGGCGCCACAACTCGCGTCGGTGGTTACGGTGGCGAATAGCGCAGTGTTGGCGATTCCGAATCGAACTTCCTTGCCTTCCATATTGCCCCCGGCCTGGGTCTCAGTTGGCTGCTGGGCTACACCGTGAATCAGCGGATTGCCTCGTGCTTCTGCCCAATAGGCCGTGGTGACACCGGCGAGGAACAAGATCGCCATAGCCGCAAAAACAGCCCAGCCGTGCTGCGGAGAGCCTGTCATGCGTCCCATGGTGACGGTCAGGCCTGCACTGATTGCGAAGATAGCAAGCATCTCAAGGAGGTTGGAAAGTGGAGTCGGATTCTCGAACGGATGAGCGCTGTTGGTGTTGAAAAAACCGCCGCCATTTGTTCCTAACATCTTGATGGCTTCCTGCGATGCGACGGGGCCCTGTGCGATCGTCTGGGTGGTAATAGTCTGAGCGACGGGCTTTCCAGCGCTATCGGGTGCAACAAATGTTTGCGGTTCAACGAGATGTGCGGTGCTGTAAGGATGCAGATTTTGCACAACACCCTGTGAAACGAGCACCAGGGAAAACAAGATAGAAACAGGAAGCAAGATCCAGAGGATTGCGCGACTAACATCCACCCAGAAATTACCCAGAGTGTTCTGCTCGCGACGGCTGATGCCGCGGATGAATGCAATAACCAGCGCAATGCCAACAGCCGCTGACGCAAAGTTATGATAAGCGAGCCCGGCCATTTGTGTCAGATAGGTCATCGTGCTTTCTGGCACATACGATTGCCAATTCGTATTTGTAGTAAAAGAAGCAGCTGTATTCAGTGCCAAGGCGGCGGGTACATTGGGCAGGTGCTGTGGATTCCACGGCAACCAGGTTTGCACACGCTCGATCAAATACAAGACCAGCATCGAGACAAGGCTAAAAAGCAGCATCGCGATTCCATACTCCGTCCAGCGCATCTCCTTGTCTGCCTCGACTCCGGTCAACCTGTAAAGAATCCTTTCAACTGGGATCATCACAGGATCGAGGAATGTTTTTCTTCGCTGAAAGACGTTGGCCATGTAGACGCCGAGTGGTCGCGCGATGAGCACGATGAGGAGAAAGTAAAGCCCAATCTGAAACCATCCATTCGGGGTCATGGCTAGAATTTCTCCGGACGTAATAGGGCGAATAGCATGGAGAATGAAATTAGGAGCAGGACTGCGGATTCAATATGCATGGGGTTACCTTAAGCGCTCGCATCCGAGCGTGTATCCAATTGCCACTGCAAAAAATAGAAGCGACAGAAGAACCATCCAGAAATCGTTCATGCGTTTTTCCTCCTAATGCGTTTACCATGCGCCCTTCATTTGCCCAAACCACCAGACCAGCCCGAAGCCTGCGGTGGTTTGCTGGGCAACAAGTTGATCCACGGTGGCGGTGTGGAAGTACAGTTGGTTTGAGAAGTCCCTCCGCCACTCGAGAAATACTTTGAACCCATCCGCCAACTGGCAATCTGCAGTCACCGTCGACTCCTTCAGTGCTTGCGATGCATTGGTGAACAGCCCCTGAGGGTCGGATAGGTACTCGAACCTCGTCGCTAGCGCAAACTTGTGGGTCCATTGGTAGTTGAGGTAAGCAGCGCCGCCGGAAACTTGTCGCGGAGCTGACTCGCTGTACACACGGTCGATAACGTAGTCGCCCTCGCCGACTAAAGTCCACTTGGGGGTGACATTCCAGGTGGCGTAGCTGTCGAAAATATGCTCTTTTCCGTTCGGCGTTGGCACAATTGGTGTCGCCGTTTGGGTTGAGTCCGGATTTCCGCTGAGCACAAAACTGCGTTGCTGCTGGCCGAAGAAATAATTGATCTGCCAACTCAGGATGCTCACCGGGTGAAGAGTGAATGCAAAGTTCTGAGATTTAAATCCGCTGAAGGCGTCCGTTTGCTGGGCCCCGTTCACCAGCCAATAGGCAACGGTTAGCTTGGGGTTGAACGTATAGGCGCTGCGAAATCCCATATGGTAGGAGGGCAGAAAATTGAAGAAATACGAACGCGAATAGTTGATCTGGTCTTTCGTATAATTGCCCTCCACCCCAAGAGCGCTGGCCCACTTACCAAAGTCGATGGTTAGACCGCTGCCGACAGGAGCGACGTAGGTGCCGTAGGCCTGGAACACATTTCTCCAAGTATCTGGATGCAGCTCGTTGTTTGCATTTCCCTGCAGGGTTTCCGTTGCCTGGCCAAACATAATGTCGAGCCGTCCCCCGATTCGTTTTCCGTGCGCAGCATCCGTCGGA
>JAZKAG010000016.1:6395-24558 GCA_040389265.1 Acidobacteriota bacterium
TGTCCGCCTGGTTCAGGCTGAAGCTGTTGGCAGAGATATCGTAGGCGCGAAGCTGATTCATCTGCCCAATCGGTCGATTGAAATTGTATTCATAGTAGCCGTCGACTGTGAAATTGAGTGTTGTGCCGCCGAGAAAGCTGGGAATGGCCAAGGCCTGAGTTGTCGACTCGGTGGGAGGAGCGGCGGGCATGGGCGTAGTTGCGACGGCGGCGGGCGCGGGGGTGGTAGAGGGCAACGCTGGCTGCAAAGTGGTTCCTTGGTTCGCTGACGCGGATGCAGTCGGAGTTACAGCTGCGCCGGTAGCTGGAGTGGCGGGTGTGCCAACTCCCTGCTCCTTTTCCAAGGCGTCTACGCGCGATTGCAATTGCTGAACCAGTTTTTGAAGAGTCTGGACTTGTTGCTGCAGCTGTTCCGTTGTTTGCGGTTTCCATTGTGCGCGGGCCGACGCGGTTATCCAAAGTGCAGCCAGCAGCAAGCACCAGAGGTTACGTGAAGTCTTTTTAGATCTGCTGGATGGTTCGATTTCACCTAAAGGATAGACCGATCGAGTACTTTTTGATTTGCGTGCCTTCCTGGTGCGCACAAAACACCAATAGCAAAATGCGAGAATTTCAATCGCCACGATAGCGATCATTGCAACGACAAATGCGTGATACATCGTTCCGCCTCGGCGTAAATCCGTCGCCATCGTTAGTTGGCCAGAACGTGTATAAAAACGGGATAAGAAGATCGTAAGAAAGTTATAAGGAAGGCTGCGGATGAAACCCTTCGGGGACGAAGCGGTATCCTACCCAGGGCTCTGTAAGGATATATTTGGGCTCATCCGCCGGCTCGATCTTGCGACGAAGCTGGCCTATCAGCACCCGCAGAGATTCAGGCTGATCCACGTTATAGCCTCCCCAAACCGCTATCATCAGGCTACGGCGAGTGATCACCCGATCCGGAGAAAGCGACATCGCGTGTAACAAGTCAAACTCTTTCGGAGTTAGATGGACTTCCCTGGACTGCACGAAGACCTGACGCGAGGCGGGATCGATGCGGAAATCACCAACCACTATCTCCCCAGTCTTGTCTGAGGTCGTGGAATTTTTGAAGCGACGCAATGCAGCGCGAACTCTGGCAAGAAGCTCGTCGATTTGGAATGGCTTGGTCACATAGTCATCGGCGCCAGCGTCCAAGGCTTCGACTTTTACCTTCTCCTGGTTACGTACCGATAGCACCAGAATGGGCACGTTGCATGGCTGTTTTCGAATCTCACGGCACAACTCCACGCCATCCATATTCGGCATGGAGAGGTCGGTGATGACCAGGTCGGCGGGCCAGCTTTTCAGTACGTTCAGCGCAGATTCTCCGTCCGGCGCAGACTTCACTCGATAGCCCTGCGCGGTGCAGGCCATGGAGAGTACGCGAACAATCTGGGGCTCATCGTCGACAATCAAGATCCTGGATGTCTCCGTCACATTGCGCCGTGGAATGGATGGATCTGTCATTGCGGTCTCAATGCGGTTCCTGGGTCACGATGTGCACATCGACGTGAGGAGCCTCGCGCAATAGTTTCTGGATGGCCATGAAGTAGAGATAATTGCGCCACCCCCGAACCGCCGAGCGTCCAAGGATAATCTGTGTGATGCGATGCTCACGCACAAAATCGGCGATGGCACTGGCGACTTTGCCGCCCTGGACATGGAAGATACGCGCCGAAAGGTTTTCGGCAAAGCGTAGATTTGCCGCCAGGTTTCTGCTTTTTTCTTCAATCGCATCGTCGGGTAAATCGACGTGCAGAATGTAAAACTCTGCGTCCATCCCCTCCGCCATCCGGGCGCCGCGGGCAATGAGTTGCTGCGATGCGGGGTTGGAACTGATGCAAACGGCGACCCGTTCCTGCACCACCCAATCCTGCCCTAATTGCTTTCTGCGCAGGTAGGCATCCAGGTTCTGATCGACTGCATGCGTCACTCGTTTCAGCGCCAGTTCTCGCAGAGCGAGCAGATTGCCGCGACGAAAGAAGTTTGCCAGCGATCTTTCAATGCGCTCGGCCGGATAAATATCGCCGCGCCGCATGCGGGTCTGCAGCGCTTCCGGAGTTACGTCGACCAGTACAACTTCATCGGCGCGACCCAGCACCCAATCGGGAACGGTCTCCCGCACTGTCACGCCGGTGATGCTTTGAACGGTGGGAGCTACACTCTCCACGTGTTGAACATTGAGCGCCGACATCACGTCGATGCGATGTTGCAGGACCTCCAAAACATCCTCGTACCGTTTTGCGTGTTTGCAGCCCGGGATATTTGTGTGCGCCAGCTCGTCAATGAGCACCACCTGAGGTTTTCGCGATAGCACCGCATCCAGGTCTAACTCTTCAAAGAAGGTGCCTTTGTAATCCACCTTACGGGTAGGGATCGCCTCCAACTGTTTGGCCAATTCGATCACACGGGGACGCTGGTGGGTTTCGATAA
This sequence comes from Acidobacteriota bacterium, assembly GCA_040389265.1. Lineage (GTDB taxonomy): Bacteria > Acidobacteriota > Terriglobia > Terriglobales > Acidobacteriaceae > JAKAAZ01. The sequence continues at coordinate 8,852 of JAZKAG010000016.1, forward strand.
ATCCGATGACCACATCTTCGCCTCGATTGCGGCGTCGAATGGCCTCGCTGAGCATGCTGAATGTTTTGCCGACGCCTGGCGCGTAGCCGAGAAAGACCTTCAAAATGCCCGCGATTTTTTCGGGCGCGGCGGTTTCCAGCCATTGCTCCGGCGTTTTGACGGGCTTTACATTGTCCGGTTGCCGCGTCATGGTTTATCTGACCTGAGTAGAATTGCTATGATGCTGCGATATAGCACATCTCCGACGTTGCGGTACTTGTTGTCCGCGGTCGCTGTGAGCCTGATTGTCTGGATCTATTTTTCTCTGTTGCATGTCAATCACACCACAGTATCGCTGACACTATTGTTATACGTTTTATTTGTTGCAGGAAGGTGGGGGCTTTCAAACGCTATCTTCACGTCGATTTTCTCCACTCTGGCGATCAATTTTTTCTTTTTGCCCCCCACCGGAAGATTCACGGTCGCCGATCCGCAGAATTGGGTTTCGCTGAGCGCTTTCCTGGTGACCGCGATTTTATCCAGTCGGCTTTCCGATCGTGCCAGGGATGAAGCGAACGAAGCCACGAGCCAGCGAATTGAAATGGAACGTTTGTACGACTTCAGCCGACAGTTGCTGACAACGGACAACATCCTCGATCTGTTGAATTCTATTCCCACGATCGTTACAGCTACGTTTTTCACCGAAGGGACGGCTCTATTGGTGAATTCGCGGAGCAGTGTTTACCATTCCGGGCGAAGCAGCGAGGAGATTAGCGACGAGATGCTTCGCGCCGCCTCACGCGAACGTGACATCCAAAGAAACGACGAAAAGAGAGTCTGCCTGGTGCCTTTGATGATGGGGGTACGCCCCATTGGAGCCCTGGGGATTCTGGGCAAGTGCCCCTCGCGGCAAAGTCTGGACGCCCTCGGAAGCATGGTGGCAATTGCGGTGGAGCGCGCCGGCGCGGTTGAGCAACTCGGCAAAACCGAGGCCGCACGTGAAAGCGAAAGAATCCGCAGCGCGCTGCTCGATTCCGTCACCCATGAATTGAGGACCCCTCTTACCTCAATCATGGGAGCTGTCAGCAGTCTGCGTTCAGACTTACAGTTGACGGCTGAGCAGCGTGACGAATTGCTATCCATTATCGATGAAGAGAGCGGTCGACTGAACCGATTGATTGAAGAGGCAGTAGAGATGGCGCAACTCGACGCCCACCAAGTGCAGCTTGACCTGCAACTGCATCGCGTTCACGAGCTGGTGGAGGAATCGGTGAAGAATGCGCAGGAAATTGTCGCGGCGCATCCGATCACGGTACGACTTCCGCAAGGTTTGCGGCCGTTTCCGTTCGACCTGCGCATGATCGAAAAAGTGCTGCATCATTTGTTAGAAAATGCCGCGAAGTATTCGCCTCCCGGAAGTCCGATCTTCATCAGCGCGGAGGAAAGCAGAGATGTGCTTGTCGTCAGCGTCGCGGATCGCGGAGTGGGAATTGGAATGCTGGAGAAAAGCTTCATATTCGACAAGTTTTATCGAGGAACCGGACACCGCTATAAGGTGCATGGAACGGGAATGGGATTGGCGATTGCCAAAGCCATCGTGGAATCCCATGGTGGAACCATCAGCGTGACCAGCCAAGTTGGCCACGGCTCTGTTTTCTCCTTTGAATTGCCACTCCGACCCCAACCTTTTGCTGCCACCGACATTCATTAATCGGCGTCGGAACCTGGAAAGCCAGCTTGCCCCGCCTTACTTTGCCGTCGCAAGCTGCGTTGGTTCGGCGTGAATTATCAGCGATCTGTACAGGGAAAATGCGACATCGATCCGTGGTTGATGGGTTCGACTCGGCCATGTGCGGCTGCTATTCTGGAGTTTCAACCACGGGTCGCGGAGCCCAGAGGTTCCCAGCCCATCCTCAACCAATCCAAGGAGGAATACATGCAACGGAAAGCAAGTGCAGTTTGGAAGGGAACACTGAAGGACGGCAAGGGTACCATTTCAACCGAGAGCGGAACCTTGAAGGATACCGCCTATTCTTTTCATACCCGGTTTGAAGACGGTAAAGGGACCAACCCGGAAGAATTGATTGCCGCTGCTCACGCCGGCTGTTTCACAATGGCGCTGAGCGGTCAGTTGACTAAGGCGAACTTGAACCCGGAGTCACTGGAAACCGAGGCTGACTTGACGCTGGAGATGTTGCAGACGGGTCCAACGGTGACGAAAATCCATTTGACGACTCGCGCCAAAGTTCCCGGCGCCAGCAAAGAGGCGTTTGCCACCGCAGCCAATGAAGCAAAAGTAAATTGTCCGATCTCGCGCCTATTGAAGGCGGCGGAGATCACGCTGGATGCGCAATTGGTCTAATCGCGGCAGATGACATTCCGGTCGGTTAGCTGTGTACGCGGATATAATCTCGCAGTTGTTGATGAATCTTCAAGGCCTGTTGTGCACCACCATCCAGCAGGCCGATCCACTCCTTCACCGGCTCTTCTGTTTCCGCAGTCGTCAGCAGATATCCAGCCTGCAATACAATTTCGAGCGCATTGCTCAAGTCGTGCATGAGTCGGCGAATCTCGGTGGAGAGCTCAGGGGGAATACTGGCGGAATTGGCAAGTGAAGAGTTCGTCATGCCGAAAACCTTTCGTTGTGGTTTTTTCCCTTTCGCGTAGGCCCATCGTTTTAACACTACGCATCAGGAACGAAATCCCAGAATACTCGTGTACACGGCGATTGCAAATGCGCCATTTACAAAAGGTTCAGCGTTACACCTGAATCTACCTATGGGAAGCACATGTTGACAGCGTCTGCTGTCTTTGTAAGAGTAAGGACTGCCGCTTATTTTCTGGCGGCCAGCTAGCCTCTGAAACACAGGCCGAAGTGGCGGAATTGGCAGACGCGCATGGTTCAGGTCCATGTACTCGCAAGGGTGTGGGGGTTCGAGTCCCTTCTTCGGCACCAAATGTTACAGTCCATCTTTTACATCTCAGCGTAAGTCGCGGACATGTGAGCGCTTGGCACCCTGGAAATATATCAAGAGGGCCTTGCTGCTAGAGTCTATGGGAATTGATATGCGTGACGCGAGGGCCTGGATTAGGCGCTGCTGGCCATGACCAGATTTCTTCTCAGGTGTGGTTCCGGACCGCGCTGTTGCTCGATGGCGACGCGAAAACACGTTCCGACGCCGATTTCGCTCTCAACAATAAACGTAGCCTGGTGCTGATCCGCGATCCACTTGGCGAGTGCCAGGCCGAGACCAGATCCACCCAGCTGTCGGCTGCGTACGGAGTCAACGCGATAGAAGCGCTGGAAGAGTCGCGGCAAGTGCTCCCCGGAAATTCCGATTCCTGTATCCCGAACCTCCAGTAATACGCGTTCGGTATCCGCGGACGCACTCAACGTAATAGAGCCGCCGGGTGGCGTGTAGCGACAGGCGTTTTCAAGCAGAATATTCAGCAGGCGCTGAATACTGACAAGATCGGCGCGAATGAGTGCCGGAGCGCAGCAAGTCTCCACGTGAAATTCCAGCAACCCTTGTCGCATTGAAGAGCTCCACTTCTCTCCGATACGCCGCACCAAACGGCCTGCGTCAATGACTTCAAAGCTGAGAATCTCCGTCCCAGCATCGGCCCGCGCAAGCATCACCATGTTGTCAAGCACGCCGCTCAAATGGATCACTTCTTGTTGCACGTTGGCAAACGACTCGCGGTACTGTTGGTTGCTTCTGGGTGAGGAGAGAGCAGCATCCACCTCAGAGCGAATCAGCGAGACAGGCGTTTGGAGCTCCAGGGACGCGTTTGCGGTGAAGTCGCGAATACTATGATCGCTGGCTTCGACGCGGTTCAGCATCCGGTTTAAGGTCGTCGAAATGTCGGAGAACTCGTCGTTGACCGATGCAACAGGGAGGCGGAGATTCACACTGTGGTCGCAGACCTGCCGCGACAGGCGTGCCAGGTCTGACATAGGATGTATTGCTTTGCGACTCATCCAGTAGCCGAGAAGTGCAGCCAGAAACAGTATGAGCGGCATCAGAATCAGAACGTCGCGCACGAAAACATGCAGCAGCGCGATCGACGCGACTTGAGATAGCAACGTTTGTACTGCGGAGGGTTGCCCGTGTGGCATGAGCTCCAACGATTTTGCAGCCGCCAGATCAAGGCTGTGCTGAATAAGAAACCAAGTGGTCGCACCCACGCCGACGATGATCAGAGAGAGTACCGAGAAGTTCCAAAGCGTAAGTCGGAGCCGCTGGTACGTCCAGCAACCCTACATCAACATAGTAGGCGCTCAGATGCATAAAATGATGAACGGTCGTTGAAAAGCTTGGTGGATAAGTGGGACCTTTTATCGCGACAGTTCCGCCAGGAAACCTCGCAGCCCAAATTTACGAATCGTTGGCCAGTGGGATCAACTTGCTGGATTTTAACCCGGAATTTGTCGCTCCAAACGTCTATGGATGGTAACTTTCGGGAGGTCCAAGGTAACTGGACGGGATCGGGCCCTGGCTAATAACTAGCTTCTCCAACACGAGTCCCGGATCCACCATGCGAAATTTCAGGGTGTGATAGCCGGGTTTCTCGATGGTCAATGTCGACATGACCTTGCGAACTCCGTCACTGACGGCTGTGGCCCAGGCTTTCTCAGACTGGTTAGCCAGCGCATCCACGACGAGGGATGGTCGGTTATCAAACGAGATGGCATAGCGGAGTCCACGCCCCGGAACGAAGTTCAGCGTCGGCGCAAGAACTGCCTCTACCTGGTAGGTCCCGGGCTCGAATAAATACATTTTGTATTCGAGCGTTGCCGCAGGCTTTGGCGGTAGCACGCTCGTCGCGGTTACCGGAAAGATGGTCATTCCGGAGAGCGTTTCGCCGAAGTCTGGAAGGTTTGCCCAATGCGCCTCGCCTTCGCTGGTTCGGCGCGTGTAATGCGCAGCCTCAATCGAGACATAATGATTGCTCTCGACGAATCCCTGCAAATTTTTGCGCGAAGGTGTCGCCGGTTTCGATGCAACAAGATGGACGGTCATCATCGGACCAGAACGCTGGAAGATCGAAAAGGCACCCGAATTCTCGCCTTCGGGGACCTGGTTCCAATTGACGTGAACGAGTAGTCTCTGGTCTTTTGCGACGGTGCCATGATCCGGAGTCACCGCGATCCAGGGATGATCGGTGCGAACGGTGAACGCGAACGGCTGATCTCCTTCGTTGAAGACATCGACGAATCGCGTTTGCTGGTTGTAGACGTCGAACGTCGGCAAAGACAACCCACCGCCATCAAATCCAAGCGCGCGATCGGAAGCGACGGCGGACCCCTCGACGGAGATTCCCATCTTTGCGCCAGACGCAGGCTGCACCTCGCTCACCGCCGGCATTTTGTTCAATGGAGGCTGGTTCCAGTAGGTATAGCCGATGTGAGTCTGGTCCATCATGTGATTCCACTTGCCATGGGCAAGCTGATGGTTGTACTCCGAGGAAAGCGCGGCGTCCGTGGCAAATAGCATACGCGCGCGCGCCGCCAGGTCGTTGGCGCTAACGCGTCCCTGTGTTGCAGAAAGTCGATTTTCTCCAGCCGTGATGTACAACTCATTCACAATGGCCGACGCCTTGATCGGATATAAGACCAGTTCGAAAAAGGCATCATGGTACACGGGCGGAAGCTCCTGCTGAATGCGTTCAGCCTCCTTTGTGATCGCTCGCCAATCTGAGTACACGCGCTCGGCTTCTTTGAAATGAATCAGGCTGAAGGTATTCGGCTCCAATTGCTCCGGCTTGCGCCTCCCGTTGTACTTGGTGTATTTCCAGATCAGGTCGGCAATCTCGGCGGCATGTTCCGGTCCGAAATTTGGTGCCGCCCATAGCTGCGTGTAGGTAGAGAGATTGTCTTGATTCCAGCGATTTGGGTCGCGCGCGTAATCCAGAAAAAATTCGATAGGAAATTCCATCGGCTTCAAGTCGCCTACGTTCACCACCCAGATACGATTCGCACCGTACGAATGAGCCAGATTCATCTGTTCCCAGACCTTGGTGATGGGGTAGGTATCGAGCCACTTATAGGAGCGCGGATCACCCACATAATCGAAGTGATAATAGATTCCAGAGCCGCCAGCTCGCTTACGCTCTGCGGATGTAGGCAGTCGGCGAAGATTTCCCCAATTGTCGTCGCTCCATAGTAGCGTCACATCATCGGGGACACGCATACCTTTCTCGTAATAGCTTTGCACCTCTTTATAAAGGGCCCAGACCTGCGGATCGGCAGCCAGCGTGGGTGTCAGATTTTTAGCGATGATGCCTCGCTGGGTGGTGATGATTTTTTCCAGCAACGCGATGTTATCGGCGGCCGACATAGGTTCGTCGCCGTTGCCGCGCATGCCGATGGTGATGGTGCTTTCCCAGTTTCGACCACGCTGGATTCCGTTTTCCCAAAATGCGTTCAGGTTGGCCGCATTGGTCGCATAGTCCCACGGACCCACGCCGTGGCATTGCCATTCCTGGAAGGCCCGCATCATAGGTTCGTGATGGGAGGTTCCCATGACGATGCCATACTCATCCGCGAGCTTTCCATTCAGCGGATCATCTTCATAAAATGCGCTGTTCCACATCGCGGGCCAGAGATAATTTGCCTTCAGGCGGAGCAGTAATTCAAACACACGCTCGTAAAAAAAATGGTTGAAGCCGCCGTACTTCTCACTGACCCAGTTTGTGAGCGATGGGGCTTCATCGTTGAGAAAAATCCCGCGGTACTTTACGGCGGGCTCGCCTTCGATATATCTCCCTGACTTCACGTAGAGCGCGTCTCGATGCGGGACAGGCACATCCGCCCACCAATACCATGGCGACACGCCAATCTGCTCGGACATGTCGTAAATTCCGAAAATGGTTCCGCGCCTATCGCTGCCGGCAATCACCAGAGCGCTGGCGACTCCAGGCAGCGGACGTGCAACCACCTGGATCAAGTTTGATTCCCACTTTCCGCGAATCGCGGCCCCATCAATTTTCTTGTCGCGGATGAGCCGATCGATGATGCTGCTGCCGCCGATGGTGCCTATCAGGATTACGTCGGCCGGATACGGTGCGCCATGCGTGATGTTCGGTGTTAAATAAGTGACGCGATGAATGTCAGACTGCAAATCGTAGGTAGCGCGGACGACCCCTGGGTCGTCATTGGCGTCCACATAGATCGGAGTGGCGCGGCCGTTCGCCGCGACGGGGAAGCTACCGGGCGATGCAGAGTGTTCGATGTACGAAGTTTCGCCGAATGTGGATGCAATAAGCGAGCTGCAGCAGAGTACGAACACAGCCAGCAATGGCAATCGCAGATGCATTGGCTTTGTCACCCGCATCCATCGCTGAACAACCATTGCGGCGTTTCCCCTTTCCTGCATTGTGCGGCTTATTTCGGCGTCCAGATACGGAACTGTACGCCACAATGCATCAAGCTCATCAAATAGAGCAGGCCGTCGTACTATCTCTCCACTGGAAAGGTGTGCGTCCCCGAGCGCATCGACAAATCTGCGAGCGGACAGTCCGCATTTTTTCGGCGGAGTAATACAATGCCTGCGTCTTTGGATCACCGTCAAACAGCTGATCGAAAACGCCGTTGATTTTGGCGTCGATTTGCGCCTGGGTATGACCAGTTTCCTCAAACAAATTGCGATAATGCCCGGTGGCGAAGGCTCCAGTACCATCGCGTACCTGCCTAGGAGTCGAAGCACTAGCGGCGGCTGCGGACAAGAAGAGGCTGCAAAGCAGAAGACGAATGGCTCGAGCCGACGAGTTAGAGTGCACTTGATCCTCCGGATAAAATTTGGCCGATGCAGAAAACAAGGGCTATGCTAGTCCACGTGCAGAAACCGGGCAACTCTAATGCGATTTAGATTTCAGATCACACTCAAGTTGGCCATCTGCCTGTCCGCGATAACGGTGTTGCCCACTCTCGCGCAGAACGCGGCGCCTCCTGCCGCGCATTGGGTGGGCACGTGGGCGTCGTCGCAGCAGGTCCCGGAGCCGGCGAATGCGCTTCCTCCAGATGAATTGCGAGATGCGACGCTGCGCCAGATCGTGCATCTTTCTGTCGGCGGCGGGGAGTTGCGCGTGCATCTGTCAAATGCGTTCGGCACCTCTCCGTTACATGTAGATTCCGTCCACATTGCACGTCCGGTATCAGCGGCGAGCGACGAAATCGACGTAACAACTGATAGGGCGCTGACGTTCGGCGGGAGTTCGGAGGTAGTGATTCCGGCGGGAGCTGAATATATCTCCGACCCTGTCGATTATCCGGTGAGGGCGCTCTCCAATCTTGCGATCAGTTTCCATTTGCAGGAGCCGCCCGCGCCGGAGACAGGGCATCCCGGTTCGCGTGCCACATCGTATGCTGTGCATGGCAACCTGGTGTCGGCCGCCACGTTGCCGAATGTAACGAAGGTGGATCACTGGTATCAAATTGCCGGGGTCGACGTGACAACGTCCGCGAATGCAGTTTCGGTCGTGGCTCTGGGAGATTCCATCACCGACGGACACGCGTCCACGACCAATGGAAACGATCGCTGGACAGACATCCTCGCGGAACGGCTAGAGCGTTCTCCGATAACAAGGCAGATCGGCGTATTGAACCAGGGCATCGGTGGCAACCATCTTCTGGTGGATGGCCTGGGGCCGAATGCTCTGGCGCGATTCAATCGAGATGTCCTAGCGCAGACCGGCGTGCGCTATTTGATTGTGCTTGAGGGCGTGAACGATCTTGGTAGGCTGACGCGGCAGGGCGAGGTTCCGGTTGCCGAGCACGAAGCGTTGGTCGCTCAGATCCTGGCCGCGTTTCAGCAGATGATTCTGCGCGCCCACACGCATGGGATTAAAATCATCGGCGCAACAATCACGCCCTATGCCGGTTCCGACTACTACCGTCCAACAGCCAGAGACGAAGTGGATCGAACCGAAGTGAATGCTTGGATTCGCGCCCCGGGGCATTTTGATGCGGTCATTGACTTCGACCAGGTGGTGAGGGACCCGAGCCAACCCGACCGATTACGGCCAAGCTACGATTCCGGCGATCATCTGCACCCGTCGCCCGCTGGTTATCGCGCGATGGCGAATGCGGTCCCGCTTTCCTTGTTCAATCTGTGAGCGATCGCTCGGCCAGCGCCATGAGCGACGCTAAAACAGATGGAGTGAATTGTAATATGCCAGTAGTAAAGCGATTCAGTATGGACCTTTGGATGTCGTGAGGGCCGGTTCGGCAGTATGCTGTAGAACGTAGAGTGAAGCAGGCGGTACGAAGGAGATCTTGTGAAAAATCTTTTTTGCCTGGCGCTAATAGCTGGCATGGCTACGTCGGCGTTCTCCCAGAAAACCTCAGTGACCCGTCCTTCGATTACTGGGATTGCAGGCATCGGGTTGGCGGCGCAAAACCTTACTGCGGATCGAGCCTTCTATGAGAAAACCATCGGGTGGGTGGCAACTCCCTCCATCGAAGCTCCAAATGGTTTACGTTTCTTTGGTGTGCCGAAGCAGTGGGTAGAAATAGTTCCCGCCACCAGCCCCGATCAGCGTCCTCTCCGATACGTCGCATTTGCGACAACGGATGCGAAACAGATGCGGTTGTATCTGGCCCAGCACGGAGTCACGGTGCCGACTGCGGTCAGCCGCTGGACGGATGGCAGCCAGGGCTTTCGCGTGAAAGATCCCGAAGGGAACACAGTTGAATTTGTCCAGAGTGGCCCGCTCCCGCCGCATTCGGCTCCGGATTCGCGCGCCATTAGTTCGCAAATGATCCACGCCGGATTCATTATTCATAGCGTTCCTGTCGAGGACAGCTTCTATAAGAAGATTCTTGGATTCAGGCCGTATTGGAAGGGCGGGATGAAAGACGGCGTGACAGATTTCATTTCAATCCAGGTGCCGAACGGCACGGACTGGATCGAGTACATCCTGAATGTTCCTGCAAATCCTAGCCATCAAGAGCTGGGAATTGTCGACCATTTTTCTCTGGGAGTGGTAGACATCGATACGGTGGTTGCCAAGCTTTCTCAACGAGGCTGGAAGCCCTCTCCGGATTCGCACAAGCTGATGGGTCGCGACGGAAAATATCAGGTCAATCTGTATGATCCGGACGGTGTGCGGGTGGAGTTTATGCAACTGCGTCCCACGCAGAAGCCGTGCTGCTCCCCGTTTACCGGGTCACACCCAAAGCCGGAATAAGATTCAATCGCGACCGAGAGCAGTTCGTTTCGCGTCGATCTAGCGCATTGCCTCAATGAGGTCGCGGCCACTCCGACTGCACCGTCGCAATCTTGGGCGTCGATCCCATCGACAAACTTCTGCTTCGGATCGGATCCGATTTTTGGAGAGCTCGCTTGTGCCTCTGAAAAAGTCGGCCACGATTCGCCTTATATTTGCCCGGCGTCGCAGACATTTCGTGGTACCGACCCAACATTTTTCAGAGATTTTCTGGCCTCAGGAAATCGCGATTAGATCCTGCTTCAGTTCTGGAGGCAGATTCAAGAAAAGCGATTGTCTAAATGTTTCCCGTCATCGACAGCGTCTAGCGGTATCAGGCTCTGGCAACTCTTCCCTCCTCGCATGGGGACTAAAACAGTTTAGAGAGCCAAAAAACAGCTTGACAATCCACCTTCAATTGGAATAAACATTGCTGCGGCCAAGTAAAGCGATTTAGTCGGTGCTATGTTTTCAGGTCGCCGCTTGGTTAGATGGAAAATCCGTGAGTTAAGAGTCACATGAACACCCCCTCGGGGCCTTTGGAGGCAAGATGAAGCAGTTGCATGGGTTCGGCAGGTCTGCGAACGTCAACCTATCCTTTTTGAAGCGCAGTGCTGGTCTCCTGATGGTAATGGCGCTGCTTTTTGTCTTTCTACCTTTTGTGCATGCGCAGACAGAGGCGACCGTTTCCGGCACCGTGCAGGATCCATCTGGCGCGGTCATTCCCGGCGCACAAGTCACCCTGACCAATGAAGCGACGAAAGACACACGGCAGGTGACGAGTGGTGCGACGGGATTCTTCGCGTTTCCGTCTTTGGTCCCAGGCACCTACTCTGTCCAGGCGACAGCCAAGGGATTTGTCTCTAAACAAATTACCGGGATTGTGTTGCATGCCGGTGACTCACGTACGATTCCTAATTTCGCACTCGCAATTGGAGCCGCCGCGCAAAGCGTGACCGTCCAGGCTACGAGCCAGATTATTCCGCTCACTACAGGCGCGCGATCTGAAGTGCTCGATTACAAAGACATTCAAAACGTTCCACTGACAGGCCGCGACGTGACAGAAATGCTGAAAGTGCTGCCGGGCGTGGTTCAAACGCCGAACGGCCTCAGCAACGGCCCGTCGTACAACCCCGTCACGGTGAATGCGCAGACCAGTTCCGTTGGCAACGGATTGAATGTAAGCGGCTCCGAATATCGGGGTCCATCACAGCTGTTGTCGGACGGTGTGAACGTCATCGATCCAGGAAATATGGGTGGCTCGATCGGCACCATCAATCCTGAAATGGTGCAGGAAATGACGGTGCTGACGTCGAGTTTTGGCGCAGATCAGGAGTTTGGCCCGGTCGTGATTAGCACTATCAGTAAGTCCGGCACCGACCGGTATCACGGAGAAGCGTACTTCTTCGCACGCAACGACGCTTTGAACGCCAACGACTGGCAGAGCAACCACCAGGGCAAACCAAAAGGCGGCGCGTATTACTACTATCCGGGCGGCAACGTCGGCGGATATGTTCCAAAAACGGGCAAAAAGCTGTTCTTCTGGGGCGGTTACGAGAGATGGATCCAGAACCAGGGAAATGCCAACGTTCTTCAGTCTTACATTCCTTCACCCGAAATGATGGCCGGTGACTTTACGAGTGACAATGCGGACAACAGGGCTCTGTGTCCGAATGGTTTTTCGTCGGCGGTCTCTGGGCAGTGGTGCAACGACTTGACCGGAACGGTTCTGCCTGACGGAACCACTGTTACGAATGGAAAGATCCCGTCGACCTTCGTTGACCCAGCTTCGACGGCGTTGTCTTCTTTCTGGCCGAAGGCAAATGCGAATCCCGCGACGACACCTGGCGGCTATAACTATTACGAGCCAATCGCTAACAAGGTTCCCGGCTGGGTATGGCGTGTCCGCGTCGACTATAATTTGAGCGCGAACACAAAGTTTTTCATTTCCTACCAACAGGAGTACAGTTCCACGCTCGACCAGGGCAATGGCGCGCATATTTACTGGACTCCCGCCAACTCGATCCCGTATCCAGGCGGCGGTCTGTATCAGTACTCCTACACCAAGAGTGCAGCCGGCCATTTTGTCCACGTGTTCAACGCAACCACAACCAACGAAGTGATCGCGAGTTGGGGCTATGGCAACCTGCCGAATTCGCCCGCCGACCCTACGGGAGCCTACAGAACCACCTTTGGCTATCCCACCACCCCGGGCTACGGTTCGGTATTCAGTCCTGGGTCGAAGCTGGCTCCAGCCTATAATTCGGCCGGAAACTTCACATTCCCAGATTTCTCTCAGGGAGATGACTACGAGCCTTCGGGCGTGTACCAGGTGCGCAAAGAAGACCCGGCGTTTGCCGATGACTTCACCAAAGTTGTGGGTTCGCATACCTTGAAATTTGGAGCGTTTACGCAGAACACCTCCAATTACCAGGGGGGCGGTCAGCAGGTGAACGGGGCTTTCTCCAATAACGGGAACGCGGGTTTCCAAGGTCAGGCTCCGAACCCGTTCCTCGGTTATATCGTTGGCTCGCCCAACAACCCCACGGCAGATTTTGTCATGGGGTCCACGACGAATTACAACGAGGCCAACAAGTCGCCCAACAGCGACATGGCCTATCAGATTATTTCCTTTTATGGGAACGACAACTGGAAGGTGAACAACAAGCTGAGCATTGACATCGGATTCCGGCTCGAGCACGTCGGCCACTGGTACGACCGCACTGGCAACGGTATGGCCGTCTTCTATCAAAGCCGTGTCGCCTCGGACTATTATTCCGGCAAAGCAGAGCCCGGCTTTTATTGGCATGGGATCAGCTCCGGCATACCGCTTAGCGGTCAGCCGAACCGTCTGGCTTTCCTTGCTCCACGCTTTGGCATGGCCTACGACGTGTTCGGAACCGGCAGGACCATGGTCCGCGGCGGATGGGGCGCCTACCGTTGGCAGGACCAGTACAACGACTATGCTGCCGACCTGCAAACTGCACAGAATATCCGGACCTACAGTCTCCCCGGCGGTAAGGAAGTGCTGGCGTCGCAGATTGGCTTAATTAACACACCCTTAGGCCAAAAGGCCGGGATCGCGCCTGCACCCATTGCAGGACAACCCGGGTTTTTGCCCGGAACCGGAATCAACGGAGGCCAGACCGGCGCCGATCCCACCGACTACGGAGTTCCACTCACCTATACGTGGAACCTGACGATCGATCAACAACTGCCTTGGAACTCTCTGCTGGATATTGCCTATGTCGGCAGCAGCAGCAGCCAGATGACCAACCAGGGTGAATCCAGCAACGGCTCATCGTTCGATGCGATCGCTGATCAGAACAAAACGCCTGTGGGCGCATTATTTGCACCCGACCCGGCTACCGGACTGGTTGCAACCAATCCGGAGAACGTAAGCACGACGTGCGCCGGAACAAAGTGCAACCAATTCTCCGACTATCACCCGTTGGGTTTTGCCTACGGCACCAATGCGGTGCACATGCACCAGTCGGATTTCTTCTCCAACTACAATGCACTACAGGCCCAGTGGTCAAAACGTGCCGGCAGGTTCATCTTCGACTTCAACTTTACGTGGCAGAAGCAGTTGGGAACAGCAGCCTTGCAGGTTAATCCATTCGTTGTCCGCGCTAACTACGGCGTGTTGAATGTCAATCGCCCCTATCTGTTCAACTCAAACTACATGTACCAGTTTGGAGAGTTGATCCATGGCAGCAACGCTCTGGTTCGGGCGGCGGTGAATGGTTGGACGGTTTCAGGTATCACGTCATGGCAGGCAGGCGGAAGTCTCGAGCAAGAAGTACAGGGTGGCTTTGTCCAACAGCTGTCCTTGAGCTATGACAACCTTCCGGCCAACGCTGGGGCGCAGGGAATCACCTCTAGCATCGGTCCCAACACCTACTACGGAACAGACGCTCCGCTGAACATTATGCCAGTGCTGACCTGCAATCCAACCTCCGGGCTGGCGAGCAAGCAGCGAGTGAAATTGGGTTGCTTCGCCGCACCGGCGATTGGCCAATATGGGGGACAAAAATACCCGTACATGGCGAACGCCGCGTATCTCGAAAACGATCTGGCTTTCTACAAGACGTTCGCGATCAAGGGCTCCCAAAATGTTCAATTCCGCCTTGGGATGGGTAACTGGATGAATCACCCATTGCCGCAGTTCAGCAGCAACAACCAGTTGAAGCTCAATTATCTCGTCGATTATCAAACCAAGGCGATTACCCCGAACACGGCCACTAATTCGCCCACGTGGGGTTTCCTGGATCAAAAATCCGGAGCGCCTTCGCAGAGAATCATCTCGTTGAACTTGAAATATAACTTCTAACCCTAACTCCGCGGAACTTTGGGGCATCTCGCAAGGGATGCCCCTACCTTTTTTGTTGCGAATCCCTTTGAAACAGGGAGCCGGTTCCGTTGGCCGCGATTTATACTTGCCTCAAGATCCAGGATGCGAGCCAATCTGCTGATTTTTTGGCATGGCCGACCCCAGTCTCTGCATGAAGTTTTCACTGAGAATCCGACATTCAAATGCTTTGCCGATTTCGGTAATTTTCCTTGCAGCTGTGTTCGTTGTCCCTTCTTACGCCTTCCAGACGTCCCGAGTTTCCGGGTCAGATCTAAAGCAGGATTACGATGCGGCTCAGCAAGCGCATTCACAGGGAGACATGGCGCAAGCGGCAAAATACTCTAGGCTCTTTATCCTGCATGCTTTGAATCTGCTGGCGCAAAATTCTACAAATGTCGGCGACTATAGGGAGGCCGCATCGTTGTTCGACGAGGGCCTGCTGCTCGACCCTGGTGACGTGCAGATGCGTTTGGATTACGTGCAGGAGGCCATCGCCACCGGTGACCTTGAGAAGGCCGTGGATTTGGCGCAGGAGGCTGTAGAGGGAGCTCCACGCAGCGCAACCGCTCATCTGGCGCTGGGGCGTGTGCTGTTGCTGAAGAAAGAAAATCTGCAAGCGCAGAAGCAGTTGGAAGCTGCGGTGGCGCTCGATCCTGACTACGCTGACGGGCTCGCTTTGGCGCGTGCGGACTTGACGCTGAAGCAAGAAGCACAGGCGGCGACTATCTTTGGAGAAATGCTGAAGGGATTCGGCGATACAGCCCAGCTACACATGGATATTGGACTGCAATATGCGGAAACAGACTATTCGGAGCGGGCCGAGGAGGAATTCAAGAAGGCCATTGCCGAGAATGACAAACTACCCGGCGCGCATTATTCGCTGGGCGCAGCCTATCTGCAAAACATGGGGGAGATGAATTTTGCGAAAGCCGCAGCCGAGTTCCGCAAGGAACTCGAAATTTCTCCCAACGATGTTTTGAGCCATTCGCAGTTGGGATATATCGCGATGAAGCAACATAATTTTCCCGAGGCGGAAACAGAGTTGTTGCGGGCGAGTACGCTGGCGCCTCAAGATCCGGATATCGACTTTATGATGGGCCAATTATATATCGAAATGAATCAACCCGAGAAGGCCCAGGGGGCGCTGATGCGATCCATCGAGCTG
>JAZKAG010000016.1:24568-40189 GCA_040389265.1 Acidobacteriota bacterium
GACTCGTGATCTGTCGCGAAACAATTATCAGGTGCAACGCGCTCACTACTTGCTGGCAAGAGTCCTAATGCGTACAGGGAAGACGGAGGAAGCACGGCAGCAGATCCAGATATCCAACGGGTTGCTACAGCAGATGGATAAGGCCAAGCAGGCGGAGGCTGGCGGCCCCGTGCATGGGGAGGCTCGATCGCAACTGCCCGGAAATAACTTAAGTCGGCCTCCGTCGGTCGACGCGCAGCAGTTGCAAAAGGCCCAGGCGGTTCAGGCGAAGCTCGCGCCGGCAATTGCAGACACCTACAACAATCTTGGTGTCATTGCGGCAATCCAGAAGGACTACAAACAAGCGACGATCTATTTTCAAGCCACAGCGAAATGGGCGCCCGGTTTAGAAGGACTGGATTTGAACTGGGGGCGTGCGGCGTATCTCGACGGACAATATGGGCAGGCCATCCCGCCGCTGCAGCGCTATCTCCAATCTCATCCGACGGACGATAATGCGCGTTCCATGTTGACGACCAGCCTTCAGCGAACAAAGCAAGATGAACAAAATCCGAATAAAGGAACGATGAAGTAGCTTGGCTTCTGAGTAAGTCGTTGGTAGCGCCAAGACGGTCACTCACCCTTCGCTTATGCATTCGGTACTATTTCTCCTCGCGATCTTCCTGCCACCGGCAACGGCGCCATCTTCCCCAGTGCCGATACACTTTCACGATGTGGCGTCTCAAGTCGGAGTCACCAAGGTTCCCTACACATCGCCGGAGATGCGATATCTGCTGGAGACCATGGGAGGCGGTATCGGGCTGTTCGATTGCGATGGCGACGGTAAGCTCGACATCATCACCGTGAATGATTCGTCGATCGATCACTTTCTGCATGGGGGTGATCCGATGATTACCCTCTATCATCAGGACGCTGGTTTTCACTTTACCGATGTGACGCAGGTCGCGGGATTGACAAGCAAAGGTTGGGGAATGGGTCTTGCAATCGGGGACTTCAACAACGACGGGCTGCCCGACATATATATCGCTGGTTACGGACATAACGTTCTCTACCAAAACATGGGAAACTGCAAATTCAAAGATGTGACCCAGAAAGCGGGAATAGCGGGCGGCGGCTTCAGTGTCGGTGCAGCCTGGGGAGATTACGATCGCGACGGCAATCTCGATCTCTTCGTGTCACGGTACGTCAATACCGATATTCATCATCTTCCTCAGCCAGGTGCGAAGGCGTTATCGTATCGAGGGCTGCCAATTGAGGTCCCCATCAGCGAAGGCGAGTCCGACCTGCTATTTCACAACAAAGGTGACGGCACATTCGAGGAAGTGGGAGTCAAAGCCGGCGTCAATAATCCAGACAAACGCCTCGGGATGGGTGTTTCCTGGGGAGATTACGATGGCGATGGCTGGCCGGATTTATTTGTCGCTAATGACCAGGGTCCGAATTTTCTCTATCACAATTTGCACAATGGAAAGTTTGAGGACGACGCGATGTTGCTCGGAGTTGCCCTCAGTCAAGACGGTCATCCTATGGGCAACATGGCGGGAGACTTCGGCGACTATGACCGTGACGGAAAATTCGACCTGGTCGTGACCCGATATGGATATCAGCCGATGACCCTCTTCCACAACCAGGGTGACGAAGGATTTGTCGATACTACATGGGATGTGAAGATTGACCAGCTAAAGTATTCTCCTGTTCGCTGGGGCAGCGGTTTCGCCGATTTTGATAACGATGGGTGGCCAGATATTTTTGTAGCCAATGGAAACGTGAGTCCGCTGGTCGATACGCTGCCGGATGAGCTGAGATATCGCGAGCCAATTCAGCTGTATCGGAATATCGACGGCAAGTCCTTCATCGAAGTTGCAGATATTGCTGGATTGAACGACGGGCCCTTACAGTCAAGGCGCGGAACCGCATTCGGCGATATTAACAATGATGGCAGTGTCGATGTCGTTGTTTACAACATAGGCGCACCGCCATCCGTTTTCCTGAACGAAACAAATAATTCCAATCATCGGGTCTTATTTCAGATGGTAGGAACGAAAAGCAATCGCGCGGCTATTGGAGCACGCATGACCGTAGTGACTTCGAAAATGACGCAGATCGACGAGGTCCACGGCGGTGGCAGCTATCTTTCGTCGAATGATACCCGTCTGCATTTCGGACTGGGCGAGGATGCGGTGATGACGAAAGTGGAAATCGTCTGGCCCAGCGGGCAAAAAGAATTCCTTAACAACATTCAAGCCGATGCCGTTTACACCATCGTCGAAGGCAAGGGAATTGTAAAAAAAACTCCCCTAAATGCGCCGGCGAAATAGGAATTGCGCCGAGTTCTGTCAGGTCTTGCTGGTCCGCGATCCTGAGGCTTAGGGCGTCACGCTGATGGCAGTCCCGCTATACTGCACCTGCTTGTCCGACGTGGTCGTTACTTCCATGCCGGCGCCGTGATTCGCACTCACGAACACAACATCGAAGGTCCGCTGCTGCGTCATCTGCGGATACGATCCTTTCCGCACCCCAATCATCAAAGTGTTCGTCGCATCATTCCAATGGATTGGGATTACCGCGTGCTGCCCCTTTTCGTACGCGTAGGTGTTACCCGCGTCTTCGTACAATTGAAAGCTGCCATCGGCCCCGCGATAAACACGCAGTTCGATCGGTGCATCCGGTTTCTCTGTGGCCCATTCAACCTCAGGCCCCATGGGCAGAATCGATCCGGCGCGAACATAAACTGGAATGCGATCGAGCGGGGCACTCGCTTGGACGCGCTGGCCTCCAGTCGTTTTATTTCCAGTCCAAAAGTCATACCACGCAGGAGACGCTGGTAAGTAAATCGAGCGGCTCGTGGCTCCCTCTTGCGTAACGGGGCTAATCAGCAAGTCCGGCCCAAACATATACTCGTCGCCGATATTCCACGTCTTACGGTCGGTTCTCCAGTCCATCACAAGCGCGCGCATGATGGTCGAATCGTGATCTGTAACCTGCCACGCCAGAGAATAAATGTAGGGCAGCAGGCGATAACGCAGCTTGTCGTAGCGGATCAGGATTGGCGTGACCGGGCCGTAGGAGAACACCTCATTCTCATTGTTGGCGCGATGACCGTGAGTGCGGAAAATGGGGCAGAAGACGCCGTACTCAAACCAGCGCGCGTATAGTTCCTGGTAAGTCGGGTCATGGGTGTCGCGCGCCAGCGGGGGACCGTAACCCGCGATGTCTGTCGTCCAGTAGGGCATGCCAGAGAGTGCGAAATTCAAGCCGGCCGGAACCTGGCGCGAAAATGCCCAGAAGGTGCTGAATACATCTCCTGACCATGAGGTGGCCGCATTGCGCTGCTGCCCCGCGAAGGCGGAACGGGTCAGGATGAACACGCGCTTCTTATCGGTAGACTCGCGCCAATGCCGATACACGTTTCCGGTATGCATCAATGGGAAGACATTGGTGTAGAGAGCGCCATTGCCGATGAACAGCTTTCTGTCTTCGAGCGAGGCATCGCTTTCGCCGCCATGTGGGTACGCGATTTCCGGCTCTGAGCTGTCAAGCCAGAATGCGTCCCAGCCCTGCGCGAATAATTTGCCAATCAGGTGATTCCAGTAAAAGTTTCCCGCAGCCGGATTTGTCGCATCGTAATCCGTAGTTCCGGGAACGACCAGTCCGCGCTGCTTCATCTCCAGAAAGTTTTTTGCCTGCGGATTGAAAACCGCCCACACACTCAACATGGCATGAACGTGTTGGTCGTGTAGTTTTTGCAACATCTCTGGAACATTCGGATAGGCGTCGGGACGGAATTCCGGATCGCCTTGTTTCACCCACCAGAACCAGTCCTGCACAATCGCATCGAGAGGTACATGCTGGTTGCGATATTCATTCGCAGTCTTCAAAAGTTCGTCAGAGCTCTGATAGCGATCCTTCGACTGAAAAAAGCCGTAGGCCCACTTAGGAAACATGGGTGCATGTCCGGTCATGACGCGATATTGATGGATGACCTGGTCCATGTCGGGACCGTAGAGAAAGTAATAGTCGATGGCGTGCGAGGTGTTGGAGCTGAAACGCATTTCCGAAGGGAAGCGATTGTCGTAGTAAGAAATGGCCGCTGAGTTCCAGAAGATCCCATATCCATTCGTCGACAGCAGCAGCGGAACATCGACATCTGTATTTGCCTGCGCTAGCTCAACCACTGTTCCACGGTAGTTGAACACTCCGTTCTGATGCTGCCCCAATCCGTAGAGCGCCTCCCGCACTGCCGGATAAAATCGATCTTCGACGCTGAAAAGTGCCTCGCCATTGCGGGTGACTGGCCGGTACGTGCGTGGACGATCCTGAAACTCCTGCAGCAGCCGATTGCCTTGTTCGTCTTTGAATTCGAGACTGCCGCTGTCAAGCGAAATTAGCACCCGCACACTGCCGGTATCTAACGTAGCGACCACGGGATTCCACAATCGCTTCTCATCTTGTGCTGCGGAAGCGTTTTGTGGGATGTCCAGCGTGAACTTCGTCGGGGTGCAGGGGTTGACCATCCAGGGCTCTTTGGGAGTAGCGGCCAGCACATTGCCGTCGTTTTCAGAGTTCGGCGCGCCAACGACGTGGATGGAAGTACGGCCGCACACCGTCAGATGCAGCGTGTCTGTCTTTGTCTTGACTGTCGCACCCTGCGCGGTCTTAGTGACAACAATTCCAGTCTGCGCTGTCAGCAGCGTAGGTGCGAACAAGAGAATAGTGACGACAGTCAGGCGGCTCAGGCGAAGCTTCGAGACTAGATGGGACATAGAAGTTTCCTCCGACAGAACCAGTCGCTCAAGGTTGTGCCTGGGCGACAAGAAGAGACTTTTCCAAGTGAATATCTGCAGAAGAACTGCCAATCAGCACCTTGACAGTTCCTGGTTCAACAACAAAATGGCCGGCAGTTTCGTCCCAATAAGTCAGACTCTTGGCCGCTAGCGGTAACCGTACCGTCTGCATAGCACCGGGTTCCAGATGCACGCGTTGAAATCCACGAAGCTGCTCCCGTGGCCGTGAAACTTTGGAATCTGGATAGCTGACATACATTTGCACGACTTCATCCCCGGCGCGGGTGCCGTCGTTTTTCACATCCACACTCACCGTCACTTGCCCACTATTTTTAATTGTCGGGGAATTGATCTCCATTTTGGAGTACTTGAAATGTGTGTAGCTGAGGCCAAATCCGAAGGGGTAAAGGGGTTTCCCCTTGAAGTACATGTAGGTACGGCCATCGCGGATGTTGTAGTCCATCAGCGGCGGTAATTGGTCGATGGATTTCGGCCAGGTAACGACAAGACGTCCCCCGGGATTGTATTTGCCGAACAGCGCATTCGCGATAGCGGGACCCTCTTCTTCGCTGTTCGCGGCCATGTGGAGAATTGCAGGCACATGCTCCTGCACCCAGTTAATGGTGTATGGAAAGCTGGACACAAGGACGACGATGGTTCGTGGATTCGCGGCGTAGACCTCCTGGATCAGTTTCTCCTGATCCGGATTCATGCTGATTGATTTGCGGTCGAACGCTTCTTTGCCTTCGGTTGGATCGGGGCAATGGCCCCAACCCATGCCGCAGGTCGGCTGGTTGCCAACAAACACAACCGCCACGTCGGAGGTTTTTGCTGCCTCTACCGCCGCACCATTCGTATCGTTTGCTGCGTAGTTCACTTTCACAGATGAACCAACATAACTCCGAATACCCTGCAGTGGCGTAATCACAAACGGAGGCGTTCCACTATACCAATCCAAATCCACTTCATCAGAGCGCGGACCGATCAGGGCGATCGAGTGCAGTTTGTATACGTCCAGCGGCAGCGCATGGTTGGCATTCTTCAACAGAACGATCGACTCCTCGGTGACATGCAGGGCGAGTTGCTTGGCGGCGTCGCTATCCCAGGGTGCAGGGCCATTGTTGTGCTTGATGGACGTAAATGGAACCAGGTTCGGGGGATCGAGCAAGCCGAGCCGGATCATCACCCGGTAAACGCCTCGCAGATTTTCATCCAGGTTCGCTTCTGTAATCAAATCCTTCTGCAACGCACCTTCGACTCCAGGGCGGTACTTGTCCAGAAATTGATTGACGCCTGCGTGAATGGCTGCGGCAGCGGCTTCATCCATGTTGGGGGAATATTTGTGCGCACTCACCATAAAAGTCAAAGCGCCAGCATCCGTGCAGATGATGCCGTTGAATCCCCATTTCTTTATGGTCAGACTTTTCAGCATGGGATTGGCGGTCATGGGAATGCCATTGACTGCGTTATAGCTCGTCATGTAGGCATTCGCGCCGCCTTGCTCAATCGCCATACGAAAGCCCACAGTGTAATACTCGTGCAATAGTCGGGCGTCGAAATTTGAGGAAGATCCACTACGATTGGTTTCGTTGCTGTAGGCCACAAAATGTTTCAACAGGGAAGCTGTGCGCCAATAGCGGCCATCATTGTCCTGCAGACCTTTGACGAATGCGATTCCCATGGTTCCGACCAGGTAGGGATCTTCTCCCATGGATTCTTCAGTGCGTCCCCAGCGCGGATCGCGCTCAAGATTCAAGTTTGGGGCGCGGATGACCAGTCCCCCACGTCCACTGCTCTGAAATATGTAGCGCGCCTCGATGCCTTCTTCGTTGGCCGCTTGTTGTAGCAACGCAGGGTCCCAGGTTTCACCCAGGCCAACCTCTTGCGGAAACTGGGTGGTCTCCAACGGCTTGTTCAGCGGATGCACCTCCGGAGTACCACGCCTTACCCCCGGCGGAAACACGCGGCCCCATCCTCCAGGACCGCCGAGGGCGACACCGTGCAGGCCTTCAATCTGGCCGGAGCCGTGAACGCCCAGGCGGGGTACGTCGGGATCGGTGCCGAGAGCATCGATCTTTTCCTGCAATGTCATCAAAGAAAGCAGATTATCGATGCGCTGTTCTGTCGGCAGGGTTGGATTTTGGAATGGATATTCGTAATGGTCCTGCGCCGAAGAGAGTGCGGGAATACTCAATCCCGCGAGTAGCAACAGCGTGAACAAACGCATGGAAAACTCCTCACCGAGCCGATGCGTGCTACCAGCCAGATTCTGTGGTGCGACAAAGAGATCCCGATTGGAGCGCCGAGACATAGACGCTGCCGTTTCCGCGCAATTCGAACCACGCGAACAAAGCGGATCCTCAGTTACAGAACGCTCTCGACACTACCCACCAAGCGAGGTCAATTATAAGGTGAAATCCGCATCAGGATGAGCGGAAAAAACGTTTTAGATCGCTGCAGAACGTCAGAGTCTAAGAGGCGAAAGGCAGCCCAAAGAACTGCCGGCGTGAGCAGAATGGCGGAAGAGAATATCGGGAAGGGCTCGCAATTATCGCGAGCGGCGCAGGGGTTTGCCGGTGGCTGATTTTCTGGGCGAAGCCAGCGGATTGGGTGCGGTTGTTTCTCGCACTACCAGTTCCGGTTCGATCTTCAGCATTTTGGGAACGCCATTGTTTCCGGAGATTTTTTCCAGCAGTGTGTTGGCCGCCAGTTCTCCCATGTAAGACAACGGCTGGCGAATCGTCGTCAGGCGAGGAACCGTGAACAGACTCTGCGGAATGTCGTCAAATCCAATGACGGAGACATCTTCCGGTACCCGCAACCCAGCATCGGAGAGGGCGCGAATTGCACCGATTGCGGAAGCATCATTGAAGGCGGCCAGGGCGGTAAATGTTCGTTTTCGCTCCAGTAGTTTTTGAGCCGCGACGTATCCATTTTCTGCCATAGTCTTTTCGTTGCATTCCGGATAGACGCCAAGATGCACAGTATTTTCCGGCCGAATTATGATGCCACGCCGTTTGAATCCCTTTTGAAATTGTCCCCAGCGATCGTCGGTGTCGCCGTTGCCTTCTGGGCCTTTCAGAACCGCGATCTCGCGATGGCCAAGCTTCAGAAGGTGATCGATTGCAAGCGTTGCTGCCTTGCCGTTATCGATCTTGATGCGAGTGATGCCGGGGCCCTCAGTAATGTCACAGATGGCAACGATCGGCACCGGCAACGCTCGATTCAGCGGGGTATTGATGAAAATCATTCCTTCTACGCCACGATCGAGCAGCGTATCGGGAGACATTCGCAACAGATCGGGCGCACCGCGATGACTTACGACAAAATAGAAAAATCCCTTCTTTGACAAGCAGCTTTCAATGCCGCCAATCAAGGCTGCGGAATACTCGTCTCCCACATCGGGCACGAGTACGGCCACGCTGTAAGTTCGTTTCGTGTGCAGGTAGCGCGCAAAAACATTGGGCCGGTAATTTAATTCTTCCGCCGCCGCCCAGATTCTTTCTCGGGTACTCTTCGCAATAGTTTCGGCGAACGGCGAACCACTGATGACAAAGGAGACCGTTGTAGGTGAAAGTTCAAGATGATTGGCTAGGGCCTTTAGAGTTGTGCGCACGGGCTTCTGAGCTGTACTCGCTGATTTGTCAAGCGGCTGTCTTGGGCTCATAACGTTTCATTTCGAAATTACACACAAGACTAACAGCAGGACTCTCTAGTGTCGAATGATTTTGCACGAATGGGGAATTGAGCGACTAAATCGCTTGAGGGAGCTCCAAAGCGCTACCATCCCCGGCGGAAACAATCGAGGACGCAAGGCCGTCTGGCCGCTGTATCGTGACGCAACCGGCAAAAGTGACGAAAGTTTCAAGCCAATATCCGGCGCAGCCAAGAATGTTTCACAGCCCGCGGCCACCGCGCACAAATCTGCCGAGTGCGTCTTCGTTATTCCACGCGGTACATCTTTGCTCCGTGAGGCGGCAGCGTAACCTTGATGCCTTCAGGGGTCTTCAATTGCTGATGCACCCATAGATCGCGCACCTTGTGACTGCCGAATGGAATCCCCAGGTCGTGCCATGTGTAATGCAACTCGATCGGCGCATCACTCACGTTGAACAGCGCCACGTACTCACCCTTCCTGGATGTGGCACGTGCGGTCCAGACCCATGTAGTCGCTGTGTGCACACGCAATTGATTATCGAAGGAACCCTGGTCGACTGCGAGCACCTCGGGATTGGTCAGCATTGCTTCGGTCGCCATATCCATGCGGGTGAGATTCGCTCCCAGGATTAGGGGAGATCGCGCAATCGCCCACAGCGTAAGCACTGTCTTTGTCTCATCCGGTGTAAACCGCGAGGCACGCGCCTGCTGATATCCCGGTCGCGGTCCCAGCCAGCCAATCGGCAGCATATCTGCATCCGGCCAATGATCTGGTCCGGCATATTTCTCCCACGCTGCCACTAGCGGAAACTGGTGTGTCAAACTCTGCGGAAAGTCCGTGGAGGTCTCATCGCGGTTCCAGACATCCCAGAAGTCGCCTGAAATACGCCACATTTGTGCTTGCTGTACCACATCGGAAGCGTCTGCCGGCGGTGTGGGCCCTGGCGAGAGACTCAACAGGATGGGCCGGCCGGTCTTCTTCAGGGCGCGGCTCGCCATGTGTATTTGGGCAGTCTTGTAGGGTTGCGAAATGCAGTCGATCTTGACGAAATCGACACCCCATCCGGCGTAGAGGCTAGCGATCGAGTCGTAATAGGCCTGCCCCGCGGCATTGTCCCGCACGCCGTAGTTATCAGGATTCCAGCGGCAGGTGTCGGAAGTATCTGCAGCTTCTGACGCGCGATATTTCGATCCGGCAATTGGCAGGTTGCGGGCGACAGCTTCCTTCGGAATGCCGCGAATTATGTGAATGCCGAACTTTAATCCCAGGGAATGCACGTAGTCCGCCAGCGGCTTAAATCCACGATCCATGTCGGCGGAAGGGAACCGGTTGACTGCGGGTACATACCTGCCATTCGCGTCCAGGGTGTAGTCCTGATCAGATTTTTGCGGGGTGGCTAGATACCATCCTTCATCGATCACCACGTACTGCCAGCCGCTGGACTGCAGATGCGTGTGCAACCACGCAACGTTTTGCTTGAACTCGGGCTCAGTAATGGTCAAACCATAGGAATCCCAGCTATTCCAGCCCATCGGTGGCGTGGTTGCCAACTGTGGGAAGGCACCGCTTATGGGCACAACAACAAGAGCTAGCAGCAAAACGGATCGGCGCATTTTGGCGGTCCTTCAAGGTAGGCGTTGTCTGACGGCGAGAAGTATACAGAAATGCGTTCCACTTCGACCTTCCTAATTTGAAAGCACTGCCTCGGAGCGTAGATTAGCGTGCAATGAAAATTGCGATTTAAATCGTTTTATATGCCTCGGAAATGGCATAATACTGGACGGAGAACTGAGCGGCTTTTCATTGTATTGAAACCGCTGTGACTCGATTCGTTCAATTTACCCCTACTAATATTCGGTATGGTAGATTTCGTAGGGCGTTTTCGGTCTGACCGTGGGAATGCGGGCAGCGCAGCAAAGAAAGGCAGGGAAACGATGAAAAATGGCAGGCAGATGACATTTGGAATGATCGTGGGCAATCGTGGTTTTTTCCCGGACCATCTTGCAAAAGAGGGTCGTGAGGTGATGCTGAAGGTACTCGAAGGTGCAGGAATGCACGTGATCGCGTTGAGTCCGGAAGAGTCGAAGTACGGTGCCATCGAGACCCACGAAGAAGCAAGACGCTGCGGGGACCTGTTTCGCCAGCATCGCGACGAGATTGATGGCGTCATAGTTACCCTGCCTAACTTTGGCGATGAGCGCGCAATTGCAGATGCCATGCGCTATTCCACTTTGAAAGTTCCTGTTCTGGTGCAGGCGACGCCCGACAAGACCGCGAAGATGACGATTGCATTTCGTCGCGACAGTTTCTGCGGAAAAATGTCGGCCTGTAACAACCTGATGCAATATGGCATTCCGTACTCACTAACCAGGCTGCACACGGTAGCGCCAAGTTCGGACGAGTTCAAAAAAGATCTCGCCTGGTTTGCGGCGGTCTGCCGCGTGGTGCGGGGGCTGCACAACCTGCGCATCGGTTCCATTGGTGCACGACCGGCGGCATTCAACACCGTTCGCTACAGCGAAAAGCTGTTAGAAGCGAATGGAATCTCAGTCGAACCAATCGATCTATCAGAAATTCTCGGTCGCATCGATCGGCTGAAGGATGGCGACAGCAACGTCGAAGCCAAGCTTGCCGCGATCAAGAAGTACGTCAAGACCTCGGCCGTCCCTGAGCCCGCACTGGTTAAGATGGCAAAGCTGGGCTGGGTGATCGAACAGTGGATGCAGCAGACCCAGACCACGATCAGCGCGGTGCAGTGCTGGACCTCCCTGGAGGAGTATTTTGGCGTGGTCCCGTGCACCATTATGAGCATGATGAGCGAGAACTTGATTCCATCGGCCTGCGAGGTCGACGTTGTTGGCACGCTAAGCATGCATGCGCTGGCCCTGGCCTCGGAGACGCCGAGCGCGCTGCTGGACTGGAATAATAACTACGGCGACGACCCGGACAAGGCGGTGTGCTTTCATTGTTCCAACCTGCCAAAACATTTCTTCAATGATGTCGTGATGGATTTTCAGGCCATCATCGCTGGCACCGTGGGCAAGGAAAACACGTTTGGCACCTGTGTTGGCCGAGTTAAAGCAGGCAATATGAGCTATGCTCGCTTCTCAACCGAAGACCGCAACGGTGAGATACGCGGCTATGTCGGCGGCGGTAGATTTACCAATGATCCACTGGAAACCTTCGGCGGCGCGGGGGTGGTCGAGATTCCGCGGCTGCAGAGCCTGCTGCGCTTCATCTGCCAGGAAGGCTTCGAGCATCATGTGGCCGCCAACTTCTCAGAATCAGCCAGGGCCGTTTATGAGGCGGCCAGCAACTATTTCGACTGGAATATGTATTTCCACGAGCCGGAAGAAGATTAACCGGTAATTTTTGCTCGCTTATTTCTCCGTCGAGAAAATGTATTCCGTTACGCTGTGAAATGTCTGACCAGGCTTTAATACGGTCGACGGAAAATTTGGCTGGTTGGGAGAATCCGGGAAATGCTGCGTTTCCAGACAGAAGCCGGCCCGTTTCTCATAGACGTGTCCATGCTTGCCATGCGCGGTGCCGTCGAGAAAATTTCCTGAATAAAATTGCACCCCGGGCTGCATCGTTTTCACAGTCAGCACACGGCCGCTCGTCGGATCCATCACCTTGGCAGCTTCTTGGAGCACCGGACCGCCCGCCGCATGGTTCAACACAAAATTCTGATCGTAACCTTTGGCGAATTTTAGCTGTTCATTGTCCTGGCCAATCCGCTTTCCTATCACTGTGGGTGTACGGAAGTCGAACGGCGTTCCCGCAACCGGCGCTAACTCCCCGGTCGGGATTAATCCGGAGTTCACCGGTGTGTATCGATCCGCTGGGATAGTGATGACCTCGTCCAGGATGTCGCCGCTGCCCTCCCCGGCCAGATTGAAATAGCTATGGTTGGTCAGGTTCAGCACGGTGTGGGCATCGGTTGTCGCAGAGTATTCGATTTTTAGGGCATCCACACTTAACGTATATCGCACGTGCGCCGTCAAGGTGCCCGGGTATCCCTGGTCCCCATTCTGGCTGACAAGCGTCATTTCCACCCCATTCGGGATTTCATGGGCGGTCCAGACGCGCTTGTCGAATCCGATGGTGCCGCCGTGCAGGCTATTTTCGCCGTCGTTCTTCGGCAGGTGATAACTCTTACCGTCAAGCACGAACGTGCCATGTCCGATGCGGTTCCCGTATCGGCCTACAATGGCACCAAAATATGTCTTCGGATCGTGCAGGTACCCTTCTAGCGAGTCATACCCCAGGACGATATCCGCCACTTTGCCCGCACGATCTGGAACATCGAGCGAGACGACACGGGCACCATAGGTCATAACGCGGGCCGTCAGGTCGCCCTGATGCAGAGTGAAAATCTCAATTTTTGTTCCATCCGGCATCGAGCCGAAGA
Organism: Acidobacteriota bacterium; assembly: GCA_040389265.1. Classification (GTDB taxonomy): domain Bacteria; phylum Acidobacteriota; class Terriglobia; order Terriglobales; family Acidobacteriaceae; genus JAKAAZ01. The sequence goes on from JAZKAG010000016.1 coordinate 37,425, forward strand.
TTGCCTTTGTCACTTCCGCCTGCATACACAACCCCTCAACAGCAAAAATACACAACACGCAAATATACGCGATTGATTTACGCCGTCCACTAACAACCCTCATGAAATACTCCCTTATTGCAAGGCCACGTCGATGACCTGAATTGAGTACGGTGGAAACACTTGATGCCAATCGGAAGATACGCCACCGATCTCGCTCTTGACCGGGGCGATTCTCGTTGGGTCGGCGAGTGAGTTAGTCTCCTCCGTGGAATGCCCACTGAGTGTCGTCACTGTGGCGGTCCCTGCTGCCTTAACTTTGCCCGATATTTCGATCTCGAGAGACTGCGGCTTCGATGAAGCGTTAACCACTTTGACATACAGACGTTTGTTCGCGGTATCCTGCGTGACAGATGTAAACAGCAACGAAGGTGCGCCGGTTAAAGTGGACACAGGCACTTCCTTCCCAATGTGGTTGCTGAACATCGCCTGCACATAATAGCTGGGCGAACCGTAACTTTCGAGCGCATCATAGCCGATCAGATCTGGAACCCATTGCAAGGCTCCCGGGTTCACGTTGACGAACAGCGGCGCATAGCTGGACATGATCACGATGTCGCTGTTGCGCTCTAGGCCGGTTAACCAGGCGGCATCCGCCAAAGCGGCGCCCATATCGGGTGTAGGCGAGCCTTCGCGTGTCGCCCACTCCCCTACGAAGATCTTCGGCCCCTTGCGATCTGTTCGATCGTAGTGGTGGGTGTCGTCAAAAAATTCTTGCGCGGTGCGGTAAAAGTGGTCGTCGGTCACGTCCGGAGTTCGACTCTTCACCGGAGCGGTTGCGATGATCTGCAGGTTCGGATAGATCTTCTTGATCGCGTCGTAGAACTGCGCGAAGCGGGCATCATAGCTGCCAGACTTGTCGAATCCGTCTTCGTTGCCGACTTCGACGTAGGTCAGAGGGAAAGGAGCGGGATGACCATTCTTGGCACGCACTGCGCCCCATTTTGTTTCTGGACTACCGTTGACGTACTGAATTTCGTCAAGCGCGCTTTGGACGTAGGGCGCAAGATCCGGGCCGGGTGTCACATGCTCCTGCGCCATGGAATATCCGGCATAGACGGCCAGCACCGGCTGCATACTCAGATCCTGGCACCACTCTAAAAACTCCAGCAATCCAAGGCCGTCAGAACTGCGATAGCCCCAGGGACTGGGATGGGTAGGACGGTCGACTAATGGGCCCAGCGTTTTTTTCCACTGGTAACGTTCGGAAATGTGGTCGCCCTCCAGGTAGTTTCCCCCGGGAAGGCGCAGGAAAGCAGGATGCATGGCTGCCAGCTTTTGCATCAGGTCGACGCGATTGCCATTGGGCCTGTTGTCGTAGGTCGGTGGAAAAAGCGAGATCAGGCTAAGCCAAACAGTTCCCGGCCGCGTCACTGACAGCGTCAGGTGATTCCTGGCGGATGCCGCAATCTGTCCGGTTTGCAACGCCACCTTATATTGCTTCCAATCTGGCGTCAGAGCGGGCACGCTGGCAGTCGCGAGGATCGCACCTGTATTGTTGTTCACCAGGGTCATGGTCACCGAGCAGCCTAAATCGCCATCGGCCTTGGCGTAGAAGGAGCCCGCGTAGGTAGTATTGGCCCGGAGCGGTATCCCCCAGTAGCCGTTGTTTAGGATTCCGGCTGGATCCGCATCATCGGCTCGCTGCACCGTCAACTTGAGACTGCTGCTCAGGGCAGTGCTGGGACCTGTCGAGTCGTCGATCTTCATCGATGCAATCGCAGTTCCATCCCGCAAAATCCGCCAGTGATCGGGGTGATGCGGATCGTCTTGGAGGGCACGGTTGCGAATCAATTCCGCATAGATTCCGCCGTCATAGGAGTGATTGATTTCCTCGGTCATCAATCCATACAGAGTCGGGCTGACGTGAGCCACAGAAGTGTTCGTTTGGATTGTCAACACGGGTTTTGCATCCCTGGATAGGGACTGTTGCGCGATGCAAAGCGGTACCAAGGTCACCAGGCTGAGAATCACTCCGGCTACGTTGCGAATCGGTCGAATCATAGCGCATCCTCCCTGGACACAGTCGATTTCCAGTTCCAAAAATATTGCGGCGTTACAGGGAATCACATTGCATGTAACGGGCCGCCGGTGTTTTGCCTGTCCATGCCACTCTACCGAGAACTGGCGAAGGATGCGAACCATCGTGACGGATCGACTAAGCTTTGTCGCGTGAACAAAGCCAGCTGCCGGTTCATCCCCACGTCCAAGATTGCTAACGTTCGCCCTACTCTCCGTCGATAGTCAAGACATAGGCAGATGAAAATGCTGGGTCCCGGCGCGTCGGACCACACCCGTTCTCCCAGACTGTCAAAGCCGCGGCGCTATCGACCGCGGGTGATCGCAACACGATTCAAGAAGAGCAGGCATCGGTCGCGAGGGAAAAGTATGGCAGAGAAAATGATGGGACCGAGCTCCGAAGATTTGTATGAGGCGATCTGTCGAGCCACGGAACAAGTGTTCGCAACCATGCTGAATATGGAGATTGAGCCTGGGACTCCTTCTTTCGAGCAGGATTTCCCCGGACACTTTGACGGCGTGATTTCTTTTGTCGGGATGGCTGGTGCATGGCTGGGAACTGGTGGTCTTTGTTGCAGCCCCTCGTTCGCCAGGCGGATTGCCGGAAGCTTTTTAATGATAGATTTTCCGATCGTCGATGATGATGTGCTGGACGCCATCGGAGAGTTGACCAACATTATTATCGGCAACGTGAAAGGGACCATCGA
>JAZKAG010000017.1:0-6262 GCA_040389265.1 Acidobacteriota bacterium
GCCCTTGAGGATCTTCGACGCCGCCACGCGCTCTTCCTTGATCGCGGAAATGCAGCGGGCAAACACCGCCTCGGCGACGGTTGGGGCGGGCACACCCATGTCGAGCGCGTTGGTGGAGGTCCATTTGCCTGTGCCCTTCTGGCCGGCGGTGTCGAGGACGACGTCCACAAACGGTTTTTTCGAAACGGGATCCTTTTGTTTCAGGATGTCGGCGGTGATCTCGATCTCCCGCACCTTCTTGTTGCTGGGCAGGTGATACATCAGGTCGAGCATCAACTCCTCAAGAATCATGCGCAGACCGCGAGCGCCGACCTTGCGATGCAACGCCTCGCGCGCAATCGCTCCGACAGCATCAGGAGTAAATGTGAGACGCACATTCTCGTATTCGAACATGCGCTGATACTGCTTCATGATCGCATTGCGCGGCTTGACCAGGATCTCCACCAGCGCAGCCTCGTCCAACTCATCCAGGATTCCGATCACAGGCAGACGTCCGACGAATTCCGGAATCAGTCCGAACTTAATCAAATCCTGCGGCTCGGTCTGACGCAGCAATTCTGTGTCGCGTAGCGAAGGAATCGCTGTCGCTGGCTGACCTTCACGATCAGAGATCGCCTTGAAACCCAGCGCCTTCTTGCCGGCACGGCGCCCCACCACGCGCTCCAGTCCTACGAAGGCTCCGCCACAGATAAACAGAATGTTGGTCGTATCGACCGGCGTGAATTCCTGGTGAGGATGCTTACGTCCACCTTGCGGAGGAACATTGGCAACGGTGCCTTCGAGAATCTTGAGCAGCGCCTGCTGTACGCCTTCACCGGAAACATCGCGGGTGATCGAAGGATTTTCATCCTTGCGCCCAATCTTGTCGATTTCGTCAATGTAGATAATGCCGGTCTGGGCACGAGCCACATCGCCATCGGCAGCCTGCAACAGCTTCAGGATAATGTTTTCGACATCCTCACCCACGTACCCGGCTTCGGTCAGGGTCGTCGCGTCCACAATGGCGAACGGAACGTCGAGGGTGCGCGCCAGGGTCTGCGCCATTAAAGTTTTCCCGCTGCCGGTTGGCCCGATCAGCAAGATGTTCGACTTGGTCAGCTCCACATCGTTGGTGCGGGCGCGATTCATCTGGATGCGCTTGTAATGGTTGTAGACGGCGACAGCCAGCTTTTTCTTGGTTGTCTCCTGTCCAATCACGTACTCATCCATGAAGGCTTTCACTTCCTGGGGCTTGGGCAAATGCGCCGGAGCGGCGGCCGGTCGTGCTTCGTTCTTATCGTCTTCAAGAATGGAGTTGCATACAGCAACGCATTCGTCGCAGATATAAGCCCGCGGATAATCACTTGGGGAGGAAATCAGCTTGGCTACTGCGTCCTGCGATTTATGGCAGAACGAGCAACGCAGAACATCGTCGGAACCCGCGCGTGTTTTCATCTTTGCGTCTCCTTACTGCTACTGGTTCCGGCCCATGTTCGAGGTCAGCCCCAGTTTACGTCCTTGGCCTGTCAATAATTTCGTCGATGATGCCATATTCCTTGGATTGCGGCGCGTTCATAATAAAGTCGCGCTCTACATCCCGTTCAATGCGCTCAATCGGCTGGCCGGTGTGCTTCGACATCAGGCGATTGGTAATTTCACGAATGCGAAGAATCTCGCGGGCGTGAATGTCAATATCCGTAGCCTGGCCCGACAGACCGCCCATCGACGGTTGGTGGATCAGGATACGGGAGTTCGGCAATGCAAACCGCTTTCCCTTGGTACCGGACATCAGCAGGAATGCTCCCATGCTGGCCGCTTGACCGATGCAATACGTCACCACATCGTTCTTGATGAACTGCATCGTATCGTAAATTGCAAGCCCGGCGGAGATGGAACCTCCGGGAGAATTAATATACAGCTGCAAATCTTTATCCGGGTCTTCGCCGGAAAGAAACAACATCTGGGCGATGATGAGATTGGCAATCTGATCGTCGATCGGTGTACCCAGGAAAATGATGTTATCGCGTAGCAGGCGAGAATAAATATCGTAGGCGCGCTCGCCCCGACTCGTCTGCTCTACCACCATTGGAACTAAACCCATACCGTTACCTTAGTACCTCTCTCGCGGTTGTAGGCCTCTGAAAATTCCATCGACCGATACCCCAAAAACTTTAGGCGGCCAACCTCTCGAAGAGTTGGTTCACTGTCTTCTCTCTACGTAGTTGTTCTCGAATTCTAGTCAGCCCACCATCGTCCGTCAAACGCTTCCGCAGCACTTCAATTGGCTCCCGTGCCTGATACGCCAACAGTTGCAACTGCGATTCCATCTCTTCCTCTGCAACCTCAATGTTCTCAATTGCCGCAATGCGATCGAGTATCAATGAGCCACGTAATTCATTCATCGCAGACTCTCTTTGTCCACCGCGCAGTCGCGTAAAGTCGAGGTTGCGCATCTGCTCCGTGGTCATTCCCTGAGCGGCCAGCGCGCGCAATCCGCGATCCAGTCGCGCATCGATCTGCTGCTGCAGCAAGGATTCGGGCACCGGAAATGGATAGCGCTCCACAAAAGAACCAATCAATCGGTCCTTGGCTTCTGACTCCATCCGGCGACGCTTGTCGTTCGCCATATGCTCGCGCAGTTTTTCTTTGAATTGGTCGATGGTGTCATACTCGCCCATCTGCTTGGCGAAGGCATCATCTAACTCCGGCAAAATCTTTTTGCGAATTCCCTTCACTTCCACGTCATACGCAACTGACTTTCCAGCGAGACGTTTTTCAGTGAAGTCCTGCGGATAGGAAACTTCAAATTGCATTTGCTGTCCGACTTTGGCTCCTCGCAATGCATCGGAGAATGCCTCCACCGTGTTGGGCCCGCCAATTTCAACCGTGGCGTCATCCCCTTCGATCGGCTTCGCTTCATCACCCTCTGCGGTTCCATCTTCGGCGTGGACTAATCCGGTAAATCGAATCTGCGCAAAATCTCCATCTGCAAGAGGACGGTCTTCCTCAACCGGCTCCATGATGGCATGCGAATCACGCAGGTGCGCCAGTTCCGACTCAAACTCCGCGTCCTCGAGTGTGGCGTTCGGACGATCAACCTTCACCTGCTCATAGCCGGTGACGTCGATCGCTGGAAGCACTTCAAACGCAGCTTGAAAGCGCATGGGCTCGCCATCGACCAGGTGCAGACTGGTGACCTGCGGTTGAGAAACGGGTTGAATCCCCTGCTCCTCGATCGCGGCCCGAAACTTCGGCGGCAGAATCTGCTCCAGCACATCCTGCTGAATCTGGTCGGCAAATTTTCTGCGAATCACGGATTCCGGAACCTTGCCGGCGCGAAAGCCGGGAATGCGAGCCATGCGGCGGTATTGCTTCACCACCGTCGCGAACGCTTTGCTCACTTCATCCGCAGGGACTTCCACATCCACCTGGCGAGTGCACTCGGGATTGAGAGTGGGGCTGTGATCGTGCGTGTGTTCATGATCGTGGACGTGTTCGTGATCGTGCGCCGCGTCGGAGGGAGCTTCGGCCAGAGACGTGGCTTCCGCATCGGTTGCCAGCGTTGATTCGTGCGCGCCGGTTTCCGCCGGCTGTTGTGTTTCTTCCCCGGTCTGTGGGGTAGTTGATTCAGTGGGACTCAAGGGGTATATGCCTTCCAATAAAGAGCTTGTCATCGACCGCTTCGGTGAATCAGGAACCATGGCAGACAGCAGCCACAGAGCCCTGTGAGCGAAGCGGAAGGATGACCTTCCTACGATCCATGGTAGGTGGTTACGTACAGGGGGTCAAACGAGCGCTGCCATTCAGTAACATTACTCTAGGGTCAAATCGCGTCTTCGAGAGCGCCTACGGAAAATTGGTCGGAGGCGCTTGTTCAACCAGGTCATCGGCGGGCTGAAATAACTGCAACTGTACCTTCCAGGTCACGGATTCCCCGGGCGCCAGCGTGACCATGCCCGTATCCGCGCCGTGCCACTCCTTGCCAAAGGGATCGCCGTAGTTGAATTGCGGTTCGAGCGCAATAAACGGCTTGTCGACCGGCGAATAAACTTGAATCGCATGGATATGCGGTGACATGGCTGTGACCCGCATGCCGTAGTTCGCGCCAAGGTCGCGGATCTCTGAAACCACATTTCCCTGCGCGTTTCGCGTCAAGTCCACGTAGGAATCATCGACCAGCGTATCGGGAAGCGGCGCGCCTTCCACCGGATTGAAGTCATACGGCGTGCCGGAGACAGGCAGGAGTTTGCCGGTGGGGAAAACATCATCATAGTTGTTCACTTCGACCCGCATGGGCGCAGGAATATGAAGCCTCGCGTTGGCTCGGCTTCCACTGGGCAACCGAAAATAGGGATGCCAGCCCATACCGACCGGTTCTGCTTTGTCGCCGCGGTTGGTGGCCGTCATGATGGCTGTGACTGTATCGCGGTCAAGCGCGATCGTGACTTTGACGTCATTGTCGGAAAACCAGTGGCCGTTGGCGGGGAGTTGATAGTTTGCGATCGCTGCGGCTGCATCCGGGCTCGCCTTGATGGAAACATTTTCCGATTTCGCGGCCAGCATCTCTCCGTGCATGGCGCACCATGGAGCGCCAGGTTGTCGGCCGTGCCAGTTGGCGATCACCGGCACACTACGTCCGTGCCAGCTTGCGGTGACGATATGATCGCCTGTCTGTTTGTCGACCGAGACCGGCCCCACAAGGCGGTTGGCGAATGGAAACAGCAACACTCCTCCCATGGAAAAGCTCGCGTTGCCCTGTGCATCGTCAGATCCGCCATTCATCGTCTTGGCAGCCGCATCGATCGACTGCGACGCGAGCACAGGCGCTTCACCCCGCCCCGGTAAATATGCGGTGATCTGAAAGACATTCATGCCGCGCCCGGGCAAAAGCGTCACACTCAGGAATTCCGGCTTCGCGCCGACACCGCTTTGCAGGCGGCGCAATTGAATGGCTTTTTGCCCGCCGACAACCGGCATATTTGCGGAAGCGGTTGCCGTGGGGTTGGGGGATGGGGGCGCGGGCCGTGACTTGCAACCGAAACTACCCGCCGCGATTGCGATCGACAGCAATCCTGCCGATACAGCCTGTTTTAATCTATTGATACCGATTTCAATCGAATGCAACCGTCAAACCTCTTTCGTTCCAGTGCCCCAGCGCCCGCAGTACGGAGCGCTGTAACCCTAGTTTAACTCTTGACGAGCGCAGGCTTGGCAGACCGCAAGCAGCAGATTTCATACTGGTAACAATCGAGGGAGCGACACAACGCGGCCCTACGCTGGCGACATCGCGACAAGAACAGAACGTACAATTTTCACTGTGACTCGCGAACACTCCTTAAAGCGGCAACAGATGGAGAGCAGCAGCAATTCCCTGCGAGCAACGCAGGGGAAAGCCTCAGCGGCAGACCAGTTCGACGAGCTTGCGCTTCGCATTGAGAGATGTGAACTTTGCCCCCGTCTGCGAACCTACTGCGCCGAAGTCGCGCGAGTGCGGCGGCGTGCCTATGCGGATCAAACCTATTGGGGCAAGCCGGTCCCCTCCTTTGGCGATCCGAATGCGCGCGTGCTGGCTCTGGGGCTTGCTCCGGGCGCCCACGGTTCCAATCGAACCGGTCGTCCATTCACCGGCGATGGCTCCGGAAATTTTCTGTACCCGGTGTTGTTCGAGACCGGATTCGCATCGCAGCCGATGGCGCAGTCTCGCGAAGATGGAATGCGGCTGACGGACCTCCGCATCACGTCAGTGGTTCGCTGCGCGCCTCCCGGCAACAAGCCGTTGCCCGCGGAATTGCAACATTGCTCCGCCTTCGTCGATGAAGAAATTGCCATCCTGAAGAATCTCCGCGTCATCGTCTGCCTGGGAAAGATTGCCTTTGACGGGTACGTGAATCATCTGCTTCGGGCGGGGAGAATCTCCAGTCGCAAAGGATTCGTGTTCGCCCATGGCGCAGAGTATCCGCTGCCCAACGGCCCACACATCCTCGCGACCTACCATCCGTCATTGCAGAACACCAACACCGGTCTGCTGACCCGCGAAATGTTTCGGCGAATTTTTCTGCGGGCGCGGGTGCTTGCGGAACTTCCCGCCTTGGGGCTCACCGCTGCACGCTCGGTCACGGTGGCTGCCCCCGAGACTGGAACGAACAGCTGCAGATAGAAACGGCGAGAGCGGATCGCTCTCGCCGTCTGGTTCTTCTTGCAACTTTTTAAAATCAGCGACCTGACCCGTGAAAGTGAAACAAATCCATCATGTCTCCAATGGCCGGGCTGTTGCTGGGGACAT
>JAZKAG010000017.1:6272-7945 GCA_040389265.1 Acidobacteriota bacterium
GGCTGCGCTTGGTCAACGGATCGAGTCCCCAGTTCGCCTCAATGAACTTGAGAATGGAGACGTGATCGTTGTACTGATGCGAGATGTAGCCGGGCTTGGTGTAGGGCGACACAACGATCATTGGAACGCGATTTCCATCGCCAAAGAAATCCACCGGCTGGACATAGCCGGAGTCATAGTAGCCGCCGCCTTCATCTGTGGTGATGAAGATTGCAGTCGTCTTCCAAAGCTCGGGATTCGCTTGAACCTGGTCGACAATTTTCTTGACGAAGCCTTCAAACAGATCCAGCTTGGAAGACGCAGGATGCCCATCGACGTACCCGCTGGGCTTTACGTAGGAGACCGCCGGCAGGGTGCCGTTTTGGATGTCGGCATACAGGTCGATCGTGTCTTTCAAATGCGCGTTACGCACGGCCGCGTTGGTCATGATGGAGGTCGAATACTGGAAGAAGTTGCAGATGTTGCAGTACAGATCCGTCGCAGTTGCGTAGTTTGAGTCAGGATTGTTTTTATAAGTGTTCCACTGGTCGCCGAAGTAGGCCCAGGAGATGTTCGCCGCCAACAGCGCATCTCCGATGTTGCGTACCGTCGAAGGAGGAACGGTGAACACCGTGTTCCCCGCGCTGGTATCGGTGGAAGCCACCACCCCGTTGCCGTAGTAGCCCGGATTGTAATTGTTCAGCAGGTAGTAGTGGCCTGCATCGCACTTCGGATTCACTTCATAGGGCAGCGAACTAAGGTAGTTGAGGATCGATCCAACGCCGGGTGCATCCGAGTCGGAACAATTGACGTAGCTGCCACCGCCGTAGGAAGGCGACCCATACGATCCTCCACCATAACCGTCTTCGGTGTACCAGTTGTTGGTGCCCTTCGCGGCGTTTGGATTTTCAACTTCATCCACCACGCCGGCGTTGACGGATCCAGAAGCCACCAGTTGCTTGTGTGGCGGACGTTCGGCCTTGCCGTTTCCGTCGCTGTACCAGATGGCATCGCCGGTCCCCATCATAATGTGATTGGCTCCGGTTCCACCCATCACCGCCTGGTGATAGTTGTCGCTCATGGAATAGTGATTCGCCAGGTAGGTCAGGTAGGGAGCATCTCCTTGCTGAACGTTATAGAAACCCATGGCAGCCGAACCCTCCCCCGTTGTTTCCTCGGTTAAGGGCTGAGGCTGCGGTTTGCCATTGGCGCCCGCTCCCACGCTGGTTTCAACCCAGGGAAACAGGTCCCCCTTGCAGCCACTGGGGTTCCAACGAGTAGCATATTCGACATTGCAATCCAGCTCCTGCCACATTTGAAAAAAGCGATGCACCGGGCTGGCGGCGTAGTCGTCGTAGCTCATCCCAGGAGTCAGTTGGAAAGGTCCGGGAGGAAGGTCGTTGAAATTGAGCACGCGGGTGTCCGGCGTCCCAGCCTTTAAACCCGTGCCGCCCGTGGTCATGTCTTTGTAGTATTCGGGAGCTAAACCATTCTCGACCGCTTTCGCTTCCGCGACGGTAGGTATAGGCGCAGTCGTGGGTCCACCAGCCAGCGGAAGGGGAAGCAGTGGGTAGATTGATTTGTTCATCGGGCTGACTTCAAATCCATCGCGATGCGAATCGACGGCGCTGAATTGCGTGGCGAGGGCATAGTTGGGTCCGGGCGAGCCGTCAGCATTCACGATGCCCTCCGAC
>JAZKAG010000017.1:7955-15851 GCA_040389265.1 Acidobacteriota bacterium
ATGTTTGCAATCCGGCCAGAAATAAGGCGCTGCATTTCAGGGACCAACGATGAGTAGCGAGTGTTTTTCGATGCATTGAGGAGGGTCCTTTTAAGGAGAGGATGAGGTCGCGCATACAACTGAAAATTGCATGGAATTGCGACGTCTCAAACGTACCCACCCAAAATGTTTTTCCGTTGAACGTTCGGAGAATTCACGTTGAACATTCTGTGACGAAGCGCGGGAACAATTAATTTTCCTGCGCGTTTTTTTGTGTCAGTGAAGCGCCTTTTCCACGGCGTCGGTCAAATACTCGAGCCCCGCTGCAACATCTGCGCCCAGATGGGCGCGCAAGACGCGACGTCCGCGCTGCTGCAACACGCTCAGATCGCCCGCAGCCTGTGCATCGATGACCACTCCAAATGTGTACTTCCGGTCCGGAATGGCAAGGTCTTGCGCATGATCGCAGGTGACTTGGAGAAATACGCCCGTGTTTGGACTGCCCTTGTATGCCTGGCCGGTGGAATGAAGAAAACGCGGACCAAATCCTAGACAGGTGGCGACCTTCTTGTTGTCACGGACTTTGTGGCGCAGTTGCTGCATGATTTTTTCGTGTTCACGGTTGCGCTGGATGAATGCGAGCAACGCAAAATAGTCGCCAGCTTTCAACTGAGCCAGATGAGCCCGCAGATATCCGGGCAAATCCGACTGCCCGATGTCCAGGCCGCCATTTAGAACTGCGGCATACGTGGAGTTGGAGAACAGCTTCACTTTTCCATCGTCAAAAATCGGTGTCGCCCCGGGCAGCTTGCCGGACTTTTCATATGCATCGGTCAGGCGTCGCGCTTCAACTTTCGCCGCTTCGACGTCCGGTTGGTTGAAAGCATCGATTCCAATAATGGATCCCGCGACCGCTGTCGCAATTTCCCAGGTAAAAAATTGCTCGGCTGCGCTGTAGACATCGCGCATCCCGAGGCGCACAACCAGCTGGCCGGCCTTTTCCAACTTCTCAACCGCGGCGTCAAGGTGGGCATTATCCGCCCCCTCCAGACGCACGTAGGCGAACATGCGATCTGCGCCATACATGTCGGGATCGGCAATCTCTTCAAGATTGACAGGAGTGATTCCCTTCCCTTGCTTGCCTGTCGATTCGGCAATCAATTGCTCGAGCCACGCGCCCATGTCGCAGATGGGCGGCGAGGTGAAAATCGTGAGCTTGTCACGGCCGGCATTGGCGGCTGTTCCGAGAACCAATCCCAGCTTGACGCCAGGATTTTTCTTGATGTCGGTCGCATGCGACGCTTCGACGGCCACCTTGGCCTTCGCCAGCAATTGCTCCACGTCGAGACCCATCACAGCCGCCGGAATGATTCCGAAGTTGGATAGTGCGGAGTAGCGTCCCCCGATCTGCGGATCGCCATAAAAAATCTGGCGGAATCCTTCTGCCTTGGCAACCTGTTCCATGTGCGAACCAGGATCGGTGACGGCGATGAAATGCGTCCCTGCCTCACCGCCGACGGCCTCTTGCATGCGAGCCATGAAATATTGCTTCAGGATATTTGGCTCCAGCGTTGAGCCGGATTTGCTTGACACAAGGATGACAGTTTTCTTCAGGTCGACACTTTGCTCGACGGCACGAACCTGTGCCGGATCGGTGGAATCGACAATGGACAGGCGCGGAAATCCTTCCTGTTGCCCGAAGGTTTCCGCCAGCACCTCCGGACACAAGCTGGAGCCGCCCATGCCGAGAAGCAATGCGAATTGAAAGCCGGCTGTTCTGATGTCCTCAGCAATCGCGCGAAATTTCTCCAGATCATTTTGCTGCCGCTCCACAATGTCGAGCCAGCCCAGCCACTTCGACTCATCCTGATGGGTCCACAAGGAAGCATCGCGAGCCCAAAGCCGATCGATTTTGCCATTTTCCCAATCTGTGATGGCGGCCGAAAAATCCTGTTCGAGTTTCGCGGGAAGCGAATAACGAAAGTCCATGATCGTAACTTCTTTCACGCATTGGATTCTGCTTCGCCCATCTTTTGCATTGCGACACTAGGATAGATGCGGGCCTCGCCTGGCATGGCGGAGCTCTCGCTCAGGTACCGAGTTCGCCTGTTGCAAGTGCAGCCTTACGATAAGCACACTGGAAACTCAGAAGTTAGGCGCCGACGGGAATGGATCTTCAACGATCGATCAGCAATACAGTCAACTGCAGAGCGCGTCGCAGCAGGTGGGTCTGGGATTTGGGCTGGGCGACGACCTGATGCGGTAGATTTTTTGAATTGGAACAATTGCAGAGAAGAAGGCAACCCCAGCGGCGGGGCGCAACGTTCTAGAACGCACCTCCGCCAGCCGTTGCTGAGGGCTACTTCGGCAGGAAGCCTGGAGCCAGGTATCTTCGGGGGAAAATCACGGGATGAATTCTTCTAGGCTCGCCGCACCAGTTGACGGACGCGACCACCCTGTTCACTGATGCCGTCGAGAACGCCTTCGAGGCGGCCCAACATTTCGTGTCCATCCTGCAGCAAATCGGGAACGTGCTTCCACAACTCCTTCATCGCATCCGGGTCCTCGGAGAGGATGACCGCTGCTCCCAAACCCGAAGCTGTCAGCGCAGCCTTCTTTCGTCCGGAAAGCAACAATGCAGCGGCGGCAACCAAGGACCCTGCTGCCAACGCTCGCAACCAAGTCATTTCCTGTTCCATTGGGTTACTCCTTTCGCAAACTCTATCAGATTAGAGATGCACACGGGAGTCATTTCAGTTGCGGAAAACTGGTCCGAAATCTTAATCCATGGGAAAGTCGTCTTTTCAAGAATTTGCAGAATCGCAGCAGACCGATGCGCAACCGTCTGCGCACTATTAGGAACTGAAATCCTCGTAATTGCGACTCAGGCGTTCTGGCGGCAGCGAACCCAGCGGAAAAATCTCTCCGCGTAGACAGCTAAGTTCGCCACGCAAACTCCCACGCCAAGAACCGTCAGCAGCGTCACAGAAACTTCAGGGTAGACGACAGAGCGGATGCAATGGTTCAAAAAATCTCCGCCGACTGGGCGCAGGCCCGCGCGACGTTGGAAGAAATCTTCCGCCATGGTCAGTGGGCAGAGCCACGGCCCAACTTCAACAAGAATTCCCCAGATCAGCGAGGCGAGATGGAATCCCGACAGCCAGCGGTGTCCACGGGTAAAGAAGGCGCCGAAGATCACCCACAAAATCCAAACAAGGTGCATCACCAGCACCAGGGTGATTGCAGCATTGTTGGTTTCCTCTCCGGTCATCCCGCCCCGCCCCATGCATCCGCGAAGTCAATCTTGTGCGTCGACCATTACCCCGGCAGACTGGAAGTCAATCCCGGCGATGTCATCTGAGAGATCGCGCTTGTCGTCTATCAGTCGCTCTGCTACGCTCAGGCGTTGACAGTTTTTCGCACCGAAAGGACCTTCTATGAGAATCAGGAATCTGGCCCTACTTTCCGCCGTTCTGGCCGTTGCCGGACTTTGGACGATGCCTCCGATCCAGGCACAAGCAGATACGACTGCCGTCACCTCGTCGACCACCACGCCTGCGCAAGTTGTGGATCAATTGCTGAGTATCGTCGAAGGAGAAATGGTTCCGCTGGTGGAGGCGATGCCCGCGGACAAGTTCAATTTTGCTCCGACCCACGGCAATTTCAAAGGGGTTCGAACCTTTGGGCAACAGGTCCAGCATGTCATCACGGCCAACTACTATATGTTCGGCGCCGCCGCTTCCATCCAACCGCCGGATCGCCAGACCTTCAAGGATATGAAGACCAAGGAACAACTGGTCCAGGGTTTGAAAGATTCATTCGCGTTTGGCCATCGCGCCATCGCTACGCTGACGCCGCAGAATGCGTTGGAGTCGGTAAAACCGGTGGATGGCATTCCCACGCGCGGAGGAATCATGGCATTCGCCATCATCCACATGAACGACCATTTTGGTCAAATGGTTGAGTATCTGCGGATGAATGGCATCGTTCCGCCCTCCAGCCGTCCCAACGCGAAATAACGACGATCATAATCAAGCCGGGAACTATCGCGACGCGAGGACCGTATCTATCCTCGTGTGCGGGAGTGATTGTCCCGGTAGTCGTCTTCCGGGACCCCCGAGAAAACGGAGGCACCATGATGCATGTTCGCCGGTCAATCTTTATCCCAGCATTTGCGCTTGCCCTGCTCGCGCTCACGCCCGCGGCGCTGTTCGCTGCGGAGGGCACATTCGACAAGACGCTCACCGTCAATGGCTCCGCCAACCTCACCATCGAGACCGGCTCGGGGTACATCCACATTACGCCCGGACCCGCTGGCTCAATTCACATCGTCGGACATGTCCACTCATCCTCGGGATTGTTCTCCGGTTCGCCGGAAGAGAGCGTCCGCCGCGTTACCGATAATCCTCCCATCGCGCAAAACGGCAACAATGTTGAAGTGGGCCAGCATACCCATTTCAATCACGTGTCCATTGACTATGTCGTGACGGCGCCGAGCGGCACCGACGTCAATGCCAACTCCGGCTCCGGCGATCTCAACATCACCGGCCTCAACGCTCCCCTCAAGGCATCCACTGGATCTGGAGATATTTTTGCTAAGAATCTGACCGGCGACATCTCCCTGAGCACGGGTTCAGGCGACATCCATGGATGGATGACGGGCTCCCATTCCACCAGTGCGAAAACCGGAAGCGGCTCAATCGAACTGAATGGCGTGGCAGGCGGCCTGCAGGCCGCGACTGGTTCCGGCGATATTACGGTCTCCGGGCAGCCGGGTGACGGTTGGAAACTCGAAACCGGCTCCGGTTCGGTTACGCTCAACACCGGCCAGAGCGCCTACAACCTGGACGCCAGCACCAGTTCCGGCGACGTTCACAGCGATCCTCCCTTGACCACCCATGGGACCCTGAGTCGCAGCCACGTTAGCGGCGAAATTAACGGAGGCGGCCCCACCGTACGCGTAAGTACCGGCTCCGGGGACATTCGCATCCACTAAGCGGCGAGCCATGAAGCTCTGGAGGCGGCAAACTCCGCCTCCCGCCAACCCCTTACGATCCGATAAACTTGTTGAATTTCGCGCAAAAGTTGCCAGGCGAGAATGTTGCAAGTAGGAGACTCGTTCCTTTTTACGCTTCTGACAATTTGTTCACCCGCGCGCTCGCAACATCGCTAACCCTCGCCCGCAAATCCGCATCCAAATCAGTAAGAAAGTCAGCAGGAGTTTAAGGCGGAATCGCCGCAGCCTGCTCGCAGAGGTTGTGAATTTACGCTTTCCCACCTAACTCTCCCCCTTACATTGAAGGAGTCCCCGCTGGCATGGTGAGTCATTGCGCCAATCCGAATTGCAAGAAGCCGCTTCATTATTTGCGCGAGGGTAAAGTGTTTCTGTTCTCGCGCAAGAATAGTTCAAAGGATAGTTCCGATTCGCTTCAGTTGATGGAACACTATTGGCTTTGCGGAGAGTGTGCCCGCCGTTGGACGCTCACGATGGAAGACGATCGGGGAGTTCACCTGTCAGAAAAAAAGCGGCATCGCCCTCTCAAGACCTATCGCCGGAGTTCTCCGCTGGTTCCGCACTAGCGAGCTTGGAATGCCTCGCCGTAAAAACGAATCAGCTTTTGGCGACGGGCGCAGCGTTTTTTTTACCGCAGCCGCAGCCACCCAGGCCGTCCGACTGGAATGGATCTGCGCGGTAATAGCCGGCGAACGAATAAAAACGGACCTTCAACAGATCCTCTAACATTTTCAGTCCGTCTTTCAAATAGCTGATCCGGCTGCGTTCATCATGCCCCCAGGTAACAGGGACCTCATCGATCCGCATGCCCAGCCGCAGCGCTATATATAGAATCTCAGGATCAAATCCCCAGCGTTCGATGTGTTGCCGGATAAAGATGGTCTGCGCGGCTTCTCTGCGAAACGCCTTGAACCCACATTGCGTGTCTGCCAGGGGAAGGTTCATGATCAGGCGCGTCAACCAATTGAAACATCGCCCGAAGAAGCGCCGATATATTGGCTGGCGAAGCGTCTGACGAGAGCGGTCCAGCCATCGCGAACCAATGGCCACATCCGCACCATTGTCGATGGCCGCGAACAACAGTTCCGCCTCTTCAATCGGGGCAGACAAGTCCGCATCCGTGAACATGACAATCTCGCCCCGTGCCTGCAGCATGCCGCTCCGCACACTGTAGCCTTTCCCGCGATTGCCCGGATTTTCAATCAACCGAATGTTTGGATATTTCAACGCTTCCGCCGCCACAATGGCCGCAGTCTGATCGCGCGAGCCGTCATTCACCACCAGCACTTCAGCGGACCAACCGCGAGACTGGATGCATTCCATCACTCGGTCCAACGTGGAACCAATGCGCGCCTGTTCATTGAAGGCGGGAATCACGATGCTGTATTGCGGCGGATTCATGGTCATCGAGTGCCGAATTCGGCGGCGGAAACCCTGAAATGGACGAAATATGCCGCAAGCCGGCGCGGAGTCTGCACCAATTATGGTGGAAGCTTCGTAATTCTGCAATCTAAGGTATGGACCCGGCGATTCTCGATGAATGTAATCCGTTGCCGTTCCAGTGCTACACTCCCCCGTATGGACGTACAAACCGAGACGACATCTGGACATTCTTTCTGGTTTTGGCTCAGCCTGGTTGGCGGCCTGTTTCTGCTGTTTGTTCTGCTTTTGTGGACGGCCGCGTGGCATGTAATGCGATCGTCCGGCGGCACGGCATCGGGTTTTGATGGATTCGGGTCGGGCAAGATTGCTGTGGTGGACTTGAAGGGCGTGATTCTTTCCGCCGATAAAACGGATGAGCAACTGGAGAAGTTCGCCAACGACGATTCCGTGAAGGCGATCATTTTGCACATCGATTCCCCAGGAGGCGGAGCGGCTGCCTCCCAGGAGATTTATCACGAGGTTTTGCGCATCCGCAATCACCACAAGAAGCGCATTGTCGCCTCACTTGAGAGCGTAGGCGCAAGCGGCGCCTACTATATCGCCACAGCGACCGACAAGATTTACGCCAATCAGGCCAGCATTGTCGGCAGTGTAGGCGTCATTATGGAGTGGGTGAATTACGGCGATCTGCTGAAATGGGCGAAGCTGAAAAACGTGATTCTGAAGGCCGGCGCCCTGAAGGATGCCGGATCGCCCACCCGTGACCTGACACCCGCGGAGCAAGCCTATTTTCAGGGCCTGATCGACAACATGCATGCGCAGTTTATCCAGGATGTGGCGACCGGGCGTCGACTGCCAGTGAAAGATGTTCAACCCCTGGCCACAGGACAGGTGTGGACCGGCCAGCAGGCCCTTGGACTGCATCTTATAGATCAATATGGCGGTTATCGCGTGGCGTTGCTGGACACAGCCCGCGCGGTGGGTATAAAAGGAGAACCGGAGATCGTTCGCCCCCGCGAACCCCATCCAGGCCTGCTCGACTTGATGCTCGGGGCAAACTCGAAGCTGGCTTTTCCTAATCCCGAGGAATTGCAATCCCTGTTGGAGCGAAGCCCTGGTTTTTATTTTCTATGGCAATAAGTTGTTGTGATATCGATGCGCAAACCTCAGCATGCATCCTATACTCTGAAGGAGAAAGGGCCTGTTCATGACCAAAGCCGATCTTGTAGTGGACGTAATGCGACTGGGGGATCTGACGCGCACAGACGCGGAGACGATCATCGAGACCATCTTTGATTCCGTTGTAGCTGCTTTGCGCTCCGGCGATAAGATCGAGATCCGCGGATTCGGCAGTTTCCGCACCCGGCAGCGCAATCCACGCATTGGACGCAATCCGAAAACCGGTGCGCGTGTCGAAGTCCCTTCAAAACGAGTCCCTTACTTCAAGCCCAGCAAGGACTTGCGCGACCTGGTCAATCACCAGGCGGCAAATGGCGAAGAAAATGCTGCGACCCCTGCCG
>JAZKAG010000017.1:15861-31303 GCA_040389265.1 Acidobacteriota bacterium
AATCCGCAATGCGGTCCGGCTCTCAAACTCCTGAGCGCCGGAGGCAAACTTCAAAGCCAATCTCCAGATAAATGAGGGCTCGGCTGAACCCTCCGGCCGCTGGGTCCTGTGTGAAATTATGCGCCGACATTGGCAGGGTTTGAAGTCACTTTCATAAAGGATTGGCGGCAGCTGGCGTCGATCAGGTCCCACACTTTCTTGGCGGCCGCGCGTTCCTCCTCCTGAATCTCGCGCGCCAGTCGCTCCGTCTCTGTATCTCCTGCAAATGCGGCAACCACCGCCAATTCTTCGTACATGGCAATTTCGCTGTTCTCAATGGCATAGCCGATGATCAGATCCTGCGAGCTCTTTTCAGAGGCGTCGTGGCCCATTTGAGCTGTCTTAGGAGCGAAATTGAAAATGTGCGCGAAAAAGCTTTTTAGCACCGAGGGACTTCCGCCTAATTCCTCTAAGCGGCTGGTGAGCCGTTGATGTTGATGCCGCGTCTCGATCGCGTGCTCGGCGAAGAGACGCTGCACAGCCGCTTGCTCTCCTTCCTTTGAAAGGGCTTTCAGTTGAGTTTCAAAATTGCGTTCTGCGGCGATCGCATCCTCGATGTAGCGCTTGATCACTTCGCGAGATGATGTAGTTGTCATGGTGCGACGTTCCTCCTTTCGGTTCAAAGTGGTGGAGAAGGATCATGGAATCAGAAGAATTTTCGACACACCTCCAGCTTCCGCGGTAGTTTGCGCTTCGCGGACCTGGGATAACTTCATTTTTTTGGCGATGGGGATCTTGAACTCTCCCTTGGCGACCGCCTCAGCCAATGCATGCAGACGCTTTGAGTCTGGATGAGCCCACACCGGCTGCACCCGGAAGTCTTTTCCCTCTGAACCGGGCGGGGGGCCCAGAACCGTGGCCAGTACCCCACCCGAGCGAATGTGCGGCATCAGCTTCTGAATCACATCATGGCCGACGGTATCGGCAATGGCGTCCACTTGACCCAGGGCGGAAATTTCCCTGTCATCATCCAGCGCAACAATCTTGTCGGCGCTCAGCGACTCAGCTTCCGCGCGCTGGCTGGCTTTCACCCCGGCAATCACTTTCGCGCCGTGTTTTCTGGCGACGTAAACCGCCGTGCGTCCAACGTTGCCGACGGCTCCGGTGACCAGCACCGTCTGACCCGACTTCGGCTGCACGCCTTCTTCCATCAATTCTGAGCCGGTGAGTACCACCAGCGGCAGAGCGGCGGCCTCTTCTGTGTTCAGACCGTCAGGAATGCGCGTCAGATCCTCCGGTTTGGCTACAAGGAGTTCGGCATAAGCTCGATTGACCAGGCCCATCACGCGATCACCCTCTTTGAATTCCTGGATTCCGGAGCCCAGCGAGACGACAGTGCCCGCGACATCCCGGCCCAGAATGGCAGGCAATTGCAGCGGCATGGCATTCTTTAGATCTCCGCGGCGCAACTTCCAATCCACTGGATTCAGGCTGGTCGCAGCCACTTTGATCAATAATTGGCCCGCTCCTGGTTTTGGATCGGGAACATCTTCATAGAACAGTTGATCGACACCACCATATGCGTGTAGTTGAACAGCTTTCAATTGTCTTCCTCCCAGAGCAATATCGTGCATTGCTTCCTATTTTGATAGGAAGCGCCAGATCAAGCCCCTGTTGCTTTGCGGCGGATCGTCGAATTTCCGAATGCAACCTGCTCTCGATGGAAGTGCGTCGCCGCCGACCCGGATAACGCCGTATCATTTTGCATGCATCTCGCCGTCCTCACACTGGAGCTAAGGTTGGAATATGCCCGGTCTCTAAAAGATCGTCGGCAATGCGTTCGCAGCTTGAAAGACTCACTCCGGCACAGCTTCAACGTCTCGGTCGCGGAACTGGACGAAGTCCTTGTGTGGCAACGCGCCACCGTGGCAATCGCGGCTGTTTCGGCTTCCAGAGACTACCTTCGCGGGCAGATGCAACTTGTGGAAGAGGCCAGTATCCGCATCGTGGAAACCCATGGTGGTCAGATCAGCGACAGTTTTGTGGAGTTCTTCCCCGAGGAGTGAAGCCCCCGAATGGTTGATTGGTTATAAAGTTTGGTATTCTCATTCGTTTGCTGGATTTTTCTCAGCCGCGTAGTGGATGCAATGGAACGGAAAGGGTGAATCGATGCCAGAACATCGCGGACGCACCTATCACCAGAACCGCGTAGCGGAAACCCTGCGTGAGGAAATCAGCGCCATGCTGGAGGGTCAGCTCAGCGACCCACGCATCCATTTCGGCTACGTCAGCGAGGTGGTGCTGGCTCCGGGAGGAAAATCGGCGCGCATTTACGTGGCCGTCGACGGGGACTCTAAGGACGAGGCCGACATGCTCGCTGGACTGGAAGCTGCCCGTGGATACATTCGCCATCAGTTGCTGCAGCGGATGGGGGTGCGCCATATTCCCGAGCTATTTTTTCAGGTGGATCATTCCGAACCGGTGCGAGCCAGGATCGACGAGTTGTTAGGCAGGGTGGAACGGCGCAACCGTCAAAAGGAAAGATTACAGCAGCAACAGGCGCAAGCGGCCGTACCCACAGAGACCCTACCCGGCGAGCCCGAATAAGAATGACTGAACCTTCCATGACCGAGCGACAAACGGCAGTACATCCGATGGGAAATGGTGCACCCGTCGATGCGCTCAGCCGTGAGGCGTCCAAGGGGTCGATCGCGGAAGTGTTGCTGGCGATCCGGCAACGCCAGCGATTTCTGCTCACTTCGCATGCGCGACCCGATGGCGATGCTGTCGGTTCGCTCCTGGCCTTGTGGATGGCGCTGAGCGCGATGGGGAAGCAGGCCGAGATGCAGCTATTCGATCCGGTGCCGGTGATTTATGGAACGCTTCCCGCCGCAGACCAGATTCGTCAGTTCGCCGGCCCGATGGTTGGCTTTGAGCCCGATGCTGTGATCTTTCTGGAGTGCGACAGCGTAGAGCGATCCCGCCTGGAAGGCCTCCGCGACAGATTTCTTATCAACATCGACCACCATACCAGCGGTACTCCATTCGCCAGTGTGAACTGGATTGATACCCGGGCGAGCGCCGTTGCGGAGATGGTGTATCGCCTGGCTGTCGCCGCCAAGGTGAAGGTGACACCGGCCATGGCGACCTGCCTCTACACCGCACTGCTGAGCGATACCGGCTCGTTTTGTTATGAAGGTACGGATGCCAGCACGTTTGCCCTGGCAAAAGACCTGGTCGACATGGGAGCCACCCCGGCGCGGATCGCCGAAGATCTTTACTTTAGCAATCCGCTGTCAAAGATGCGCTTGCTGGGAACGGCGCTCACAAACCTGCAACGCGATGGCAGCGTGGCCTGGCTATGGGTGGCATATGACGATATGGTTCGCCTGGGTGCCAGCGATGAAGACGCGCTCGGCATCGTCAATTACGCCATCGGAATCTCGGGAGTGGAAGTGGCATTCTTTCTGCGGGAAATGGCGGACCACCGCATTCGTGTCAGCCTTCGCAGCAAGAGCACGGTTCGCGTCACCCCCGTCGCCGAACAATTTGGCGGCGGCGGACATGAAAATGCTAGTGGCTGCAATTTAGACGGGCCGCTCGAAGCCGCTACCAAGCGAATTCTCGATGCGGTCAACCAGCACCTGCGCCTGCATGCTGTCAGCAACAATGATTAAAGTCCGGCGCGGCAGATTTCTTTTCTCCGAAACAAGCCTAGACATCGCATAGATCGGCAGCCTGCAGCAGTCCGGCGTAGGGATCTCCGGCGGGAACAAATTCGTGCGCAACATAGCCGTGGAAATTCGCAGCGAAGATTCCGCGCATGACCCCGTCCCACTGCACTTCCTGCCGATCGTTCAGCTCATGCCGGCCCGGGACGCCGCCGGTGTGAAAATGTCCGATCCATTGAATGTTCTGCTGGATGGTATCGATCAAGTCGCCTTCCATAATTTGCATGTGGTAAATGTCGTAGAGCAGTTTCACATTGGGCGAATTAACTTGCTCTACCACCTCCACCCCCCAGGCCGTGTGGTCGCACATGTAGTCTTTGTGGTTCACCTTGCTGTTCAGCAGCTCCATGCAGATGGTGACGCCATTGTCCTCGGCAATTTTCTTTACGCGATTTAAGCCAATCACCGTGTTCTTTGCACCCTGCTCGTCGGAGAGACCGGCCCGATTGCCTGAAAATGTGATGACGTTGGGAACACCTGCCTTGGCAGCAAGCGGAATATTTTTGCGAAATCCGCTTTCGATGGCGTCGTGATTCTCGATGCGATTCAGACCCTGGGCAATTTTTCCGCCACCTGCGTAGCCCATGGTGCAAATCAATCCATAGCGTCGTGGCACTTCATATTGATCCGGATTGAGCAGATCAACACCTTTCAGTCCGATATGCGCAGCAAAGGCCGCCAGATCATCCACGGAAATATGCGGATAGCACCATTGGCAAACGGACTGCTGGATTCGCCCTCGGCGACGGATTGGAGCATCATTCGCGGACCACAACGTTGGACCGCCGGATGCCACGGCTGCGCTGGCCACCATACCTTCCAGCATTCGACGCCTGGAGATTCTCATTGCAACTATCCTGCCAGATTCTCACCTCACAATGCACGCAGAGTTTCATGCACATCCGTGAGCAACAGATGCAAATAAGAACGCCTTCTTTCCCCATCCGGACGCAACACATTATTTGACGGTGCGATAACGGGCTGGCTGTCGCAGCAAGGCATGCAGCGAAAATAGGGCATCTCAGCAGGTAGGACGCGCGTGATTCCACGCGAATGAGCTGTCCAGCACTTTCACAGTGCTTCAATTTAAAACGTATGGAGAAAGCATGAACAGTGTATTTGCGATGATTGTGTTCGCTGCCTTGATTTGGCCTTTCGGATCCGGCAAGGAATTCCAAATGCAGGCCAACAACAGTGTCCCGGCTGCAAATGGAACCGTAAACGTGAAGCGGGACAACGATAATACTAAGCTCGATATAAAAGTGAACAACCTCGCTTCTCCGTCGAGCCTGAGCCCATCCGAAAGCGTTTACATCGTTTGGGTCAAGCCCACAGGCGATCCCGCCGAGAAAAAGGGAGCGATCGGACTCGACAACAATTTGAAGGGTGAGTTGAACGTGGTCACCACTGCGAAAGACTTTGAGGTTTTCGTCACCGGCGAACCCGGTGTGAGTGTGACGGAGCCTTCTGGACCAGAAGTTCTGAAGGCGCACGTTAAGGTCGGCTGAAGCTCGGCACCCGCCGTCGCAGGCGAAAACCGAATATCAGAATCCAGAGAATCATGGCGTTGTCTCACACCATCGTTCTCTGGATTTTTCTTGCTTCAGTGTCTGTCGGGAAATGGCTGCCTCGATTTCGCCTGATCCTCATCGCAGCGGAGGGTAACCGCATTTTGCCTCATCCAGCGTGGCCGCTCGGAGTGCGTTTTCCCTTCCCATCGTCATTCATCGCAGCATTTGGTAGGCTGAGAAAGGTCTTCGCGAGCAGGGTTGCGAAGCTGAGTACTCAGGACGAAGTGATCGCAAATCAAAGCGACAATTGGAGGCAATACCTGCCAGGTGGAACGTTCTGGCAGAAACTCACCACCGCAACGGTGGCCGAGTTTGCCACGCTAGTGGGGTTCACCACATTCTTCCTCGGATATGGACTGATTCCCTACCTGGGCGGATCGGTGATTGGCCTGGTGGGTGCCGACGAGCCGCGCTACGCGCAAATCGCGCGCGAAATGCTGACGCGGCATGACTTTATCACTCCTGTGTTGTATGGCAAGCCATGGCTGGAGAAACCTGCGCTCTATTACTGGCGCGCCATGTTCTCCTTCAAAGATTTCGGCGTTCATGACTGGTCGGCGCGGCTGCCATCGGCGGAATTTGCCTTTATCCTCGTCATCCTGATTTATCTGCACATGCGGCGGTTTCGTCCCGGCGGCCAGCTGGATGCCGCGCTTATCACCGTATCGTGCGCCGGAATCATAGGGTTCGCACGCGGCGCTTCCACCGATATGCAACTGGCGGCGCCCTTCTGCATCGGAATGCTGGGCTGGTATGCCTGGTATGAGACAGACAAAAAATTCTGGCTCTTCGATCTTTATTTTTTTGGCGGGGCTGCTACGCTCGCCAAAGGGCCGGTCGCGCCGTTCATGGCGTTCGGCATCATTTTTCTATTTGCGGCGCTGCGTAAAGAATGGTCGCTGCTTCGGCGCACGATCTGGATTCCAGGAATTGTTTTATATCTGGCGATGGTGCTGCCCTGGTTCATCGCGGTGCAGCATCGAAACCCGCAATTCCTTCGAGTATTCTTCTGGGAACACAACCTGGAACGCTTCGCCACCGACCGTTTTCGGCATTCCCAGGCCATCTGGTTCTACATTCCCATTATGGCGCTGGCGCTGCTGCCCTGGCTTGCCCTGGCCTGGGCTTCCTGTTGGGACGCGGTACGCGGCTCGATTGATGAATGGAAGGTCCGCCGTAATCCGGATCGCTACATCGGCAATCCCCGCGCGGGGGATGCGTTTCCAGAGTTCCTCGTGTTGTGGGCCGCCTTCCCCATCGTGTTTTTCAGCTTCTCTCAGTCAAAACTCCCCGGATACATTCTGCCGGCGGTACCGCCGGTCACCATTCTTTGTGGCGACTATCTGAACCGCATACGAAAACGCGGCCTGAAGATGCCGCTGGTCACCATCCACGCCGTGGTCGTGGGCGCACTGGTGGCAGCCACGCTGATGCTGCCGATGATTTTGCTTCATCCCCATCAGTGGCCGCCGGTGCGCGTCACCCTGGCCGCGATCATGGAAGGCGCGGCCGTCGCCATCGCGATTCTGGTCATTGTGGTGCGCTTCGGAATGAATCGGCTGCGGGTGGCGACGCTGGTGCCGGTGGCGCTGGTGCTTGTCTTCCTCCTGGGGACCCGCAATGGCGTCCTTCTCGATCAAAAATACTCTGCGCGAACCCTGGCCCATGAAATCGCCGCATTGCCCGACGCTCCCCATGTAGTCGCCGTCTACCAGGCTCGTCGAGATGTGCAGTACGGATTAGGCTTCTACCTGGACGAGCGTGTCACCAACTACCAACGCGCTGGCATTCCCTCGGACGCGCATCTTCTGGTGGTGCAGGACTACCCCAATCAGGCAGAGGAGCGGCATTCTCAGCAGGTGCTGAAAAAGCTGCTCGCGGGCCGCCAGTATGAGCCGTTATTTTTTTACCGCCCGCAAGACCTGACGGTCTATCGAGTCAGCCCGCTGTCGCAATAAACCTGAAACCCACGCCCTTTACCAGTGCGCTCGGAAGGGTGTCAGTTGATATACACCTGCAGAATCGGCCCGATTCCTCGATTTGCCGCTTTTCCATTCCACCCACAATGCCGTACACTCGCGCCATACGGTTGATATCTGCGGCCGCGTGAATTCGCGAATTATTTCTCCCTGGATTCGACCGCGTAGTCGATCATGACCTCCGCACTCGAACTCGAGTTTCTAGATCTGCGCCATTTTTCCGCGCAGCATCTTCGTCCGCTGCTGGAGGAAGAGAGCGCGCTGTGGAGCCAGCGCCTTCACTGGGACTATCGCAGTTCCGCCAGCTTGGTCCTGCAATACATTGAATCGCATTTGCTAAGCGGCTACGCAGCTCTCGATCAGGGTCGCGTGTGCGGATATATTTTCTGCGTGTACGAAACCAACAAGGCTGTCATTGGGGATGTGTTTGCATCGCGCCAGGGAATGGATGAGGCCGCTGCCGTCGCCGTCGAACTGCAATTAATTGACCGCCTGCTGGAGACATTGCAGCACTCCCCCGACCTGACCCGGGTAGAAGCGCAATTGCTGTTGCACCCGCATGCTATGCATCGCCAGCCATTTGAGCGCGCAGGATTTCAACTGTACCCGCGGCTGTTCATGGAACTCACGTTGAACACCGCCGACCCGACGGGAGCCCTTCTGCCGACGCGCTCGGAAGACTTTGCAGGTCCTGGCGGAGGACATTACCGCCGCTGGAAAAATTCTGATTTCGAGCACTGTCCCAAGTTGATCACGGCGGCCTACTCCGGGCACATTGACAGTGAGATCAACGATCAATATTTGTCGCTGGGAGGAGCGCAGCGGTTTTTGCATAATGTCGTGCGCTTCCCCGGATGCGGCATCTTTGAGGAGCAATCTTCCTGGGTGCTGGCTTCGCCGAATAATGATCAGTTGTATGGACTTTTATTGTGTTCGCGGGTCAGCGCCAGCGTGGGCCACGTGACACAACTCTGCGTGTTACCGCAATTTCAGCGCCAGGGAGTCGGCGAAAAACTTTTGGAACTGTGCGCCGCATCTTTGTTGGTCACAGGATGCACCTCCGTCACACTGACCGTAACAGAAAGAAATGTCAGCGCGGTCAACCTGTATCGACGGCTTGGCTACCATGTACAGCACAAGTTCGACGCCATGCTCTGGGAGAAGAGCTGGCACTGACAATTGAGCGTAGATCAACGCGAGTTACGCCAGACTTAGGCGGATGTACGATCCTTCGGCGACAAACTTAGTGCCTGATCAGCCACATCACCCAACTGGCAGCGATCGTTCCCACGATAAACAGGCAGAAGCAATAGATTCCGTAGCGGATCATGGCGCGAGTTTCGGAACGCTGGGTAATTCCGAAGACCACTGACGTAAACAGCGCGAACAGCAGAACAGCGGTGAAGTGAGAGGGGGTATACATCAGCTCTTCCTCCCCAATCGCAAACTATGCGCGTCAACCGCGGAGATGAAATTCAGTAGTCCCGCAACCACGATGAACTTGGAGCCATAATCCGCAGTCACGATTTGGACGACATGCTGGCCCCATCCAAAGAACACCGACAGAACATAGAGAATGCCATTGCCTAAATCGCCGACAAACCCTAACATCTCGAGCAATTCACCGGAGTTCGCTGCATAAATCTTGCCATGCATCGCCAGGCCAAGAGAAAACATGCAGGTGATGGAGACAAACAACAGCACAGCCCGAATCCACTTGCCTTGCATCAAGTGTCCGAGTCCGGGAATCATCCAGCCGGCGAGGAGAATGATTCCGGCGGAGAATGATTGAGAGCCAGCGGCGGATTGCGCGGCTTGATCCTTCGTGGTGGCTTTGGTGGTGGACATCTCCAACGAATATACCAGTTTCGTGGCATGCGTTTGTTGACGAAGTGCCATTGCCAGTCGGCTCGAAAGCGATGCCCGCGCGGTGCAGGGATAATTCAACGCAACAATCTCTAGATGCGCACCAGCTCTTTTTGCATCCGCCCGGTAACCCTGGCGTCGCCGGGCCGAGCGATCATATTCACTTCGCTGCGAACGCCAAACTCAGCTAAATAGATCCCTGGTTCCACTGAAAAACAGGTGTTCGGCAGGATCAGCCGTTCATCATGGGTTTCGAAGTTGTCCAGGTGTGCGCCGTTACCATGAATGTCCGTAGCAATGTTGTGACCGGTGCGATGAGTAAAATATTTTTCGAATCCAGCGGACCGAATCACTTGGCGAGCGGCATCATCCACCTGCCAACCGGCAATCGGGTGGTTGTTCGCGAAGGCATGCGACACGCATTGAATGGCCGCATTGCGAGCCGCGGCTACAGTGTCGAAGACCTGCTGCTCGCGGGCCGTCGGCTTTCTGCCGACCACGCCGGTCCAGGTAATGTCATAAAAGACGGTCCCGGGTGAATTTTTCCGCGCCCAGATATCGATCAGCAGAAAATCTCCGGCAGCGATCGGTGCTGTCTTCTCCGCAGTCGGCTCGTAGTGGGAATCCGAACTGTTGCGACTGACAGAAACATTCGGTCCATTGTCCCAGACCAGGTCTTCGCGCCGCATCGCTTCCTGCAGCCATTCGACCATGGCGAACTCCGTGGTGCCGCCGGCTCGTACGCGTCGGCCGATCTCGCGAAAGCTTTCTGCCAGAATCGCGTCGATCGCCTGCTGTGCAGCGTAGTGGCTGGCAATCTGCTCGTCGCTTAGCACCGCCTCAAAATGACTGACCAAATCCGCAGCGCTGACAATCTCCTTGCCAAGGCCACGCAGCACTTCAATGGTGCCCGCATCCACCATGGAGACATACATGATCGCGTTCCGTGGGGAGTATTGCATGGCCAGGCGCGCGGTGTTTTCCAGCATCGCCGCCAATTGCGCCTCCATTCCCTGCCAGGTCGAGGAGACCGCCTTCGCGCCCGGCAGCGGGTCGAGCCTTCCCTGCTCCACCCGGTGCACCAGCTTTTTGGGTTCGCCATGCGCTGGAATCAAGTAGAACCAGCGCCGCGTGATGTGCAGTGAATCGCTCAGCCCCAGAATGCGATAGGCGATCGGGTCGCGATGATGATGATCGTAAAAGAGCCAGCCATCAAGGCCGGCCGTCTGCAAGGCGGATTGAATCGCTTCAAGATTCATATGTGAGACTTTTATTTTAGACCGTTGATTTGCAAGCCGCAGCATAAAGCCCAGCCTGGCATGCGCAACCTAAAGGTTGCCTTTCTTCAAATATCGGGATACGATGCAACCAGGAGGTTGCCTAGTCATGAGCGACCGCATTGAGAAACGTATCGAGCTGAAGGCGCCTGTTTCGAGGGTATGGAAGGCATTGACGGACCATCGACAATTTGGAGAGTGGTTTTGTGTGGAGCTGGATGGCCCCTTTGTTGCCGGGCAGGCTGCACGCGGGCACATTACCTATCCCGGATATGAGCACCTTAAGTGGGAGGCAGTTGTTCAAGCGATTGAACCAGAACATCTCTTCTCTTTCACGTGGCATCCTTACGCGGTGGACCCGGCCTTCGATTACTCTAAAGAACCGCCGACGCTGGTTGAGTTTCGTCTGGAGAAGTCCGCAAAGGGAACTTTGTTGTTACTAAGCGAGTCCGGCTTTGACAAGATTCCGATCAGTCGCCGTGAGGAAGCTCTTCGCAAAAATGATGGCGGTTGGGCACAGCAAATGAAAAATATTGAGGCTCACCTTGAGAAACATCCGTAGTCAAGCGACTCAGCGTCGACGGACAACCGCACCCATGTTCGCGGCGCTCGGGGATGGAACCAGGCTATGGTTGCTGGCAAAACTCAATCGTGGCGACCGCTTCTCGGTCTCCCAACTCACTGAGGGCTCAAAACTCACACGGCAGGCGATCACCAAACACCTGCGCGTACTTGAGCGGGTCGAGGTGGTACGCGCAATTCGCTCCGGCCGCGAGCGCCTTTTTGAGCTGAACCCAGCACCCATTGCCGAGATGAAACAATATCTGGACCAGATTTCTGCGGAGTGGGACGAAGCTCTCGGACGCTTGAAATCCTTTGTCGAGGACTGATCAACTTCCGCGCGGAAATGGCGGTCGTCCATCTTCGGCCTTCCACACATCAACCGGGCAAGTGGTTGCATTGTGCCAGAATGCCATCGAATGCGACACTAATGTTCAGTACCTGATCGTCAATCCCTCGAATCCTGCTTCTGAGGTATCCAGTCATATGATTCATCGAATGCTGCGCTTTGTATTCGCGCCAATGCTCATGGCAGGCTGCTTGTGTTCGATCGCCTGCGCCCAGGAATTTCAGACGATTGAGAAAGATTTTGCGCAGCACGTCACCGTAAAGAAGCTGCCGAACGGTCTCACCTTGGTTGTTTGCGATCGTCCGGAAGCACCGGTGTTCAGTTTCTTCACGCTTGTGAATGCGGGCAGCGTGCAGGATCCCAAAGGAGAAACCGGGCTGGCGCACATGTTCGAACACCTGGCGTTCAAGGGAACAAAGGATATCGGCACCACCGACTATCCCGCGGAGAAGATTGCGCTCGCCAAAGTCGAACAGGCATACGCCGCCTACGACGCGGAATATCGTAAGCGCGTCGGCCAGGACCCAGCTCGCCTAAAAGAATTGAAGGCGCAATTCGACGCAGCCACCACCGCCGCCGGGAAATATGTCATCCCGAATCAGTTCACGCAAATCGCGGAAATGAACGGCGCCGTAGGCGTGAATGCTGAAACCGCCAGCGATGCCACAGAATATTTCTGGAGCATGCCCGCCAATCGCCTGCAATTGTGGGCCTATATGGAAAGCGACCGCATCGCCAACCCGGTTCCGCGGGAGTTCTACAAAGAGCGCAATGTGGTCATGGAAGAGCGCCGCTTGCGGGTCGATTCCAATCCGATAGGCTTTATGATCGAGCAATTCCTGGCCACTGCTTATGTCGCTCACCCCTACCGCAATCCCGGCGTAGGTTGGATGTCGGACGTGAGCCAGATTAGCGCGACTGAAGCCGATGCTTTCCACAAAAAATATTATGTACCGGCAAATATCGTGGTGACCGTTGTCGGCGATGTCACGACAACCAAGGCGATGCCGATGCTGGAGAAATATTTCGGCAGCATCCCCGCGGGTCCCAAGCCGATGCCCCTGGCGACGGTGGAACCACCGCAAGAAGCGGAAAAGTCCGTCAGCCTGCAAGAGGCGACCCAGCCCTTTTACATTGAGGGCTATCATCGTCCGGATTACCTCAACAAGGACGACGCAGTCTACGATGCCATCGGCGACATTATGTCCAACGGTCGTACATCGGTCCTCTACCGCAGCCTGGTGCGCGATCAGAAGATTGCGGCGGACGCAGAAGGCTTCAGCGGATTTCCCGGCGACAAATATCCCAATCTATTCGCGTTCTACGCTGTGCCTACGCCCGGTCATACTCCGCAGGAGATGCGCACTGCGATCCATGCGGAAATTGACAAGTTGAAAACGCAGGACGTGACGGACGATCAGCTGGCGATGTTCAAAACCCGCGCGCGTGCGAGTATTCTTCGCAGTCTGGACAATAACGCAGGACTGGCGCAGGAGTTGGGAACATATCAGCTGCGATACGGTGACTGGCGGATGCTGTTCCAGCAACTCAACAAGATTGACGCTGTCAACAAAGCGGATATTCGCCGAGTCGCCAACCAGGTATTCACAGCAAAAAATCGGACGTACGCCATGATTGAATATGCAGCGCAGAAGCCGGCAAAGCCAGCCGCCGAGGCGCCCTCGCAACCGCCAGCCAAGCCCGCTCCGTCGAACAAGGGAGGCCGCTAATGCGAACTCGCATCGGACTCTTCGCCGCAATCTTCGGAATCACGCTCGCATCTTTCTCCGGCCTCGCGTACGCGCAGGCCGCAGCCCCATCCTCGACCGCCGCAGCCGCTTCGTCTGCGCCCTGGACATCCTGGAAGAAGGTGCCCATCCCCCCGCTTCCCGCCTTCCATCCTAAGCAGCCGACGAAGATCGCGTTGAAGAATGGCATGACAATCTTTCTGCAGGAAGATCACGAGCTTCCCTTCATCAACGGCTTCATCATGATTCGCGGCGGCTCGCGAGACGAGCCTGCGGATAAGGCCGGCCTGACCGATCTGTACGGCGAGACCTGGCGCACCAGCGGCACATCGAGCATGACGGGCGACAAGATGGACGACATTCTGGAAGCGAAAGCCGCCAAGATCGAGACCAACGACGATATTGAATCGACCAGCCTGACCTGGTCCAGCTTCAAACAGGATTTCGATCAGGTATTTGGCATGGCGACCAGCCTGCTCCTGCATCCAGAATTTCGCGCCGACAAATTAGCCCTCGCCAAACAGCAGGAAGACACGGGCATCATCCGCCGCAATGACGATCCCGGCGAAATCGCCGAGCGTGAAGCGGAGTTACTGGCATACGGCAAAGAAAGTCCCTATGCACGCGTGCCGGAATTCGCCACCGTCCACACGGTCACACTCGCGGACCTGTCTGCGTGGCATGATCGAACTGTGACGCCAAACAACATGATCGTCGGCGTCAGTGGCGACTTCAACACCGCAGAGATGGAAGCTAAACTCCGCGCTGCCTTTGAGTCGTTACCGCGCGGTCCGGATTTCGTCTCGGTGAAAACCACCTTTCCCGGTCCTACACCGGGCGTCTACCTGGCGCAGAAGAGCGACGTGAACCAGAGCAATCTTTGGATTGTGGGCCTCGGCACGGAGCGCAGCAATCCCGACTACTACGCGCTCAGCGTCATGAATACGGTATTCAGCGGCGGCTTCGGTTCGCGCCTGTTTCAGGATGTGCGCACCAGGCTCGGCCTCGCCTACGCGGTTGAGGGGGCGTACGGTGCCAGCTACGATCATCCCGGACTTTTCTACGTTGCCGCGGGAACCAAAAGCGCAAGCACCGTGGCTGCGGCCCAGGCGATGCTGCAGCAGATTGGCGAGTTAAAAACAGTGCCCCCGACCGCTGCGGAGTTGAAAAATGCGAAAGACCAGGTGCTGAATTCCTGGGTCTTCCACTTCGATTCACCGGAAAAAATACTGCGACAACAGGCGACGTTCGCCTTCTTTGGCTATCCCGCCGACTTCATTGAGAAGTATCGGGACGGCATCGAGAAGGTGACGGCTGCGGATGTCACTCGCGTGGCGAACAAGTACATCCACCCCTCAAAGCTGGCCATTCTGGTGGTTGGAAACGAGTCGCAATTCGTCACCCCCCTATCAACGCTGGGGCCGGTAAAGACGCTCGACATCTCGATTCCAATGCCACCGGGAATGCAGCAGCAGATGGGACAGCAGTGACGGCGTCGTGGCCACTTCGGTCATGAACCCCGATCCGTCCGCCCTACTGCTTTTCAAATTTCAGGGCGGCGGAGTTGATGCAATACCGCAATCCGGTTGGCTTGGGTCCATCGGGAAATACATGGCCAAGATGAGCGCCGCAACGGGCGCACGTCGCCTCGACACGACGCATCCCATGGCTCACGTCTTCATGAGTCTCTACCGCCTCGGACGAAACCGGGAGCCAGAAACTCGGCCATCCCGAACCTGATTCAAACTTAGTATCGGATTTGAAAAGCGGAGCGTCGCAGGCCACGCAGTGATAGCTTCCATCGTCGTGGTTTTTATAGAGCGCGCCAGAAAAAGCCGGCTCGGTTCCCTTCTGGCGGGTCACGTAGTACTGTTCGGGTGTCAACTGCTGACGCCATTCCTCTTCAGACTTCTCGATCTTCTCGGTTTTTTGCGCATTCTCTGGCATGGCTTCCTCTCTGACTTCAGACTATGTCAGCAGGCAACAACGTTCAACCTCGTTTGGCAGTCTTCCCAGTGGTTGATATACTCACCAAGAAGCAACTAGCGGAAATCTTCGTTTCCCTCCACTCATGTGCAGAGTTCCCTTCTGGAAAATCTACACGGCCAGGTAGCTCAGTGGTAGAGCGCAGCCCTGAAAAGGCTGGCGTCGGGGGTTCAATTCCCTCCCTGGCCACCACATTTCAAAAGACTTGCACGATCCGCTCTACACAATGCAACCTACATTCACTCAATAAATCCGCGAACTGCGAAGGATATTCTCAGGACCGCACCGTGGAAATGCGCAGGGTAACGGCGCAACTGTTTTCGGCTTGTTTACGTACACCTTCCGGCACGTTGAAACGCACGCCACCCTCGGTACGCTGCCAGTGGATCTCCGAG
>JAZKAG010000017.1:31328-33425 GCA_040389265.1 Acidobacteriota bacterium
CTCTTTAACACAAACGTTTCCGGAACCGCCTCGCCTTCGTCGAGCAGATAAATCGCGTAGACGGCGCCGTCCTTGCCACGCGTAAAACATATCTTGCCCTCGCGATAGGGCGCCACCGGGCGAGTCCCATAAATCGCCTCGCCGTTTTCTTTCATCCACGCTCCAATTTCAGCCAGCCGTGCAACCGCCACCGTCGGCAGCTCGCCCGTCGGATCAGGACCCACGTTCAGCAGATAGTTGCCGCCTTTGGCAACAATGTCAACCAGCATGTGCACGATCTGGCGTGACGACTTATAGTGATCGTCCGGAGCATAGGACCAGGAATTACCCAGCGTCATGCAGGTCTCCCAGGGATAAGGCAGCGGGCGATCGGGGATCTGCTGCTCCGGGGTGCGGTAATTTTCGTACGGTCCTCCCACCGCGCGATCCACGACGATCAATCCCGGCTGATTTTTACGGGCAAGCGCAGCCACACCCGCCATATCGATGTCCTGCGGCCACGGCACTTCCTCACCTCCCGCAATCGCATTCGGATGCGATTGCGAATTCACCCACCCCCCGTCGAGCCACAGAATATCCACCGCTCCGTATTCAGAAGTCAGCTCGCCGATTTGTCCATGCACAAATGCAACGAACTTCTTCCAGCGCGCAGGATATTCGCGCGTATCGTAGTTCACATTCCGGTTAGGAGTGGCCCAGTCTGGCGCCCAGTAGTCCGGGCTATGCCAGTCTGGCTTGGAAAAATACGCGCCGATTCCGAAGGATTGCTTGCGGAACGCGGTAAACACTTCGTTGGCGATATTCGCGCGCGGATTCGTGTGAAAAGGTACATCAGGCGCGGTGATGCGATAGTCGGTCAGCTTGGTGTCGAACATCGAAAAGCCGTCATGATGCTTGGTCGTAAATACCACGTACTTCATGCCCGCATTCTTGGCGACCCCGGCCCAGGCATCAGGATCGAAGCCGATCGGGTTGAAGGTCTTCGGCAATGCCTGGTATTTTTCCTTGTAGTCCACGTAGTTGGTCCCCGCTGGGCGTTTGATCCAGTCCTCCGAACAGATCGACCACGATTCCACCACGCCCCACTGGCTGTACGCTCCCCAATGCATCATGAAGCCAAACTTCCAGTCCTGCCACTGGTCCAGCTTGCGCACAACCAGTGGATCCGTCACCGGGACATATGGGCTGCTCTTCTCCGCGGCCGCAGCCACTCCTGCCGCCTTCACGGCTGCTGCTACGCCCATCAACTTGCAGAATTCTCTCCGCTGCATTCCATCCCCTTCTTGAATCGCCCTAAAGTGTCCGCAGGTTCCCTCATGCGAAATCATACTAAGCTAAATCGGTTGAAGTGACGGGCGTGGGCAGTCTCTAAAACCAGCACCAGCCTCATTCCGGCTCGCGAGACAGTAGAATTTATATAGGACCGTAAGAATAATTCGAAAACAGGACCAGATGCAGGACACAACCACCAGAAAAGTTGAGCTGTTCGATACCAGCCTTCGCGACGGGATGCAACAGCCGAATCTCGAAATTTCGATTCCCAATGCGATTAGCCTGCTCCAGCGTATGGGCGGATTTGGCGTCCATTACGCAGAAATCGGATTCGCGGGTGCCAACCAATTCGTTGGAGATCTGACCCGCGCGCTGGCTTCCATCGATACGCGGGCAACGAAACTCGCGCTGTTCGGCAGAACTCGCGGTCGCGGCACCAGGGTGGAGGAATGGCCCGACGTCCAGTTCATGATCCGCCACAAGGATCGCGTCTCGGTCGCGGTTGTGGTCGTCAAGTCGCGATTGCTGGATGTGGTTCGCTCCTTGGAAACTACGCCGGAAGAAAATTTGCAAATGGTGTACGAGACGATTGCGTGCCTGCAGGATAACGGCCTGGAAGTGATCGTCGATCTGGAACATGCGATGGATGCGGCGTGCGGGCGTCGGGAAAATGGTCTCCCCTGCGACGCGGAGTTCAGCAAGCGCAGCCTGGATTATTTCAACCAGCTGACGGCGCAATGCGTGCGCCAGAATGTGAGCCGCCTGGTTGTGTGTGACACCACCGGCGGTGCCGGTCCGGAAGAAGTGACCCGCGTGATGAGCTGC
>JAZKAG010000017.1:33435-33727 GCA_040389265.1 Acidobacteriota bacterium
ATTTGGATTTCATGGGCACACCGACCGCGGGCTCGGTGTCGCCAATACTCGCGCAGCGATTTTTGCCGGCGCCGCGCAAGTTCAAGGCACGCTCGTCGGAACCGGGGAGCGGTGCGGCAACGTGAACCTGACCACCGTGGTTGGAAGTATGCAATTACGAGATGAGGCGGAATTTGTCTCCCCCGAATCGTTGACTGGCCTCACTGGCCTGGCACATACCGTGTATGGCGCATTTGGACTGGAAGTCCCCCACGGTGCTGCCATCGTTGGCCAGGGCGCATTCGGAACCTGG
>JAZKAG010000018.1:0-15519 GCA_040389265.1 Acidobacteriota bacterium
ATAAGGTTGCGGTTGAGCTTAGCCCGTACGATCTGAATCGCGGGCGGATTGTCTATCGCTACAAATAGCGGATAGGCAAAAAGATGAGAATTTCGAAGGGGAAGTGGGCAGCATGAAAGTTCGAGCATCGGTAAAGAAGATTTGTGACAAGTGCAAGGTCATCCATCGCCGTGGGGTGGTGCGAGTGATCTGCGAAAACACCAAGCACAAACAGCGCCAGGGATAACTCTGACGTTGCAGGTGCCGGCAGGGATCGGGCGAGTTAGCCGTAGAAAGGCTTGCGAAGAACCTGATTCAGGCTGTTCATTGCTGCAGGATGTGTTGTTCAACATGCTGCTAGCCTAACCGCTCTGGAACGGTGAAGCTGTTTCGGGCAAGCAAGAGAAGGAAAAATCTATGGCACGTATTGCTGGCGTCGATCTGCCGCGCAACAAGCAGGCACGTATCGCGCTCACGTACATTTATGGAATCGGCGATCCTCGGGCGCTGCGAATCCTGAAGGCGGCGGATGTCGATCCGTTCAAGAAGCTTCAGGATCTGGGTGAGGACGAGGTCAATCGCATTCGTCAGGTGATTGAAGGCGAAGGCCAGGTGGAAGGCGACCTGCGCAAAGACGTCTCCATGCACATCAAGCGCCTGATTGAAATTCAAAGCTATCGCGGATTGCGGCATCGTCGTAATTTGCCCGTCCACGGACAGCGCACCCACACAAATGCACGTACCCGCAAGGGTCCGCGCAAGGGCACAGTCACCAGTAAGAAGAAAGCGACGGCGAAGACCTAATGGCAAAAGCACAAGCAGGCGCTGCCGGAAAGGCCGCCAAGAACAAGAAATTCAAGAAGCGCGAACGCAAGAGTGTTCCTTATGGGGTGGTGTACATTCAGGCCTCGTTCAACAACACCATCGTGACCATTACGGATGGCCAAGGCAACACGGTTTCCTGGAAGAGCGCCGGCTCACTCGGTTTCCGCGGGTCGCGGAAAGGCACTCCATTTGCCGCGCAGCAGGCCGCTTCAAACGCAGCGAGCCAGGCGCGCGAACACGGAATGCGCTCGGTGGATGTTCGGGTGAGTGGACCGGGTTCGGGTCGCGAGTCTGCAATTCGCGCGCTGGCATCGGCCGGTATTGATGTGCGTACCATTCGCGACGTCACGCCGGTACCGCACAACGGATGCCGTCCGCCCAAGCGCCGCCGCGTATAGGCAGGCGTCAAAACACGCTGAAATTGCCGCAAAATAGTGTAAACTAATAGACTGTGGCCTCATCCGGATATCTCCTTGGGGCTATGGACTCAAACGCAGTAAATCATTTCGCGGACCGGGACGAAGGGTTCAACCCGTAAACCGGTCGGCCTCTGAACTTAGGAGAATTTCGTGGCACGTTATACCGGAGCAGTCTGCCGCCTTTGCCGTCGCGAAGGCATCAAGTTATTTCTGAAGGGCCCCAGGTGTTTTTCTGACAAGTGCGCCATTGAGAAGCGGAATTTCGCTCCTGGGCAGCACGGTCGCGACCGCAAGGCCAAAATCGTAGGCTATGGCCTGCAGTTGCGCGAGAAGCAGAAGGCCAAGCGTATGTACTTTACGCTGGAGAGCCAGTTCCGCGCCTATTACGAGAAGGCCAATGCGGCTCCGGGCGTGACCGGCGAACTGCTGATCCAGCAGTTGGAGCGTCGTCTGGACAGCGTTGCTTTCCGGCTGGGATTCGCGACTTCGCGCCGTCAGGCACGCCAGATTGTGCGTCACGGACATGTGGAAGTGAATGGGCGCAAGGTCAATATTCCGTCCTACCAAGTGAGCGTGGGCGACGAAATTCGCGTTCGCGAAGGCAGCAAAGCTCTGCCGGTCTTTGAAGTCGCGCGCGACTACAGCGGATCCGGTGCCGCGCCGACGTGGCTGACTATCGACCGCCAGAACCTGAGCGGCAAAGTGGTCTCCTTACCGAAACGTGAGGACGTTCACTTGCCTGTCAGCGAACAGCTGATCGTTGAACTGTACAGCAAGTAAGCCAGCTGTGAATCATCCCACGCAAGCCAGAAGAGGGCTTGAATGGGGTACCCAAAAACCGCAACCCATCCTAAACCGAGGAGAACAGGCACGGCCGTTGCAAAATGCTTCGCGACGTTTTGCCGTGCAGGAAGATAGGCAATCAACTATGTTATGGCGTGGATTTCAAAAACCGAAGCGTCTCTCAGTCGACCTGGAGACATTGACCGAAAAGTACGGAAAGTTCAGCGCGCAGCCATTTGAACGTGGCTTCGGCACAACCATTGGCAACGCTTTGCGGCGTGTGCTGTTGTCGTCTGTAGAAGGCGCCGCAGTGACGGCCGTGCACATTGAAGGCGTGCTGCACGAGTTCCAGTCCATTCCAGGCGTAGTCGAAGACGCGACCGACATCATCCTGAACCTGAAGCAGGTTCCGTTCAAGCTGAATGGCGAAGGCCCGAAGGCGATTTATTTGCGCGCCGATAAGCCAGGCATCGTCACTTCCGGCATGATTGAAGCCGACAGCGACGTGGACATTCTGGATAAAGACGTCTACATCGCCACGGTCAGCGAGGGTGGCAAGCTGGATATGGAAATGCGCCTCAAGCGCGGACGCGGATATATTTCCGCAGATAAGAATTTTGATTCCGATCTGGGCATCGGTTTCATCCCTGTCGACTCGGTTCACTCTCCGGTTCGCAAGGTGAATTACACGATTGAAGCCGCTCGTCTGGGTCAGATCACGGACTACGACAAGCTGACGCTTGAAATCTGGACGAATGGTTCTGTGCTACCGGTGGATGCGATTGGTCTAGCAGCGAAGCTGTTGAAGGATCACATGAGCATCTTCATCAACTTTGAAGAAGAGTTGGAAGCCGATGCTGCGGCGGGGATGCACGAACCGCTGATCCGCAACGAGAACCTGAATCGCTCGGTAGAAGAACTGGAGCTTTCAGTGCGCGGCTATAACTGCCTGAAGAATGCCGGCATCCAGACGATTGGAGAACTGGTGCAGAAGACCGAAGCAGAAATGCTCAAGACGAAAAACTTCGGTCGCAAGTCGCTGAACGAGATCAAAGAAATGCTGGCGCAGATGGGCTTGTCGCTGGGTATGCGGATTGATGAAAGCGGCAACCCTGTTCCAGGACCAACCAGCATTCTGCCAGCCGCGGTACTGAGCAGCATTGGTCACCGCGACGAGGATGACGATGAGGATGAAGAGGATTTCGATGCTGATCTGCTCGCGCCTCATGAAGAGCCGGAAAACTTTTAACGGACACGACTGCGCGATGCTCGTTCGAGTGTCGCGCAGCAAAGATGTAGAGATCGATATAAGAAGAGAGATTCGTCATGCGTCATCGCAAAGCTGGAGTCAAACTGGGAAGGAACACCAGTCATCGTCGCGCCATGCTGCGCAACCTGGTCACTTCCATCATTCTTGAGGATCGCGTTCAGACCACCGTCACGAAGGCGAAGGCTGCGCGTCCGCACGTGGAACGACTAATTACGCTGGGCAAGCGGGGCGACCTACACGCGCGACGCCAGGCATTGGCCTATCTACAGACCCGGGAAGCGGTCTCACGCTTGTTTGAGACGGTGGCTCCGCGGTATGGAGATAGAAACGGCGGCTATCTGCGCATCGTTCGCAGCGGCTTTCGTCAAGGCGACGGCGGCGAAACTGCATTCGTTGAAATGCTGGGCGTAGAGAAAATCCTGGAACAGAAGCGCGAGAAGCGTGCGGAAGCGCGTGCCAAGCGTCGTGCAACCATCGATGAGGCCATGGAGAACCCGGACGAGCAGGGCCCTCCCAGCGATCCAGCGGAAAAGTAATTCAGAATTCAGCTCAACCACAATGGCGGTATGGGGAAACCCGTACCGCTATTGCTGCGTGGAGCGGGTTTCTTGCGGCAGGCAGCAGGCGTTTGCTGACTTGCGGAATTTGAGCGAGACAAACGAAACTCCGAGCAAGACTCCGCACGCAAAGCCTATTTGACCATCACTCAGTCCCATTCTGCGATTCATCAGAACAAGGATTGGAATCATCGATGCGCAAACTGCCGGCAGTACAGCCAGCACGCGTTTCGATCCCGGCCACGCGTGGAACCGTTCTCCCCAGTTGGGACCATTCCAAAACGATTTTCCCGTCCTGTGCAGGTACAGCAGAACCAATCCCCAGATAAACAGGCCCGCGCCAGCGGCCAGGAGAAGGAAGTGCCAGGGCTGCGCAGGGAAGACCATCAGGGTCGCCCACGACAGGATGCATGCCAACAAAATCAGTCGAAAGTACAACGGATAACGCATCATGTTTTGCTCCTGAGAATGCGATCAGTGGATAAAAATTGACGTCAAGGTAACTTTACATCGACACTTTCCTCATGTCAAGCACGCTTTACATTAAAATTTCGCGCTCATGAAGCTGGATGCCAGTCCGATTTCTGAATGCGATAGAGCACGTGGCGCTGGTAGGGATTGCCGGCAGGAATTCTGGGATCGTCAAAGTCATCGTCCGGATTGCGGGTCATGCCGAGTTTCTCCATTACCCGGCGCGAAGGATAATTGATGGGAGTTGTAAACGCGACCACTTCCGGCAGATGAAATTGTGAGAAGGCAAGGTCGAGACAGGCTCGCGCGCCTTCAGTGGCCAGACCTTTTCCCCAGCTCTTTTCGTTGAAGCGCCAACCGATTTCAACGGCGGGAGTGGTGCGCCCGGGCAAGAGAAAGCTCATGCGTTGGATGCCCAGCAGTCCAATGAATTCTGAGGTCTCCCGCAGTTCGGTCGCCATGAATCCGTAGCCGTCCAGGGCATACATGCGGATGAAACGAGCCACGGATGCATCGCTTTCCTCGCGCGTGAGAAGCGAGGAGAAGTAGCGACGGACGTTGGCGTCAGCGTTCATGGCCGCGAATGCGGGCAAGTCCGCGTCGCGCCATCTTCGCAGCCGCAGTCTTTCAGTTTCAATCATGCCTGGCTCGGACAAGGAGATTGTATCTGAGGCGGCGGGGCGTCACCGTTATTAGACCTGGCAGGGAACCGACGCTTTTTCCTGGACCTGGGGAGCACCGCTCTGCACGATGTATTCAATCAGAGGCCGAACGTTGCTGACCTCGGCAAGGAAGGCATCGTGGCCGTGGTCGCCGTGCAGTTCAATGTAATTGCATACGGCGTTCGCGTTTTGAATGCGTTCGGCCAGGGCGTGAACATCGGCTGCGGGAAAGAGCCAGTCGGATGAAATTCCGACGACCAGCAGGCGGGCGCGAATTCTACGCAGGGCTTCTTCCTCGTTCGAGTAGCCGCGGCAAAGATCGAAGGTGTCCATGGCGCGCGAGATTACGAGATAGCTGTTGGCATCGAAGCGGGCGTTGAAAATTCGCCCCTGGTAATCGAGGTACCCGGCGGCGTCATAACGGGCGGTGTGGGATTGTAGAGGATCTTCTCCGGAGCGATCGGGCTTGCGGCCGAAGCGTTCATTAAATAATGCTGGGGATTTGTAGGTACAAACCGCCAGGCCGCGGGCTAACGCTAAACCTCTTGTGGGAGGGTTGGCGGGGCTGTATTCGCCGCCATTCCATGCTGGATCCAGTCGAATGATTTCTCGCTGCAGGTGGTTCAGTGCCAATCCCATGGCCGATAAGGGTGCTGCGCCGACAGAGAAGCAACCAGCAACGCGTTCCGGGAAGTCGATCGTCCATTGCAGTGCCTGCATGCCGCCGATGGAGCCGCCAAGTACGGCGCGAAGTTGATGGATACCGAGATACTGAATGAGTTCAGCCTGGGCGCGGACCATATCGCGAATGCTGATCACAGGAAAGTCCGCGCCATAAGGTTTGCCGGTGGCTGGGTTGATAGAGCGTGGTCCAGTTGAGCCATAACAGGAACCGAGAACGTTGATGCCGATGACGCAAT
Source organism: Acidobacteriota bacterium (assembly GCA_040389265.1). Taxonomy (GTDB): domain Bacteria; phylum Acidobacteriota; class Terriglobia; order Terriglobales; family Acidobacteriaceae; genus JAKAAZ01. The sequence goes on from JAZKAG010000018.1 coordinate 5,887, forward strand.
GTTTCTCGGCATCGAGAGGATGGCGGTCCTGAAACAAATCCTGCCACCAGTCCGCGACACGCGCGGAACCGGTGAGTGCGTGACAGGCCAGAATGGCATTATCGCGAGCCTCGTTCAACTTGCCATAAATGGCGTAGTGCATTGATGCCTGAGGCAAAGCCGCGCCGGAATCGAGTGCGAACGGCGCACCCTGTCCCAGCAGATAATCGCCTTCAAAATCGGGTTGCAATGGTGGCTGCTTCATCGATTCCCGCCTTACGCAGTGACCGGGGTTTGTTGGGAGGATTGCACGGCCGCGAAAGCCTGCTCAAGATCGGCAATGAGATCCGTGACATCCTCAATGCCAACTGAGAGACGAATCAAATTCGGAACAACGCCGGTCGATCCCTGTTCTTCTCCACTGAGTTGTTGATGGGTGGTGGAGGCTGGATGGATGACCAGCGACTTGGAATCGCCGATGTTCGCCAACAGGCTGAAGAGCTTCAGCGAGTTGATGAATTGCTTGCCTGCATCGTAACCGCCGCGAATGCCAAATGTCACGATGGAACTGGACCCGTTGGGAAGATATTTCTTTGCCAGCGTGCTGTACTTGCTGCTGGTAAGGCCGGGGTAGTTGACCCACTCGACGCCGGGATGCTTTTCAAGAAACTTGGCAACCGCCAGCGCGTTGTCAGAATGCCGCTGCATCCGCAGGTGGAGGGTTTCAATCCCTTGCAGGATAAGAAATGCATTGAAGGGAGACAGGCAGGCACCGGTGTCACGAAGTCCCTGGACGCGCGCTTTCAAGATAAAAGCCAGGTTGGCGAACGCTGTGGTGTAGGAAAGCCCGTGATAGGAGGGATCGGGTTCGACAAAGTCGCGAAAGCGTCCGGACTTGGCCCAGTCAAATTTTCCGCTGTCGACGATGACACCGGCGATGCTGTTGCCGTGGCCGCCAAGGAACTTGGTCGCGGAGTGCACGACGATGTCCGCGCCCCAATCGATGGGCTTGCACAAGATGGGAGAGGGAACAGTGTTGTCGACAATGAGGGGCAGGCCATTTTCGTGCGCAATGGCGGCGAGCTTTTCCAAATCGACGACATCGAGCTTGGGGTTGCCGAGCGACTCGGTAAAGATGGCGCGGGTGCGATCGTTGATCGCTTTGCGCAGGCCGTCGAAGTCGTCGCCATCGATAAAGCGGACCTTGATGCCGAGTTTGGGCAGCGTGTAGTGGAACAGGTTGTAGGTGCCGCCGTAGAGGGAAGTGTTGGAAATGATCTCGTCACCGGAGTTAGCCAAGGTGAGCAGGGTGAGGGTTGTCGCTGCCTGTCCGGAGGCGGTGGCGAGTGCGGCAATTCCACCTTCCAGCGCGGCAACGCGCTTTTCCAGGACATCGGTAGTTGGATTCATGATGCGGGTGTAGATATTGCCAAACTGCTGCAAACCGAACAGAGCGGCGGCGTGGTCGGCATTTTCGAACACGAACGAAGTGGTCTGGTAGATGGGCACGGCGCGCGACCCGGTAGCCGGGTCGACAACCTGGCCGGCGTGAACGGCGAGAGTTGCGGGTCGATGTTGATTCGGTTCAGACATTCGATGTTCTCCTAAGACGGCGCTGATTTTGTGATACTCAAAAAGAAAAACCCGCGAGCGGGACGCTGCGGGTAACTGAATCTTCTGATCAGAGGTGGATTAACTAAACTTTCGCCTCTCCAGAAACAGCCGCCCGCAAACGCAGATTGGCATTCGCATGGGCATTTGCATGTTGTGGAGACAGGGATACATACCTTGCCCTGCAGATTAACCGATCATGGAAATGCTTGTCAAGAGACCGGGCGATTTGGGGTATGTCTTAAATAGTTAAGACATAGCGTTGTTCGTCAGGTAGTATTCATAGCCAGAGGTGCGCCTAATGAAGCCTCGCATGCTGATGCAGGTGTTTGCATTTCTCTTTGCCCTGGCTTTTCCAACATGCGCCCGGGCTCAATTCGGAGTGTATGGCGAATTCAATGGCGCCATCGACGGCAGCAGCTACCAGGATGCGACCAATATGTACGGAGCGACGGTGGGAGGGTATTTCAATCTCGTACGTGTCGGGCCTCTTGTCCCTGGCCTGGATGTGCGCGGTACCTTCCTGCACGGCGCCGCCTGCTGCGGCAACAATTTCCATATCAACTCGTTTCTTGCCGGACCCAGGTTGACTTTTCGAGTGAAAAAGGGACGCTTGAAGCCCTACGCGGAGTTTCTAGTTGGAGTCGGATCGGCGGCTGCTTCCTACGACGGCGCCGTCACGGGCACGGGGTTCGCTTACCAGCCCACGGGAGGCGTCGATGTCGCCCTGATCCCGCGATTCGATTGGAGACTGATCGAGGTGAGCTATGAACGAGGTCCGGGCCAAAACGACGTCAGTAATGCGCAGACCGGGATCCTGAGCACCGGAATCGTCTTCCACTTTTGATTTCCGCTCTGAATGGCTGCAATTTCTCTACGACATAGTTTTCTATGTTGTTGTAGTCCGTCGTACAGTCTTTCTATGACCAATTCTGAAGCGGCGCAGAGCCAACCGTCGGCGCTCGGCAAATCCAACACCACGTATAACCGCTTTCTTCTGTTAGTCGCCGGCCTGGGCGGCCTGCTGTATGGGGTCGATGTCGGTATTATTGGCGGGGCACTGCCGTATCTGGAAGCGACCTCGCACCTGAACGCGGGGCAGCTGTCGATCATCGTGGCAGCGGTTTTGCTGGGCAGCGTGATTTCTACCCTGTTTGCCGGCGTGCTCGCGGACTGGATGGGACGCAAGCCGCTGATGGTGGTCAGCGGACTTTTGTTTGTCTTCAGCATTCCGGTGATTGCTTTGTCGCACGGGTATAGCCCATTATTTTTCGGGCGCCTTTTGCAGGGAATCAGCGGTGGTCTGATTGGGATTGTGGTGCCGCTGTACCTGGCGGAATGTCTCAAGGCGTCGAATCGGGGAAAAGGTACCGGGGTCTTCCAGTGGCTGCTTACCCTCGGCCTGGTTCTGGCAGCACTGATCGGGATTTACTACAGTTATCGGGTCACGGCGGTGGAACGATTCGCCAGTCCTGCTGCAATCTTCGCATTCAAGAACCAGGCATGGAGACGGATTTTCTGGGTGTCCCTGCCGCCGGGGTTATTGTTTGTGATCGGCAGCTTTTTTCTGGCAGAGTCTCCGCGCTGGCTATTCAAGCGGGGAAAGAAGGACCAGGCGTACGCCGCGCTGCTGCGCTCACGAACCAAAGAGCAGGCAGATGTTGAATTGAGAGAGATGGAAGAAACGGCGCGCGCAGCCGACGCGAAGACCACTTCAGCGGCGGGAACGAAGGTGAAGGATTCTCTGCTTCGACGCAAGTATGTCATTCCATTTTTGCTGGCTTGTGCCATTCTGCTGATCAACCAAGCCACCGGAATCAATTCTCTGATCGCGTATAACACCGGCATCCTGTTGCAGAGTGGACTTTCCGATTTGGCCGCGCATTGGGGCTATGTCTTGTTCACGTTCACGAATTTTCTAGTGACGATTGTCGGCATGTCGCTGGTCGACAACAAGGGCAGAAAATTTCTTTTCATCCTCGGGACGTCCGGAATTGTAGTTTCGATGCTTATTGTCGGCTTGCTGTTTATCAAAACTGAACGAGCCAATCTGGATTGCCGCGATGCGATTCAGGCGATGGTTCAGCCGGACCAGACATTGACGCTGCCCTTCGACGCAAATGTGGCGAAGAGACTACTGGCCAGCAAGAATTACAGCGGAAACTTGATTAACCCTGACCGCGCATCGCTGGAGGTGATCTACTCCTATGGCGGATTTACCGCTGAGACTAGCTTTGTACGATCGGATGAGAAAGGAACGGCTCCGATTCATATTACGCGGGAGGGTGCAATTCCTAACAGCAAGCTGGAAGCGCTGATGAAGGATCCGTTCGCCAATGTAGAGGAAGCTCGCACAGCTCCGCTGACGATACAGAAGGCGGTGCTGGGACAAGTTCCCGCTGCAGGACACGGTTGGCTGGTGGCGCTGGGACTCTACATGTTTATGGCGTTCTACGCACTCGGTCCGGGGGTGTGCGTGTGGCTGGCGCTGTCGGAGTTGATGCCGACTCGAATTCGTTCCAACGGCATGAGCATCGCGCTGGTGCTGAACCAGATGGTGTCGACGATACTTGCGGGGATTTTCCTGCCGTTCGTCAGCAAATACGGATATTCGCGGATCTTCTTTCTGTTCGCCGCGTGCACTGTGATTTATCTGCTGATCGTGGCAATTTTCCTGCCGGAAACGAAAGGCAAGACGCTGGAGGAGATCGAGGAATACTTCGACAATCCCAAGCGAGGCAGGGTGCTGGCAAGCTGAGTATTGGTTTCGCTCGGGAGGACAAACCTTTTTCTCTTAGAATGGTGCTGCGTTGGCTCTAGTGCGGCATTTCCAGTTCTTCTTTCGTCACATCTTTAATGTGGGTGGCGATGTACCACCGGTAACCGAAGGGGTCTTTCACACCGGCCGTACGGTCGCCGTAGAACTGGTCCGCGGGCTCGCGTTCACTTGTGGCACCAGCGGCGATGGCTTGATGAAAGAGGCGATCGCAATCTTCGGTGTATATCAACAAGGACACAGGACTACCTCCGTGGTGGGCTGGACCGAAGGCGCCGATTTGTGAATTCTCATCGGCCATCATGATGCAGGAGTCGCCGATCTCAATCTCCGCGTGGCCAATCCGTCCGTCGGATTGCTGCATGCGAAGGCGCTCGATCGCGCCGAAGGCTCTCTTGTAAAACTCGATCGCCTTCGCGGCTTCGTTGAACATCAGATAAGGCTGAATGCTGTGGTATCCGTCCGGGATCGGCTTGACTGCCATGGTTTACTCTCCCCGCTTCTAGAATCCGTTCCCCCATCAAGATAGTGGCTTTCTAGGGAGACTTGCAAGACAAGTATGTTTCGAGGGGCCGCCGTCCTTAGGTGAGCGCGTGCGATTTAGATTCATGCAGCCCCATCGCGATGAAGGCAGCCGCCAGGAACGCAATGGAGATGGACGAGAGTGCAAGCTCGATGCCGCTGATATCCGTAATGTATCCGATCAGGTAGGGAGCACCTGCGCCGAGAAATCGTCCGACGTTGTAGACGACGCCCATGGCGGTCCCGCGAACCGCGGTGGGGAAAACTTCGCTAGCAATGATGGTGAAGCCGCTGAAGAATCCAGTGCCGAAAAATCCTACGATCGGGCCGAAGAGAAGGAGCAGATGCGGGTTGCGAGTGTGCGCGTACAGAGGAACCAGCGCGGCCGCGACCAGCAGAAATCCTATGTAGACGCGTTTGCGACCGAAGACATCCGCCAGATAGCCGAACGAAAGATAGCCGAGGGCAGTGCCACCCTGCATGATGATGGTCCACGTGGACGTTTGCACGATGTTGAGGCCGCGTCCGCCCTGCGAAATCGGCAACGAAAGGAACCGCGGAATCCATGTGAACAGGCCCCACCAGGCAAACAGGGAAGCGGCATTCATGGAAGTGGTGATCAGGGTTGCGCGGCCGAGCTTGCCCTGGAACATGCTGCGCAAGGGCATGGTGGCGGCTTTTTGCTGCCATATTTCGGGCTCTTTGACTGAGCGGCGAATCCAGATGGTGACCAACGCAGGTAATACGCCCACAAAGAAGACCGCTCGCCATCCGAAATGCGGCATGACCAGCGCCGTGATGGTAGCGCCAAGCGCGTAGCCTAATGCCCAGGAGCTTTGCGCGATGCCGATGGCTTTACCGCGATGTTCATCCGGCCAGGTCTCGGCGACCAGCGCACCTCCTGCGGCCCACTCGCCGCCGATTCCCAGGCCAAGCAGAAAACGGAAGACTCCGAGTTGCACGACGGAGTGCGCCAACCCGCACGCGGCCGTGAAGATGGAGTAGATCAGCATGCTGAAGATCAGCGCATGGAGGCGTCCAATTTTGTCTGCCAGCCATCCGAAGAACACGCCGCCGATGGCTGCGGAGATCAGGGTGACCGTCATCAGCAGGCCGGCGGTGGCCGCGCTCATGTGCAGGTCGCGTTGCAGGTCGACCAGGACAAGCGAGAACAGCATCATGTCCATGCTGTCGAGCATCCACCCCAGTGAGGTGGTGAGGAGCGCGCGCTTCTGTGCGGTCGTTGCTCCAGTCAGCCATTGCAAACTTCGCATGCGTCGCTTTCTCCCTAAACCGTTGCGGGATTGTTGCTGGAGCTTCGACCTGTTGGACACCGGTGAGTATAGTTGCGTTGCCCAGTCTAAGCCTACCGTGCCAATCGCTGCCTGATACACTCATCCGCAATGGTGACGCTGTATAACAAGATTGCCAATCAAAGCCCGGAACGACTGGCGGCGTTGAGTGACGGAGTGTTTGCGTTCGCCTTGACACTGCTGGTGCTTGACCTGCGACTGCCGGATCCGGGTGGCATCCACTCTGAGCATGATTTATGGCGTGCGCTGGCGCTACTGACTCCAAGCATCGTCATGTATCTGATGAGTTTTTTGACGCTTGGGATTTTTTGGAATGGGCAGCAGACGCAGATGAATTTTCTGGCGCGGTGCGATCGCGATTTGACCTGGATGTATATTGCGTTTTTATTTGCGGTGACACTGCTGCCGTTTTCGACCAAGCTGCTGGCTGCGTTTCTTTCGTATCGCACGGCTTTGCTGGTCTATTGGCTGAATATCTTGCTGCTGGGATCGGTGCTGTATCTCTGCTGGCGCTATGCGAACCGCGCGGGCCTGATCAAAGAAGACACGCCGCGCGAGATTCGGCGGGCGATTCGGAGACGCGTGGTGATTGCGCAATTAATGTACGCGGCGGGGGCGGTGCTGTGCGTGATCAACACGCGCTGGAGTATTGCTTGCATCTTTGTGGTGCAACTGTATTACGCGGTGGCACCGCGAAGGCTGCAAGTGGGGAGGGTTTAGAGAAGTCCGAAACTCCCCGACTTTACTCGACGTGGTAGTTTGGGGCTTCGCGGGTGATGATGACGTCGTGGACGTGGCTCTCGCGTAGGCCGGCGTTGGAGATGCGGATAAAGCGGGCATTCTTTTTCAGGTCCTCAATAGTGCTACAGCCCAGATAGCCCATGCCGGAGCGCAGGCCGCCGACTAATTGATAGACCATGGCTTCGAGCGGTCCGCGATAGGGCACGCGGCCTTCAATTCCTTCTGGTACAAATTTCCCCAGTCGATTTTGCGTGCTGCCTTCGCGAGACACGACAGAGGCGGCCATGGCTTCCTCATGCTCGCCGAGATCGCGCGAGCTTTGGAAATAGCGCTCGCCTGAACCCTGGGCCATGGCGGAGATGGAGCCCATGCCGCGATAGGTTTTGAAGGAGCGTCCTTGGAAGAGGATGGTTTCGCCGGGACTTTCATCGACGCCGGCGAAGAGAGAGCCAATCATGACAGTGCTGGCGCCGGCTGCAATGGCTTTGGTTACGTCGCCGGAATACTTGACGCCACCGTCGGCAATGATGGGGATATTGCGTGGGCCGGCGGCTCGATATGCCTCTGAGATCGCGGTGATCTGCGGCATGCCTGCGCCAGTGACCATGCGCGTAGTGCAAATCGATCCAGGGCCGATGCCAACCTTAATGGCGTCTGCGCCCGCGTCGATGAGTGCCATCGCGCCCTCGTAAGTAGCAATGTTGCCGGCCATCAGGTCAATGTCTGGATAGTTTTTCTTGATGAGCTTGATGGCATCCAGCACGCGAGAGGAATGGCCGTGGGCGGAATCGATGGCCAACGCGTCGGCCCGGTTGCGAATCATTTCGGCGGCGCGTTCCAGGAAATCTCCTGTCGCGCCGATGGCGGCGGCGACACGCAGCCGGCCCTGCGTATCTTTTGCGGCGTTGGGATATTTCAATTTCTTCTGAATATCCTTAACCGTGATCAGACCTTTTAATTCGTACTGATCGTTGACGACCAGCAGCTTTTCAATGCGATGCTGATGGAGAATCTGTTCCGCTTCCTGCAGTGTAGTGCCGACGGCGACGGTGACCAGGTTGTCTTTCGTCATTACCTCGCCAACAGGAATGTCGGTGCGAGTCTCAAAGCGCAGATCGCGATTGGTCAGGATGCCGACCAGCTTTTTATTCTTGGTGACAGGAACGCCAGAAATTTTGTAGCGGCGCATGACTTCCAGCGCTTCGGAGATTAGTTGCTCGGGCGAGATCGTCACCGGATCGACAATCATGCCGCTTTCCGACCGCTTCACCTTGTCGATTTCCGCGGCCTGCTGCTCGATCGAGAGATTACGATGGACGACGCCGATGCCGCCCTGCTGCGCCATGGCGATGGCAAGGCGCGACTCCGTCACGGTGTCCATGGCGGCGCTGAGCAGCGGAATATTTAAGGTGATGTTGCGGGTGACTCGAGTCTGCGTGCCCACCTGGGTCGGTACCACTTCACTATAGGCAGGGACAAGCAGGACGTCGTCGAACGTGAGCGCTTCAGGAACTGGAAGTTCAATCATAAGGCACGTGCCGGGATGGGAAGACGGCTGGAGCGGATTCGATTCCGCTTCGGAGATTGATCAGTCAGAGGTTGCATACCTGATTGTAATGTTCCGGGTATCGAAGGGCAACCGAAGGCGGGAAGCAGGTGTGTACACTCCTTTGCAACAAGCTTTCAAGCGAAATGGGTTCTTGTCGAGCCGATGACCTAAATGCAAGTAAACGAAATCGCATTACAAAGCTCGCCATTACCCGGATCCTTCCTCCAAGTTGGCAGCCGCGAAACCAATACCTGCTTTTGGGCCTTTGGGTTTATTGGCCGTAACGCCCGCATCTTCGACGCCAGGATCGCCGTCTTGAGGAACCGCTTCATACCTAGCGAGTCGCATCGAATAGCAGGCCCGTCCTTGTGAGATTGAGTGGATGTCCCGTCCATAACCGAGCATTTCGGCAAGGGGCACAAATGCCTTGATTACGATCGATTCGTCCACATGACCCATGCTCTCGATTCGCCCACGCCGCGACTTGATGTCGCCGATGACGGCCCGCGTGTCCTCTTCCGGAACCGTGATCTCGACGGACATAACCGGTTCTAGCAGTACGGGCGAAGCCTTTCTGACCGCTTCTTGCAAGGCGATTGAACTAGCAAACTTGAAGGCCCTTTCATTGGAGTCGAGTTCGTGGTAGCTGCCGTCGAACAGAGTCACTTTGATGTCCACTAATGGATGGCCGGCCAGGATGCCCTGTTCGAGCGCCTCCTGCACGCCTTGATTGATAGGCTCTATGTACTTCTCTGGAACAATGCTTCCCGTGATGTCGTTGATAAACTCGTAGCCCCTGCCCGCCTGGTTGGGCTCGACGCGCAGCTTGCAGTGTCCATAGTTGCCGAAGCCCCCCGTTTGCCGTATGTACCTACCCTGCGCTTCCGCATTTTTGCGAATGGTTTCCTGGTAAATCACCTTTGGTTCTCCGACATCGACTTGGATTTTGAAATCATGCAAAATGCGGTCGCAGATTCCCTCCAAATGCAAATCATCTATCCCACTGAGGATGGTTTTGCTGTCGACAGACTCGGCTTTGATCCGAATGGTCGGGTCGTCTTTAGCGAGAACACTCAGTGCTCGCTGAAGCCTCTCGCGGTCACCATCGAATCTCGGACTGATGGTCACAGATATGATGGGAC
>JAZKAG010000018.1:15529-16444 GCA_040389265.1 Acidobacteriota bacterium
GGGACTGTTTTGGGTATTGGATTCACTCATAGTGCACCGTTGCTGGTCACGGTCCAGTGTAGCGCCTGACCTGTTGGATCAAGCTGCTCAGCCAAACAACGCCAATTCAAGCGATTGATGCAAGGTTCAACAGCGTTGACGCCGCTATTAACACCCTATCGTTCTATCCCTTAAGCACCGCCAAGAAACGCGGACCACTACTCGCCGGAGTCGTCAAGAACGATCCTCTCCAATTTTGAGGAGCGATGAGGTGCCGAAACCGTCGTGCTATATTTGCTCCGCAAATGATTGAAATCGCTTGTCTAGGCTACGAAAGAGCCGGTTCAGCTGGGTATCGAGGTCCCGGTTTGAAATCCCTTGGAAACGGGCGTATCCTAGAGAAGTTGACGAGTTTGTCCTGAGTTTGTCCTTAGTTTGTCGCTGGCAGGCTGTGGCGTGTGGGCCGGGGCGGGAGAAATGAGTGGGCGAGAGCCCACTTTTTATTTGCTCTGGAATTGCTCAGGAAAAGCGACCGATGCGTACGATTCCATGGCACTCGATCTGGAGAAAATTCGCGTATTAGCGGACCGTGTGGCCGCGTCACACGGGTTGGCTGTCGTCGATGTGGAGTATGCCGGCAATCCCAAGCACCGGGCGTTGCGCATCTATATAGAAAAGGACGCTGCCAGCCGGGCGAAGCTCGCGCAGGCGACGATGGCGAGTGACGCCGACCTGAAGTTGCCCGAGCATGTCTCGGTCGACCAGCTAGCCGGTATCAAAGTGGAAGATTGTGAGGCTTTCAGCGACGATTTTGGGACCGTTCTCGATGTCGAGGAACTAGTTCCCGGGGCTGATTATACGTTGGAGGTTTCCTCTCCTGGCCTGGATCGTAAATTGCACGGCCACGAGGATTATGTGCGATTCGCGGGAAGCCTG
>JAZKAG010000018.1:16454-17295 GCA_040389265.1 Acidobacteriota bacterium
GCCAATTCAGGGAAATGCCCATTGGCAGGGACGCATTACAAACGTGACGGACGAAGCGCTGGACCTGGATGTAAGCACGACCAAAAAAAAGAAGAACAAGAAAGAAACGGTGGCCGAGGAGAAGGTCACCATCGCCTTCTCAAATATTTTGAAGGCAAACCTGGTCCCTGAAATTTAGCTGTACAAACCTTTGAGATTTAAACCTCGCATTGACTTCGGAACCGAAGGCAGCCAGTGCATCGGAGCTTCCGAAGCGAGTGAGTTACATTCCGCCAGATAAGGCTGAGACGAACTATGGCAAGTGCACTCTACGAAACGATTGAAGTTTTGAGCCGGGATAAAGGCATTGATCCGCAGATTGTGGTGAGCGCGGTGGAAGATGCGATTGCCCTGGCGACGCGGAAATATTACAAGACGCTGGAAAACATGCGGGGCGAGCTCGACCGTGAAACCGGCGAGATTCGCGCGTATGCCTACAAAACGGTGGTGGAATCGCCGGAGCTGGTGGAAGACCCGCTGAACCAGATCAATCTGGAAGAGGCCCGCGGCATTGCGCCGGAAGTGGAAGTGGGCGGGGAGCTGCGTTACTACAAGCCGACGGATGTGCTGGGCCGGATCGCGGCGCAAATGGCCAAGCAGATTATTTTTCAGAAAGTGCGCGAGGCGGAGCGCGATACGGTATTTAACGAGTATGCGCATCGCGTGGGCGAAGTGCTGAACGCCACCGTGAAGCGGATCGAAGGTCAGGATGTGATCTTCGACATTGGCAAGGCGGAAGCGCGGATGCCGAAGCGGGAGCAGTCGCGGCTGGAACAGTTCGCCGTAGGCGAGCGGGTGCGCG
>JAZKAG010000019.1:0-16750 GCA_040389265.1 Acidobacteriota bacterium
AGCCCGATGCCCGCGCTCTGAAAAGGCATCGAGGCCGGCATCCCCGTGCGGTTTCGAGGGCACGGTCTGGAATCCAATGACGAACGTCTGCAACCGTGCACACACCTCAGCTTGGAAATCGAGCCCGGTCAGGCCTTCGAGGCTTGCCGCGTATTCGTCGATAAGTGATTGATAGAGGCCCATTTCTAGCTGGATGGGAGAACGAACGAATAGTAGCACAGCACCGAATTTCGTGCATATCATCATCTTTCTCCCTCCCCCCGCAAAGCTCCGATCTAACAGAGAGGCGAACAAAAAGAGTGTCTGAGTTACAGCTGTAGCCGTCCGTCGCGGCTTGCACGTCCGCGAAATTCCGCCATATGGCTCAGTTAGCGTCAAATCGCCGTATCAGCCGTATCAAATGTTCACGCCGGAGTACTACCCTCATAAGTCGGCATATCGTCACCCATTCGTGGAAGTGGAGAATGCCAGGCTGAGGAATGGACCGCGGCCTCACTGTCGAGTACCTCTACCACGATGCCGACATCGTGGAAGTTCAAGTATCGGCTTCAAACGGCCACTTCGCGGGCTCGGCGGCTGTGTACGTCGGTCGACATGAGCGAAGCGAAAGCGCCGACGTTCTTACGGGTTTTCCAACGTCTCGTTCCGATGTGCGCGAGCTGGTCTGGGGAGCTTTCGGAGCCACCTATGCGGGCGGGGCGGCGCGGCTTCTGTTCGAGTGCGTGGATGGTGCCCACCACACTCGAATCTCCATTCAGATCGAAGATGCGGATGCAAGGCAGTCCGCTTCCTTCATAGCCGTTGTGGAACCCGCGGGAATAGATAATTTCGTTCCCCAACTCAAATGCATCGAGCAGCAGCTCAGCTGACGCGCAAACCTGGAGTTCTCACGGTGAGATTCGAGCCGTCCGATCAGGCCTGATACATCGGCCTATAGAAGGTGGCCCGGATCGACACCCGGCTCCTTGCCAACCCCTTCATGGGCGACTGTATGACACATAGTGTGTGTCATACACTGTACGGCGCACAGTGTGCATCGACGACTGTACGTCACACAGGATGAAACCGCAGCCCCTTCCCCCGGCGGGTCTGCTCGCCGGTTGGCGCAGCACCCATGCCCAGGTTGTTACAATGGAGATAGGAAACTCTCCGCGAGCGCCTGCCTCAAGCCCGTGGATTTCCCCCGATCGGATGGGTTTCCGAGCACGATTTTTTCGTTTTTCGCGTGAAATTCGCGCTGAAGACGTAAAAATCTGGCATTTCCGCGTCAAACCATTGCAGCAAAGCGACTTACTGCAGAAACCACGCTGCATAATCCTTCAACTATTCCGTATAATCCTTCAACTTTTCTGTATATTCCTTCAACTATTCTGTATATTCCTTCAACAATTTGGCCATTGCCCGCGGTTTACGGTTGATCGTTGTCGACATACGACTTGCATATCGTATGCTTCATTGGCCCACTGACTTCGGCGCCAGTCACCGTATACCTCGGCTGCGAATTCAACTGCTGAATGGCCGCCGTGAAGGCCGGTTCCGCGTCGTAAAGCCCGATCGGCGGCACCACATAGCTGATCGTTCCCTTCCCATCTGTCGATTCGACGAAGGTGGCTCGGTTTTGGATGTCGAATAACTCATGGTGGCCATGCACCGTGTAGAAAATGGAATACACCCTGCCCGCAGAATGATTTGAACCCGAGGTTGCCACCAGGTAGAGGACTTTCTTCCCAGGATAGGATTTCGTATCCGTCCAGGATCCCACGCTGAGCGTCGTTTGTGGAGAAGTCGGCAGCTGCTGCTTCGACGCCAGGCAAGTCGCCGCATGCAGTACTAATGGGGGTGCCTGCTGCGCCCACGCCGCACCTGTCAATCCGGTCAATAAGAGGAGTGCCAAGAAGTTCTTTCTCACGCTGATCTCTCCAGTCGCGATCAGTGTACCTGAAGCGAGCACGACTCTCGCGAAGGAATCGCATGCCGGCTTCCGATGCTTTGGAGAGGTTCGAATGGTTTGCAGGCAGCTGCAGAAATAAACTAACCCAGATGCGCCGCGAACAGGGCGGCCACATCCGGGTTACGACGGAGCGCGGAAATGCCAGCGTGCACCCGCGTCGAACTTACGATCCGCTCGCGTTTGACATCGAATCTGTCTCTGGCGCAATCGCCAGTTGCAAGCGCGTGCCGCGATGCAGATTGATGCTGTGGTTCTTGCTGAGGAAGGTTCCGGACACGTCACTCTGCACCGCGCTTTGCAACATGACGTGGCCGAGCGTTCCGGGATTCTGCTGAACCTTCTGATCACTGGGAATGCGGTGCGGCTGTTTGATCATGTAGGAACTGGGGCCCGGCGCCATGCCGATCGGCACCGGCGGATAGGCAGCCAGCAGCGTTGCCTTGATGGGAACTTCGCGACCGTTCGACAACCTCGCTTCGTTAAACACGATGCTGAACTTTGCCCCATTGCCGTCGGCAATCTGGTTTTGCACCTGCTTCACCGTGCCCAGAAGAACGGTCCCCTTCGGCAACTCTGTACTCCCCTCGGTTTTTACGTCGGAGGTAAGCTTGGCCATCACTGTTTGTCCCTCATGCATCGAATCGGAATTCAAGCCCCGAGCAAGCTGAGCATTGGCGCTGACCAGGTTCAAATTCTGAGGCTGCGGCTGCATCGACGCATACATAGGCAGCGACACGAACGCTGCTGCGACACCCAGAGCATAAGAACGTAAATAATTCATCTTCATTCGCGATTACTCCTCAATATTGTTCTGCTGACGACGCGTCATAAATATCCCGAGGGCCATCTGCGACATCTACCGCGCAATCCTCTGCCCCTACTGGATAGACGATGAAGAGCGCGCGAGGATGCGGAGTTGACGAGGATGGCTTGGAGCCAATGGAAATGAATCTATGATCGGCGGGCAACCTGAGGCGAACACCCCGGAAGGTGGATGGGAATTCTTACAGCGGGTTGAGGGTGGCCAGGCAGTGGAGCGAATTTACTCGCGAACGCCAGCGATTCGCATGGAAATCCAGGCAGCAGTGAAACTCAACAGCAAAGCCAACGCGCTCCACTCGAAAGCAGCCCAGGTCGAGACTGCAACGTGTGCCGGGGGGAGCGCGGACCATAATCTTTCCATGGGCAACGCACCGGTCCCGGGTTGAGCAATCTGGCTGACGCGCGGGCCTACATAAATCCAGCGCGCAATCATTCCTATCGCCAGAGTCACGCTCACGAGCAATCCAGGGAGTGCCCACTTCCAGGGAAATGGAATCGGTGCAGGCGCAGTTGCCTCCTGTTGCACGGCTTCCATCACGGAGGCGACAAAACCGGACGATGGCACAATTTCTTCCCTCTCCAGCAACATGCGATCCAGATCATCGTTGTTCATGCAGTCTCCTTCGGATACGCGTACGGGTGGCTATGGCGCGCCTCCAGTAACGAGGGTAGCTTGCCTTCCAGCATCTTCCGCCCCCGGAACAATCTTGCCTTCAGAGTTCCCTCCGCAATTCCCAGTCCAGCCGCGGCGGTTGGAACATCCATCTCTTGAAAATAAAAGCAGATCAGCGCCTCGCGATATTTTGACGGCAGCGTGTCGACAGCGCGACGCACCGCGCGGTCGCGGTCCAGATCTTCGAGCCCGCCATCGATGGCGCGTGGATCTCGCGGTTCGGCAATATCTTCCAGCGCCATTGCACCGGCAGGAATCCGTTTCAGTTCCGACCTATATAAGTTGGTCGCCAACGCAAACAGCCAGGTTGAAAAGGCGGAGTCTCCACGCCATTTTGGCAACCCTCGAAAGGCTCGTAGAAACGCCTCCTGCGCCATCTCCTCGGCGCGTCCACGATCACGGCAAAAACGATATGCCAGGTTGATTAGCGGCGATTGCCAGCGTCGCACGATGCCCTCAAACGCGGCAATCTCCCCGGCAAGCACCTTGGCCACATCGGCTTGATCTTCGCTGGCGCTCATTCGGCTCACATCGGTACGACACTGATCCGCTTGCACTGGTTGCGTTTTATTTTTCGCGGCCCCCCAGAAGAAAATGCAACCGGAGATAACTCTAGTCTGTCCCACCCAATGTAGCGAGAAATTTTACCGGTAGTTGTTGTTCAAAAGGAGGACTTCCATGGGATCCGACGTCGCTGTATTCGTATTCTTGAGCATTGCCAGCATTGCACTTTTTACTTTCCTTGGCGTAGCCGCCTGGACGGGCACGAGAGCCAGGGAGCGCGAACTCTACTACAAGAACGATTTGCTGAAGAAGATTGCTGAATCGCCCGAAGCCGGGGGCAACGCCGCACTGCAGTATTTGCGCGAGCAGCATCGGCTGGCCCAGGAAAAACGCCGCGGAGGCCTGGAACTGGGAGGCCTGGTCACCGCGGCTATCGGAGTCGGGCTCATGATTTTTCTGTTGGCCATCGTGCATCGGCCGGTATTCTTCGTCGGTCTGATTCCGCTGCTGATTGGCGTGGTGCTCTTCCTGTATGGACGCTTTATGCTGGCCGCGGCACCGTGGGAAGAAAACTCGGCCGGGCTCGAGCCGACGCATCGCTTCTAACTCTGCGATGGGAAATATGTACCGTTGCTACCATCCATCGGTTGCTGTGGAGACCGATGGATGGTAGCCATGCGTATGATGCTAGCTATGATCTATGGCTGAGGAGGAGTCGCCATCGTCAGACCATAGCGACGCATAAACTCTGCCATCTTTGCGAGATCCGGTGGAGCTCCGCCAGCGGCATGCAGCAAAACGGCTGCCTCACGAAAATATTCAGGACCCAGCAGAGCCGGCGAAATCACGCATAGCGACTTGGCTTCCTGGCTTCCGTAGTTATCGAACCGATGTACCGCGCCTCGTGGGATGCAAATTGCCTGCCCCGATCCCAGCTCGATTTGCTTGCCGTCGACTGTCCAGGTCATCACCCCCGCAAGTCCGTAGATGGTCTCTTCATAGTGATCGTGGCTATGCGCAGGCGCGGGCAGCTTCTGCCCAGCGGGAACCGTCAGATCGAAGATGGCGACGCTGCCATTCGATTGCTCTGCGGTCAGCAAAAATCGCACGGCCAACGATCCCAGTCGAATAGTCTCGTCTGCAGGATTGATCTGTATGTCGCGCATAAGTGATTTGATGTTCGCCGTCTTTAAAAAACCTTAACCCCACACTAATGTCCGCCGCGGCAGAAAACATGCGGGGCTTGAATGGATCATCTCAATATAGAACCGTCAATTCGCTAGCCGCTGCATGCGCAGGCGTTCGACGCCGTCGAGTGCATCCCACAGCGCCTTCGCTGCGGTTTCCGCGGCATCGAGAGCTCGATCGGCCGAAGCAGGATCGCGTTCCAGTTCCCTGGTGATGGCCTGCTTCCACACTTCCGCATGATGCACATCGGCCGTTTCATGCACGGTAAAGTAGCGGCAGGTTTTCGCATCAGCTTTGTAGTGATCGCACAGACCGGCGGCCTTCTGGGCGGCGATTGCTGGCACGCGCGACTCATACGCATAAAGAGCGGCTAGACCCACCGCGGCATTTTCCTGCTGAATCAGCTTGAAGAAGGTTCCGATGAGCGCATGCATTTCCGGCTGCACTTCGCGCCGGCGCACGCTGGCATCACTGGCGCCCATGCCATTGGCAAAATCCATCCACAGCTGGCTATGCGGCTTGCGATCAGGCGAGTCGATCCCTTCCTCATCCACCAGGTTACGCAGCACCGTGCGACGGAGCTCCGCATCTTCCAGGCGCGAATGCAGTGCGCTCAGATAGGTTGGGAACGCGGACACATGATGCCAGTATTCGGCGGCATATTCGCGCAGATCTTCTGAGGTTAACTCCCCTGCGGTCCAGGCGCGATAGAAGGAATGGGTCAGCAGGTCGTAGGGTGCGATGCGGTTTTCCAGTGCCTGGAAAAAGTCCGTATTTGCTGGCATTTTGTACCTCCGGGGATTCGCGACAACTGCGCGCGTTTCTTGCACTGTACGTGAATCCGCAGCGAGGCTCAAGCGGAAGATGTGGAAGACTGGACATTGCGGATGGGCTGAGCAGAATCGCCCTCGCGCTGGGATAACTCCGCCAGCAAGTTCGAGGCTGTTTTTTTGCTGACCGGGTGACGCCATTGGGGCTCGATTTCCGTTAGCGGCACCAGCACAAATCGCCGCTCGGCGAGCGCTGGATGCGGCAATGTCAACGTCGGTGTTCCCATCACCACATCGCCATACGAGAGCAGATCCAGATCCAGGGTGCGCGGACCTTTTGGCACGGAAGCACTGCGATCGCGGCCATGCTGCTGCTCAATATGGAGCAGCGCGGCCATAAGCGTCTGGGGCGGCAGTGTTGTTCGCAGCTCGACAACAGCATTCAGAAAATCCGGCTGCCCGGTGATTCCGACAGGCGCGGTTTCGTAGAGCGAAGAAACAGCATCGACGGAACCAAGCTGCCGCAGCGCGGCGATCGCGGAGCGCAATGTTTTCTCGCGATCGCCTAGATTCGAACCCAACGCGATGTATGCAGTCGATGCGTCGACGGGTTGCGGAAGTTCGCGACTCATCGCGCTCCTGGAAACCACTCAACATATTCGTCGCCGTTGCGCGCGACGTAGATAGCGCGCTTGCCCGCGAGGTACACCCAATAATTAGCGACACCGGCGGACAAAATGCCGCACAGGAATTGCTGATAGTCGATTTCCTTATGCTGGATCTGGCGAAGCGCTTCTTTCACACCGTTTGGGTTCAGTTCTTTGGCGACCGCGCCTGCGTTGAATACGTTCGGGTCAAGACCATTCTCGGATTCCACATGGCTATCGCCGTTGCCGGCATAGTAGGTTTTCTCACGGCGATACAAATCCGCGTGATATGACTCGATGCCAACCTCCATCAACTTCCCCACAACTTCCGGGAAGCTGATATTTCCAGCAACCGAACGCTCGCTGCATTCTTGCAGCACTGCAGTTGTCTCCTGAGTGAACATAATTAACCTTTCGTCATTATTCCTTTTCGTTGATGAAATTCGTAGCATCGTCCACCGTATATCCGCGACCTCAGTCCAGGGGGATTTGCGTGAGGCGATACTGCTTGGCAATATCCCGCATAACCGCGATCATCGCCAGGCGAGCATTTGTGGTCAGACGTCCGAAGAACGCCTCATCATTTTCATCCGCAATGGCAGCCAGCCGGGGGACCAGTTTTTGGCCGGCAGAGCTGAGCCAAATCTGCTGGGCACGGCCATCATTGCGGCTGGCCTGGCGATTCACCAATTCCTTTTGCACCAGTCGCTCCACCAGTCGCGAGACGGGAGCTTTGGTCATTCCCATTTTCTCGGCAAGATCGCTGATGGAAATTGCGGCGGGTTGATCAAAAAGTTTGCGCATCGCAACCCACTCGGAAACGCTGACATCGAGCTTCTCCAGACGGCGCGCGAAGGAGGCCGAGACGTTGTTGGAAACCAGCCGCAGCCAATATCCAAGGTGTTCTTCAAGATCACTGACGTACCGCGAATGGGATTTTGAAGCGCTCATTTCGATCCTCGTCGACCCGTGGCTGATATAGTTGCCTTAGCAACCATATTAACCTATATAGTTGCTAAGGCAACTATATGTCAAGCACGGTTTTCGAGGCTGAGTATAAATAGTTGAAAAAGCTGGCGTAATTCTGGATTCAGGCGGAGAGTGTTGCCGGATGCCGCAGCGAGGGGATGGCGATTTCTTCTTCCTGTACGGGGAGGTGGACAAGTTCCCAAGCGGAACGGTCCTGAAGGAGTCGCGCGACCAGCGCGGTGTGCATGGCGTGGCCGGCTCGCTCTGCAACCACGTGACCCTGGATGCGTTTGCCTGCGAGGGCCAGATCGCCGATCAGGTCGAGGATCTTATGGCGGACAAATTCATTGGAAAAACGCAGCGGGCCATTTTGCACGCCTTGGCTGGTAAGGATGATGGCATTTTTTTCTGATGCGCCGCGAATCAATCCCATGTTGCGAAGCTTTTCTTCATCCTCGCGAAAGCCGAAGGTGCGCGCGGCAGCCAGCTGCGTTGCATAGGCGCCGGTATTCAGATCCAGTTGAAACGATTCTCTGCCGATAGGCGCGGGAAAATCGATGGCGTAGGAGACGCTGTAGCCATCGCCGGGATAGACGCCGATGAATTTACTGGCATCGTGGACTTCAATGGTCTTGCGGATGCGAAGATATTCTCGACGGCGGCGTTGTGTTTGCAGGCCTACCGACCGAAAGGCGGCAACATAAGGAAGCGCGCTACCATCGAGAATGGGTAGTACCAGATTGTCGAGCTCCACGATGACATTGTCGATTCCGTAGCCGACCAGTGCAGAGAGCAGATGCTCGGTGGTAAAACGCCCTGACGCATCAGGCTGGTAGCGTAACTGACTTTGGCGACGTTGCGGCCAGTGGCGGGAATTTCAAAATTGTCGAGATCGGTGCGGCGGAATAAAATGCCGGCACCGCCGGGTGCAGGCAGCAATCGCAAATGCACCGGCGCGCCACTGTGGAGGCCGATTCCAGAGAACTCGACAGCGCCGCCGATGGTCTGTTCGAATTGCAGGTTGCGCGCGATCGCGTAGCTCCAATCTTGTAAAGGCTTATCCTATAAGGAGTCGCAACGAGATGGATGTGGCAAAAATACCACATATTGTGTCGTGACCGCACTCCAGACGGTGCGAAATAGGCACAACTGATGCACGACCAAGGAAATGGAAAGGACGCCGGGCGTGAGCGATCCCCACAAAATAGAGCCTGCAGAACTGCTGAAATCGGCCGAACATCGGCAAAAGAACATGCTGGATCAATTGCAGGCGCTGGTCTCGATTGAGTCGCCCAGCGAAGACAAGGGCGCCGTGGACCGCGCGAGTCACCTGGTGGCGGGATGGTTTGAGGCGCAGGGTGGAAAGATTCGCCGGCACCGGCAGAAAAGGCATGGCGATCTGCTGGAGGTGCGATTGGCCGCGATGGCTTCGCGATCGAAAGCAAGCGCGGGTGAGCGTCGCAAGCCGATTTTATTGTTGGGCCATCTGGATACCGTGTGGCCGATGGGAACGCTGGCGAAGATGCCGTTTCGGGCGGCGGAGGGAAAAGCGTACGGGCCCGGCGTGTACGACATGAAAGCGGGCGTGGTAATGGCGCTGCATGCAATCGCGATGTTGCGCGAGCGGCAGGCGCAGAGGACGCCTGCGGTGGTGCTGCTGGTCAGCGATGAAGAAATAGGCAGTGCGGTTTCGCGGGCGGTGACGGAAAAAATCGCGCGAGAATGCTCAGCGGTGTTTGTGCTGGAGCCCGCGCAGGGTCCGCAGGGTGCGTACAAAACAGCGCGCAAAGGCGTTGGGGATTATTCCGTGCAGGTGCGTGGCGTGGCCGCGCATAGTGGGGTCGATTTTGAAAAAGGCCATTCCGCGGTATTGGAAATCGCTCGCCTGATCGAAAAGATTTCTCGGTTTACGGATTTGAAGACCGGCCTGACGGTAAATGCGGGGACGATTTGTGGGGGTACGCGCACCAATGTGATTGCGGCAGAAGCGCAGGCGGAGGTGGATGTGCGTATTGCGCGCATGCGTGATGCGGCGCGAGTGGAAAGGCTGTTTCGCGGCCTGCGGGTGACGGATCGTGCCTGCACACTGACCATTACGGGCGGCATGAATCGTCCGCCGATGGAGCGCAGCCGCGGAACCGTCGCGCTGTTTCAACAGGCGAAGAAGTTGGCGCACGCGATGGGATTTGTGTTGGAAGAGGCGAGTACCGGCGGCGGTTCGGACGGAAACTTTACCGCCGCGCTGGGAATTCCGACGTTGGATGGCATGGGCGCGGTGGGCGAAGGTGCGCACGCGCTAAACGAGTCGATCGTGGTGGAGGAATTGATCCGGCGCACAGCGCTGCTGGCGGCGATGATCGCAGGGTGAGACCTTATTCCACCCTGCGCCATGGGACAGCGAAGGCTGTGGCGCCTGAGTTCTCCGCTGATTACGAGCAGCAGGTAGGGGCGCAGCAGGATTTCGTGGGCGCGACTCCCGGTTTGATGGCGTAGACCTTGACGCTGGCAGCAGCGGCGTTGACATCGTATTGCGACAGCAGCGATGCAAGTTCGTTATGCAACGACGGGGGCGCGGTGGTTGTCGGCGTACAGCAGGAAGTTTCAATCACCGCGAGCGGATTGTCGGCTGTTTTCGCAGTCGTGGCGGCAACCGCGTGGCCGGCATCCATCGTGGGCGAGCAGCATCCGGACTGATTCTCGACTTTGGTATAGGCGTTCAGGTCTGCGCCGCTGTCGATAATTTCGACATGCTCGAAACCGGCTGCGAGCAGTCCACTGCGATACTCGCCAATCTGGATGGCACCGGCGATACAACCGACATAGGCGGCGATGCTGTTGGAGAGGGCCTCGGGCAGCTCGTGCTTGAGCGCGATGTCGCTGAGGGCAAGGCGTCCGCCTGGTTTGAGGACGCGCGCAATTTCACGAAAGACGGCGGGCTTGTCGGGCGCGAGATTGAGCACGCAGTTGGAGATGACACAATCGACCGAGGCATCGGGCAGCGGAATTTTGTCGATGGTGGAAAGGTGGAAGCCGACATTAGTGTAGCCGCCGGAGGCTGCGTTGGCGCGGGCACGATCGATCATGGCAGGCGTCATATCAATTCCGATGGCGCGACCGGTGGGGCCGACCATTTTGGACGCGAGGAAGACATCAAGGCCGCCGCCGGAGCCGAGATCGACGACGACCTCGCCGGATTTGAGGTGAGCGGTGGCGGTGGGATTGCCGCAGGAGAGGCCCATGTTGGCGGCGGCGGGTATGGAGGTTAGTTCCTCAGTGGTATAGCCAAAAGCCTCGGCGACGGCCTTGACCCCGGCATGATCGCTGGACAACGTGCTTTCGGCGACCGCGGCGTACTTTGACATGACTGAATTCAGAATTGGGTCGGGCATGCGATTCTCGTTCAACATATCTGCAAATGCGAATATATGCGTTGCCAACATATTCGTCAAGGCGTATAAGTAAAGGACCATGAGACAGGTGGAATTCAATGCGGAGCGTTTCTTTCAAGCGCTGGGTGATAACACTCGCCTGCGTCTGCTGAACCTGATGGGGGAGCAGGAGATTTGCGTCTGCTATCTCGTGGAGATTCTGGGGCAGTCGCAGCCGAAGATTTCGCGACATCTCGCTTATCTGCGGCGCGCAGGAATTGTGGCGGCGCGGCGCGAGGGCAAGTGGATGCATTATCGAATCGTGATGCCGCCGGAGGTTGGCGCGGCACAGGTACTGCGGCAGACGCTGGCCTGGCTGCGAGGGGACCGCAAGATGCAGGCAGATCGCGCTCGCTTGTCGAAGGCGTGCTGTAGCCCGAAACAATTTGTGGCGTTGGAGGGTGCGCCGGTTCCTGTGCACGTGAGCGTGGCCGGGACGATCGCGAGCTAGGGCTTCGCTCCAATGGCAGACGTACAAAGATTTTTCTTGACGGGCGGAGATGGCTGTTCGATATTGCGAGACAGAACGCGTGAGAGAACAATGGGAGCGCAATGAACGAAGGAAATCGCGGCCTGGTGATTGCGAGTGTGTTGGCGGCGCTGGGACTGGTGCTGGCGGGATGGGTGCTGGGTAGCCAGATCAAAGATATTCGCCTGGCGGATCGCTATGTGACAGTGCGCGGATTAGCGGAGCGAACCGTGAAGGCAGATCTGGCGGTGTGGCCGCTGAGCTTTCGCGAGGCCGGAAACGACTTGAAGGCAACCTATGCGAAAAGTGAAGCAGATAGCCAGGCGGTGCTGCAGTTTCTGGCAGCGCAGGGGATCGCGAAGAGCGACATCAGCCTGGGGCAGCCGAGCGTGACGGACACTGAAGCGAACGAATATGGCGGCTCTCAACGGGCGGCGAACCGGTACATTGTGCAGCAATCGATTTCTGTGCGATCGAAGGATGTGGAGAAGGTTGCGGCAGCGGTGCAGAAAACCAGCGACCTGATTGCACAGGGTGTGGTGTTGGGCGGCGGTCCGCAGTACGGATCGCAGAACAGCGCCAGTTATGTATTTACCGGATTGAATTCCATTAAGCCGCAGATGATTACGGAAGCGACGCGCAATGCCCGGGCGGCGGCGGAACGATTCGCAGAAGATTCCGGCAGCAAAGTAGGGACGATTCGCACCGCGGAGCAGGGGCTGTTCACGATTTCTTCCGCCGATGCAGCGGCAAACCCTGACAACGGGACGGCCGGATACCAGGCGGACGCCAGCATCATGAAGAGCGTGCGGGTGGTGACGACGGTGCAATATTATTTACAGCAATAATCCTTGTTGGGAGTGGATGCCTTCTACTCTCGCCACATTCTTTTAGCCCTGAGCGCAGATGCGGCAGATTTCCTCGCCAAATCTCTCCGCCTTGATAGGTCCGATTCCGCTGATGCATTGCAACTCGTCCAGCGTAAGGGGCCGCTGCTGGGCGATGTCGCGCATGGTCTTGTTCCCGAGAATGCAGAAGGCTGGAACCTCAAGTTTTCTAGCCTCAGCGAGCCGCCAGCTGCGCAACTTGTCCTCAATCGCCTCAGTGTGAGCCGACATTTCATGCGTCTCCAGTTGACTGGCGCGAGTGGTTGCGGATTTCGAAGTAGCATTCTTCCCGCTTCGTTTGCGCTCACTTTTTCTGGACGACGGGGTGCCATGATTCGAGCGATCCGGTAGAACGAAATCGAGCGGATCGGTGGGCGGAAGTTCCTCGCCTTCCTGGGTGAGGGTCGCCTTGCGGTAGGCGATGCTGCGACCTTCTTTTTCAAATGTCAGTTCTTCCAGGCGAAGCAGCCCCGCACCGGCAAGCGCCTGCAGCAGATTTTCAAAGTCGTCGCGAGAGACCTGCTCGCGGGGGAACAGATCTTTGTGCAGCTTCCCAGTGGAACCTGCCGAATTTTTCTTTAACGCATGAAGGATGTCCCAGGCGGTTTTTCTTTCGGATGCGCTGGGCTCGCGGAAGCGCCTGGCTATGCAGGCCTGCGGGTTGCACACATCACAATGTCCGCAGGGCCGACGCACATCGGCCAAATCTCCAAAGTGGCGAATCAGTGAGGTCATGCGACACTGGCTGGACACGGCGTACTGCATGGCCAGTTCGAGTTGGGCTTTTCTGCGCTGCGACTCGGCGGCGTAGGAAGCTTTCCATTGCTGCGCACCGCGAACCGCATTCTCGTCAAAGTCGACCGAGCCGCCGCCATGAATGACCAACTTTTCCAACACCCGGTTGAACAGATCGGATTCCATGCGCAGCTTGGCGCGGAGAGATTCTTTGTCGAGCGGCTCATCTCCCAATCGCCGATAGACGCGATCCAATTCATCGACGTGGGGGTAATCGCGCTCTAGAAAAAACTCGTGCATCTTGCGATCCGCATAGGAATAAAGCAGAATGGCGCGGCTGGGGAGACCGTCGCGGCCAGCACGGCCAATCTCCTGGTAATACGCTTCCAGCGTGCCAGGCAAAGAGGTGTGGACGATGGTGCGCACGTCGGCCTTATCGATTCCCATGCCGAAGGCCACGGTCGCAACCACCGCGTGAAGCCGCCCCTGTTGAAATTTTTGCTGAACTGTTTCACGATGGCGCGCGTCGAGGCCGGCGTGGTAGGCCGCGCATGGGAATCTAGTAGAAAGCTGCGAGGCCAGCGCTTCCGCCTGTTTGCGGGTGGGTGCGTACACAATCGCCGGTCGCCGCGCCGGATCCTGCAACAGATCGGCAACGAAGGAGGATCGCACCGAAGGCGACATCTCCACCACTTCGATGCCAAGGTTGTCGCGGCGAAAACCGTAAATAAATCTGCAGGCATCCGCCATTCCCAACTGAGCGGCGATGTCGTCTTGCACGCGCGGAGTGGCGGTGGCGGTAAGAGCGATGACGGGTGCTGGACGAAGTGCCGGCACAAATTGACCGAGCATGCGGTAGTCTGGACGAAAATCGTGTCCCCATTGCGAGATGCAATGCGCCTCATCGATTGCAATCAAGGACGGTTTCCGTTTTGCCAGCATCTGGATGAAACCGGGAACCCGCAGCCGCTCCGGCGCGATGAATAAAAACTGGAGCGCTCCGGAGAGATAGTCGGCACAGGCTTGGCGCGAAAGCGGGCGGTCGAGGCCGGAGTGTATGCGCGCGACGGAAAAGCCCAGGGAGACGAGCTTGGCCACTTGGTCCTCCATGAGTGCTATCAGCGGGCTGATGACCAGCGTCGTGCCGCCGCGCGCAATTCCAGGCAATTGAAAGCAGAGCGATTTGCCGGCGCCAGTCGGCATGACCAGCAGCACATCCTGACCCTGAATGGCGGCGCGGCAGACCACTTCTTGATTGGCGCGAAACGAAGTGAGCCCGAAAGCGCGTTGCAGCAGTGAAAGGAGTGTCTCGCTGGAGGAGGGGAGGATCGTTGCCACAGTGGTGAGGATAACAAATCAGTTCCAGCGATGAGCCACGCTTCAATTGAAGGCGCGATTGTCGCAGCTGCGTGTGGGATGGACACGAAGAAAATGGGCCTTCCTGGTGGAGGGCCCATTTTTTAAAGCGTGGATGGCATCTTTGCAGGATTAGTGATGGTCTCCGTGATAACCATGATCACCATGATCGCCGTGATAACCATGATTGCCGTGGTCGCCATGATCGTCGCCATGGTATCCATGGTCGCCGTGATCTCCGCCGTGATTTTCGTAACCGCCGCTCACGGAATTGCCGCGGAACTCGTGGCCATGGCCGTAGCCACGGAAGTGATCAGCGCGTTCGCCGTGATGAGGAAACTCTCCATGGTATCCATGACGGGGATCATAGCGATCGTCGACGTGACCATGCCAGCCATGACGGCCGTGGAACCACGGGCCTGCTCCAATAAAGAAGCCACTCGGGAACCACTCCGGACCGTAGTAGCCGTAGGGAGCGCAATTGTACGGGGGGTAGTCGAAATAGCCGTACGGACAGACCGGCTGCGGTCCCACATTCACACCAAAGCTGAGCGAAACTTGAGCTTTTGCGGAGGAAGGAGCGAAAAAAGTGAGTCCAGCAACGACAGAAACAATTGCAAAATATTGAATGACTCGCATTTGTTCACCTCGGTAGTAAGAACGGGAAACGACAAAAATAGTTGCGCGAATTGCAGAGTTTTCGAACCGTCGAATCGGGTTGCCCACAGCGAAATAAATATCGCGAAGAACAAATTTGCCGGTTGTAGGGAATCAGGATCGCATATCTTGCTGGGAGAAATCTATACAGCGAACCATCGCGGCTAATAACTGATTGATCGATGCGCGAGGAAGTGGTGGACACCGCCCGCAATCACGCACGATGGCTTTCCGCCATATCGATGGAGATGCCGGATGGCAGGACTGGCGGTGAGTGCGAGGCCGTTAACAGTGACTGTATTGTTGTACGCGGACGGAAAAAGAATGGTTGCGGTTGCGCCGTGTGGGATGGTGATATCCATGCGAAGGGTTTTGCCATTGCGCGTCCATGCGCTACGAATTTCTCCCAGGCTGGAATGGAAACTAGCGGAAACGCTGCGAACATTTCCAACGATGGCGGGATGAATGAGAATGCGCTGATCGAAAGGTCGGGTGCGATCGTAGTCAATGCCGGCAAGGCCGCGATAGAACCACTCTTCCGCATGGCCCAGCATGAAATGATTCTGCGATAAATCGGGATTGGCATCCCAGGCTTCTGTCAATGTGGTGGCGCCACGGGCAAGCTGCGCGCCGTAGCTGGGCGGATCGGTGCGGGAAAGCATATCGAACAGAACGTCAGAACGATTGTTGTCTGTGAGCGCGCGGACAACGTAATGAAACCCTATATCGCCGGCAGTGACGTGGTTCTTGTGGCTGCGAATGTCGGCAACGAGATTGTTGAGAACTGCTTGTCTGCGATCGGTGGGAACGAGTCCGACGACCAGCGGCATGGCATTCGCGGTCTGACTGCCAGTGTCGTACTGATTGGTGTGCGGGTGGAAAAAACGGGCGTTAAAAGCGATTTTAATTTCGCGGCGTTGAGCGGAGTAGGCGGCAACGTCGGCTGAATGATCGAGCAGCGCGGCGATACGCGCCATGGTGGTGAGGTCCTGATAGTAAATGGCGGTGGCGGTAACTCCGCGGCTGGTAAGTTGCGATTCTGCGGGAGGACGAGGGCCAATATCGAACCAATCGCCGAGGCCGTAGACGAGCAGACTGTCTTTTAACTGCGAATTCAAATAGGCGACGTAGTGCTGCATGGAGGCGTAGTGCTCGCGGAGCAAGTTTCGATCGCCATAAAACTGGTAGGCGGCCCAAGTGCTGAGAACAACGGCGGATCCCCACTCCGGTGAGTCGCGAAATGCGTTATTGAAGACCGTGTACTCGGGAGCGATGTCGGGGACCAGGCCGTTGGCAAGTTGCGCATCCTGCATGTCATTCGCGATTTTTTCGTAGAGCAAGTCGAGGTTGTAGTTGTACATCAGAGAAGCGGCGGCGAGATGCGATTGCTCCAACCAGCCAAGTTTTTCGCGATGGGGACAGTCTGTGAGGACGCTGACCATGTTGCTGAGCATGGCGCGGGTGATCAGAATGTGGATGCGATTCAGCAATCGATCGGAGGAATGAAAGCTGCCATCGACCTGCACGTCATCATGCAGAAAGCGGCCATGGAGATGGTCGAGGACGGGGAGGGGAGAGCCGGGGGACGCAGGCGAGGCCTGCACCTGAAGATATCGGAAGCCATAGTAGGTGAAGTGCGGATGCCAGGACTCAGGTCCGCCTCCTTGAAGGATGTAGGTGGAGGAATTTTCAGA
>JAZKAG010000020.1:0-8015 GCA_040389265.1 Acidobacteriota bacterium
ATGATTGGTGAACAGGTTGGTGAAACCAGGGGCAAGCGACTGGTGCGGCGGGTGACTTCGACAAATCCAACGACGGTGGAAGTGACGTTTGAAGACAGCGGCCAGATGCTGGGAGTTGCGACGAAGGGGCTGGGTACGTACACATCTGTGGTCGGCCTGGATGGTTCGATTTCCGGCGAAGGCCAAGGACTGAGCCTGACGGCGGAGGGCGACGCCATCACCTGGACGGCAAAGGGATTCGGCAAGTTTGGGCCGGAAAGCTCCACAAGCTATCGGGGGATGTTGTTTTTCAAGACGGCCTCTCAGAGGCTGGCGCGGCTGAACAATATGTGTGCGGCGTTTGAGTACGACAGCGATGGCGCCGGCAACACGGTTTCAAAGATGTGGGAATGGAAGTAGAAGGTCCGCAAGACAATCCCTCCCCCGCAGTTTCTGCAAGACACATCCTGACAACAAATGTTCGTATCTTAAAAAGTATGCAGCGGTCGGAGATGCGGGCCGAAGCATAAAATAAAATTCGATCGGCGGGGATGCGCCGGAGATAGCTGCGCGGAGGTGAATCATGAGTCCTTACTCCAGACGAGAATTTGTGAAGGCGGGGCTGGCGGTGGGTGCGCTGGCGAGCGTGGGAAGTTTGCCGCTGGTAGCCGAGAAGCAGACGGCGACGGACATGGTGACGCTGGGGAAGTCCAAGGTGCAGGTGACGCGCCTGGCGTTTGGCACGGGGACGATGAGCGGGCAGGTACAGCGCGCGCTGGGGCAGAAGGAATTTACGCGGCAGGTGCGATACGCGCATCAGCGGGGAATTCGCTTCTTCGAGACGGCGGAATCGTACGACGATATGCATCGCATGCTGGGGATTGCGTTGCAGGGCGTGCCGCGCGAAAGCTACCAGTTGATGTCGAAGGTGACGACCACGCCGGGCGTGAATGCGATGCAGAAGATCGATGCGCTGCGGCGGCAGGCGAAGACAGAATATTTCGACATTATGCTGCTGCACTGGCAGCACTCTGGAACGTGGCCGGTGGATACGGCGCAATGGCAGGACGGTATTGAAGAAGCGGAGCATAAGAAGGCGGTGCTATCTCGGGGTGCGTCGGTGCATGGTTTGCCGGCGCTGCGGCAGGTGCCGGGAGACTCGTGGCTGGACGTGGCGATGATCCGAATGAATCACAAAGGCGTGCGCATGGATGCGGAAGATTACGCGACCGATGGACTGGGCAATGTTCCGGAAGTGGTGAAGCATGTGCAACAGGCGCGGGCGAAGGGCATGGGCGTGATCAGCATGAAGCTGGTGGGTGAGGGCGTGTTCAACAAAGAAGACCGGCAGAAGGCGATGCGGTTCGCGTTCAAGAATGCGGGCGTGGACAGCGTGACGGTGGGATACAAGAGCACGCAGGAGATTGACGAAGCGATTGAGAATTTAAATATGGCGCTGGCGTAGACGACGCACGAAGAAGGCGCGCGGCGCGTGGATTCAAGCGGTTTCGTCGATGATGGCGATGAGTTCGCGCTGGACGTCTGCGGCGAGATCTTCCGCACCCTGCAGGCCGGTGGCGGCGAACAGGTCAAAGGGTAGGACGGTGGAGATGAGAGAGCCGCACGGTTGCGTGAAAACGGAGATGCGGCAGGGCAGAACGGCGGAGACGCGCATGTCGGCGCGCAGCGCGGTGGCGGCGGCCTGGGGATTGCAGACATCGTAAACGCGGCACTCGGAGCCGAGTTGAATGCCCTTGTTCTGAAGTGTCTGGCCCAGGTCGAGAACGTGCAGAATTCCAAACTTGTGGCGGGTGACGGCCTGAGCGAGGCGGTCGGCGATTTCGTCGGGCGAGTGAGTGGAAGGCTTGCTGTAGATCATGGGGGCTCTCCCTTTGAGACGATTTTACGTCTAAGGATTTGCGGGCGACGGTTCGTGAAAGATGATTTTGATGGGGAATCAGGAGGCGGTCTGGGTGCAACTGGATGCGAAGTCGACGGCGCTGGTGTTGATTGATTTGCAGAATGGAATCATGGGGCGGACGCTGGCTCCGCATGCGGCGAAGGATGTAATTGCGCGGGCGGCGAAGCTGGCGGAAGCGGTGCGGTCGAAGAGCGGCACGGCGGTGTATGTGCGGGTGGATGTTTCGGACATGCTGCACTTGCCGGTGGATGCTCCTTCGCGGGACCCGAATGCGCCGCCGCCACCGCCGACGGCCTCTGAACTGGTGGCGGAGTGCGGCTACCAGACGGGCGACCTGTTGATTACCAAGCGGCAGTGGGGCGCGTTTTATGGGACAGGACTGGAGCAGCAATTGCGACGTCGTGGAGTGCGAACGATTGTGATTGGCGGCGTGGCGACCAACTTTGGCGTGGAGTCGACGGCGCGGGTGGCGTATGACCGCGGGTTTGAGCTGGTGTTTGTGGAGGACGCGATGTCGAGCATGAGCGAGGAGATGCATCGCTTCGCGGTGCAATCGATCTTTCCGCGGATGGGGAGAGTGCGGTCGACGGAGGATGTGATTTTGGCGCTAAGGTAGGGTTTTGAAGAGATTTAGATACTCGCGTCTGGGAAGGCCCTCCTAGCGCGCCTCCCTAAAATTCGATGCGCTGTTGAATGGGCTCTATCTCACTTATATCAATCGATATAACGTCGAGATTTTCATCCAACTTTGCGATGCACTTCACGCGAACCTGACCTAAATGTGCGAACTGCCGATACAGGTCCGCAAGACGATCTTCGTCTGTGAAGCGATAACGAACACGTTTGCCGGAATCCGTGATGAATGTTCCAGAATTGTTCGTTTTAGAAATAGTGTTCATCGTGCCGGTTAAGGTAACTTCGCGTGTAGCCGTCTTTTCGCGACGAGTACGTGCGAAGTAGGGTTTATCTGAGGCATCTAGATGGAGGTCTGGAGAATCGCTGCCATCGTGCCTTATCTCGAACGCATTTATTGAGTCTTCTCTTAGAGGAGACGCCATCTTGTCCAAATCTGTATCAATGATGCCGCTCTGCAACAGTTCAAGCACGTCACGATCAACCGGAAGTGTGGCATTAAGGCCGTTGATAATCACGACCTTATTGTTATTTCCGCTTACATCGGTTGTGTAGTTACCGTTCTGAATGTGCTTTTTGGCTTTAGCCACGCCCGCGATCTTCGCTATAACTGTATCTGCGAGTTTTGCGCCGTAATATCCAACTCCCCCCAATATTGTTGTTCCCACGGTACCTACGGTCCCCGGGTACGCATGGATGATTTCCAATATCGACAGATGTATATTCGCTGAAGATTGTGAAATTCCATGCACCTTGATTCGTTGTGTTTGATCTACAGATTCCCTCTCGGCCAACCGATAAAAGGCACTTGAGAATCCGTTTAGCGCTGACAACAAATCGTCCACAGCAATCGAACCATCGTCAACATCAGGTCCGACATACCGAAGAGTCACTTGCGTAGGTTCGGGCATCGCATCCTTTGTGTATTCTGCCAATCGGATCGACCTGCGTTGTTTTCCCGCCTTCAATCTCTTCCGTTTTTGGCACCCTGCTTTTCGATTTTAGATTGTACGCCAACGCCTTATCCACGATTCGATTCAGCGCGTCCGTACACCCTTCCTGCTATCCGTCTCGCGTATGTAATGCGCTGTCTCACGATAGAGAAGATAAAGCTGTCCAGCCCTTTCTTGATATCAAGAGTAAGCGCAGCTTGGGAAGATCGTTGCATCTGGATTATCTTCTCTTAGTTAGGAACATGTGGGTGGCGTTGGGGGAGGCGATGTAGTTGGTGAGTTCGTAGCCGAGGGCGGGGAGATTGAGATCGCGGAAGATGCTTTCTCCGCTGCCGATGAGGACGGGGGAGGAGGCGAGATGCAGCTCGTCGATGAGGCGGGCTCGCAGATACTGCTGGATGGTGGAAGCGCCGCCGCCGAGGCGAACATCCTTCCCCTGAGCGGCTTGGGTGGCCTGATCGAGTGCGCTGTGAATGCCGTCGGTGACGAAGTGGAAGGTGGTGCCTCCCTCCATAGTGATGGGCGCGCGGGCGTGATGGGTGAGCACGAAGACGGGCACGTGGTAGGGAGGGTTGTTGCCCCACCAACCTTTCCATGACTCGTCGGGCCAGGGGCCGCGGACGGGGCCGAACATGTTGCGGCCGAGGATCCACGCGCCGACGTTTTCAAAGCCGCGGAGGACGAGGTCGTTGTCCATGCCGGTTTCGCCGCCGGGCTTGCCCATCATTTTGTGTTGGGTCTGGGTGGCGAATTGCCAGTTGAAGACCTGCATGGCGTTGAGGCCGAGCGGATTTTCCAGGGTTTGATTGGGGCCGGCGCTGTAGCCATCGAAGGAAATGGAGTAACAGTTGACGCGAAGCTTAGACATGGAGAGGACCTTCCGAAGCAAATCTTGAAGCAGTGTACGACAGGAGAGCGCGAGGAAGGACGCTGGCAGCGGAGCTCGATGGATGGAGTGCGGTACGGGGGATTTATTCCGGCTGCTTATGGCGCGACCAGATGGCCTGGAGGACGTTGAACATAAATGCGGTGGTGAGGCCAAACAAAATCCAACCGTTGAGCGCTTCGAGAGCGCCCATCATTTGCCATTGGTGCTGCAAGGCAACCTGGGTATGACCGTAGCTGGTCAGGGCGTTGAGAGAGTAGAGCATGGCATCTTTTCCTGTGGGGATTGCGCCCAGCATGCGGTAGGCGATGGCCCACATCATGCCTTCACATCCAAGCAGGGCTGTGCAGCATAAGGCAGTTCCCCCAACTGCAATGACGGACAAGATCTCGTCCAGCATGGTCCTTGGCCTGTTGCGGAGCAACGGGGAAATGGCTCGATTGAGGGCGCTGAGGAAGAAGGATTGGAAGACTACGGTGGTGGCGATGATCGGCAAGCTCCATAGCCAGTCCGACTTCCACTCTCCAAGCACCACGGTTGGCGTTGACACAGCAGCGAAGATTGGGCTGGAGCTGAGATGAAAGAGAAATGCGAGATGGGGGGTCACTTGTTTGCCCTACTTTCAAAAAAAGCGTGAGGTTCGGCGCGCGGCGGCTCGCTGGGAGATGCATCCGCGCGGCTGCAACGCGTTCAGAGATTTCCATGCCGGCTTTGCCAATAATGGCAAACGTTGTGCCAAGAGCCGGTTCCAAATCAACTGGAATGAATTGAGTCATTTGCAGTTGTCAGGCCTATGCGTGGCACGCAGAGGAGATGGTTCCGCAGTGGAGCTTGCCCAAAATGTTGGAGTGGGAATCAGGGGCAGATGAAGCGGATGGTATAGACGAAGCCACGCTGCTTGACCAGACGATCCTGCACATCGCCGAGCATGAAGGTGCCGGTGGGGCGGGCGGCGACGGTGCCGGAAACGTGGACGGAGCCGGAATTTTCAGGATTATTTTTGCCGAGGGGATTTTAGAGGGTGAGGCGAATGGCGCCGGTGCCGTCGATGGAGAACGAGGCTGTCTCGTATTACGCTGGCGAGAATTGGGAAATGGCGGCGAGACGAGAGGCTTGAGGCGAGGTGAGATGGGAAAGCGCGAAGGTTGCGCGAAGGTGCATGAACAGCGGAGATTTATGCACAATTTGGGCGAGATTTGCACCGAAATAAAGTGGTTGCGTCGAGGAAGTCTCGTGGCATACTCATTTGCAACGGAAGAGAAATCTTTCAGAGGAGAGAGTGGAACAGAAGCCAGCCGGGGAGGATCGGCAACGAAACTCCGATTCGGGCAACCGAAGACGGCAGGCGGACGGAAAGCTTACACGACACGAAAGACCGGAAGGCGAGGGGAAGTGCGGGCTCTGCCTGCTAACCCTGCGCAAGATGGCCTGACAGAGTTGTGATCTGGTCACCGAAACACCAGATCTTCGAAAGATCGGATCGCTGAGGGCGAGTTCTCGCAAGAGGATTCGCCCTTTGGCATTTGTGGTGGAGCATGATGGGATGTGCGGGCGGCGACCCCGCATTCTTTACGCTGATGCAGGCCACTGGTTTCGACTTTTTCTGCCAGGTCAGGTTTGGAGAGGAGAGGCCAAAGTGAAACGTGAACGAATGCTGCAAATCTTTTTGATCGTGCTGGGGCTATTGTTTCTGGCTTTGATCTACTTTCTGTACAAAGATCTATGGCACGCGAATTGGCTTGTTGAAAACCACAATGAAGTCGAGCCGATGTTTTTAAGCATTTTCATCGTGCTGGGACCTTTCCTGCTGGTGGCAGCGAGAAATCCGTCCGCGCATCGCTCGCTGATTGCGTTCACAGCGTGGTGGTGCCTGGCGCATGCTGCGGTGATGGCCATTCAAACCAGACAGGCGTGGAGTCGTGGGATTCATCGAGACTTTAAGGATGTTGTGATCGTCGGGGTGATTGGGTTGATTTTGCTGGCGCTTTTACCTCGTCGGCGAGAACAAGCGCAGCTGGATCACAATCATTGAGGATTGGAAATAGGGTCTTATCGAGCCTCCATTTCTCAATCACGGCTAGTTCGGTTGGACATGGGCAGCGTTATTATCCGGCGTCGACATTGGCGTCATCTCGTTGGCCATTCTGGGAGGAACAACTTGTCAGTCAGCCCTTCCAACATGGCACCTTCCTCATTAGGCTTGTAGTCTTCATCGAGACCAACTCTGGCCAATCTATCGGTGAAGGAGTCTCGCATCCATTCCGCCTGGGCGTGGTCCAAAGTGAGCGTTCCTCGGCCTTCACGAATCTCGGGGGAGCTACAGAGCGATTCTCTGAATGAGCTGTCGTCTGATATTAACTTCGAAATATATTCAGCTTCCTCAAGCGAGAGGCAGAACTTCTGCTGGTGATTCATCATCTAGGGCGCTCCTGCTCTTAAGAGCGGGGTGGTCGGCACGATCTTCCCGGTGTGAGCATTCACTCAACCTAAGCGTTCCATCCGGTATACACCTTGAAGGAACACGTTTGCGACTCAATATCAATGCTATACGCGACTGACTTTTAGGGGTGGGAGAGGTGGTAGCCGATGAAGATGTCGTTGGTGGGCGGCTGCTTGCCGAGCTGGCGGAACATGCTCATGACCTGGCCGCGATGGAGGGTGGCGTGATTGACGACATGGAGCAAAAGCTTCCAGCGGGGGATCGACCAGTCGGTGGCGTGGAGTTCCAGAGCGAAGTCGGCGTCGGGAAGGGTGGCAACGTAGTTGTGGAGACCATCCCAGACTTCGGGCCAGCGTTGCTGCAGGTGGGTCAGGTCGGGCTCCGGTGGAGTGGGCGGATAGATTTTGGGGTTCGTAAATTCGGAGAGCGGGGCGAGCTGGCCCTTGCGTAGCTGGGCGAGCCAGGCGTGCTCCGCATCGTAGATATGGCGCAGGGTTCCTGAGATGCCAATGTGGGAGGATCCCAGGTCGCGAGATTGCTCTTCCGGTGTAAGCAAAGCGGAGGCAGAGAGTAACTGCTGGTCGGCCCAGATGGAGTAGTCGACGAGATAGAGAAGCGCTGACCTCGAGATCGGCATGACGAAATTATAGTCAGGGATCAGGGATCAGGATTTGGTCTCAAGGGGCCGAGATTAGGACCCATTGCCACATATCCGACGCAAGCCAATGGAGGGTTTCCCCGCGAAGAGATTTCGCTTTTTGGTATGGAGGGGATGTGAGGGCAAGTGCGGTTTATACTGCCGACTACATCCCTCAAGCGAACGAAGGGTTGCATGGACATGGTTAGGATTAGGGGAGTTGAAGTGCGATGGGCACACTATGCAATTCTTGGGCTCATGCTGACTTCACATCCATTGTTGGGACAGTGCCGAGCAGATGTCAGTGGAAGAGTCATCAATGAGGGGGGAAACCTGTAGCGGGAGCTGAGGTCTTCTTTCTACCGACGGAGGCGCGCGGTGGTCTTAGGCACCAAACTCGCAATACGGACAATTCCGGATCATTTCACGCGGTGCTGGATCTGAGCGCTCCAGGATCATATGAGGTTTTCGCGCAAAAGGAAGACTCTGGCTACCCAAACATGTATGCGGCATTTTACGACAATCATAAGCCTCCCCTGGTCCCATTGCATTGCGATGCGAAAGTT
>JAZKAG010000020.1:8025-39543 GCA_040389265.1 Acidobacteriota bacterium
AGGATTGAAATCGGCTTACATTACGCGGATCAAAGTCGTCGACGTAACCACAGGAGATCCAATCGAAACTGCGTCGATTACCTTTCGCAGAGTGAAGCCGCCCTTTCGTGGTTTTTCGCCAGCAGTATTTTCGATCACGTCATCCGCAACCTTAATGCCGACAGGTTCCAACTATCGAGGATTCCCGATACCGTCGAACACTGACATTTCTTATGCGGTTTCAGCGCCTGGATACGGGATGTCCAAACCGCAGATCATTCGGCTGGCGCCGTCAAAGACCGCGCAAATCTCTGTACAACTGCAGAGGTGATGGCCGGCAATTGTCTATGCATGCTGGTACAGTTCCATAGATAGCGGCACATCCAAAGCGCAATAAGAATCAACGGAGATCTATATGACGGGTGCGCGGAGAATGGCACAGGCATCGTGGCTTTTGTCGGCGGTGCTTGTGGCGGGAGCTCAGTCCGCCGTAGGAGGAGGACCGCGAGTCACACTGGCGATGAGTGGATCTCCGCTGGCTGCGATAAACGCTATTGGGCGCCAGGCGCGTCTCCCGATCGGGATTGTTGTAGGGAAGGATTACGGGAGACTGTGCAGACTATCGGGATCGTTCGATTTCCAGGGCTCCGATGCGCGGGATGCACTGCGTAAAGTCGCCGAACGGGCGGGGTATACATTGACAGAGCACCGTGGTGTTGAAGTTCTTCTTGCTTCCGACATC
Source organism: Acidobacteriota bacterium (assembly GCA_040389265.1). GTDB lineage: Bacteria > Acidobacteriota > Terriglobia > Terriglobales > Acidobacteriaceae > JAKAAZ01. Next base: position 8,747 of record JAZKAG010000020.1, read on the forward strand.
GCACCGTGGCAACGGGACGTTCTTAACTACAAGTTGACTGCATATCCCGGAATGAAGAACGAAACCATGGCATACATGGGCGTGATGTTGACGGAATGGATGCAAGCGGCATTCGATGCGCACGGCTTTGCAGGGTCAGTCCTTGGTTCACTCACGGATCGGCCACTGTCACTGCCTGCCATGCGCTCTGTCTCCATCCAGGAAATCGCGGATCGCGTTGTGTCGCTTGATGAAGGGGGTATGTGGATCATGAAGCCGACGGTAGCGAAGCCAGAGGGTGCCAAGGACGTCGAGATTGAAGTTATCTCGTATCATGATCGCCCAGACGCGTCGTCCCAGATTTCATGCGGGCCCACGGTGGACCAATCCACGCAAGCCAACGGAGGGTTTCCACCCCAGTGAGGAGCTTTCGCCCTTTGGCATTGGGAGAGTTGGGAAGATGATTGATTGCGTCGGAACTCCTACGCTGAGAGGCCCACGACTTCGCCGCGTACAACCGTGACGGAAGCTTTGGGAAGGGTGAAGACGGTTTGCGCCGATGCGTCGACTGAGGAAACCACAGGCGGTAATTCCGGATCGGCGTGCGCGGAAATGTCCGCACCGTGCCAAACATATTGTTCGCTGCCGAAGGTGACGACGCGAGTTGCGCCGGAAAAATGCGCGGTTGCGGCACCGCTGCGAAAGGCGACGCGAATGGGATGGGCATTGTCTCTATCTTTATTGATCAGCAGTAAGGCCCAATGGCCGTCTGGACGCCGAACCGCGTAGCCGGTGACAAGATCATTGCCGGCGGCGTCCTGAATTCCTATATCGACAGAATAGAGATGATGCATGCCGGTGCGATGCGTGACCCATTCCTGATTGATCATGCGACCGGCGTGGTAAAAGGCCATATAGTTGATGATTTTTCCTTCGCGATCTGTCAGCACGTTGCCCCAGATGGCGTAGCCCTGGCAGCCATGCCCAATGCTGCTGGGTTCGATGGGCGAGTGAATATACAGCGCGCCGCCCTCGGCGAAAAAGCTGCCGACATTGTCGGCGAGCCATAAGGCTGAAAAAATATCGGACATGTAAACGGAGAGGGAACCTGAAAGATTGCTTTCGGTGTTCATCAGCGGAATTGATGCGGGCAGGCCGTCATCGCGGAAGGACTGCAGTGTCCTGCGGGTCAGCTCGCGGTTGCGGTAGAGATCGTCCCACTTCATGGTGCAGGCGTCGAAGGGATAAATTTCAAAGGAAGCGAACGTCAGGTCGCCTTCGCGATTTCTCGCTTTCAGATAATCGTAAAAGCGACGAAACCAGGATTTGTCTCCGCGCGCATTGGGCCAGACGGAGGCGTCCTGATTGATGCCTTGATACACGGGTCCTCCCAACTTGAGAGTGGGGTCGACCTTGTGAATTGCGTCCGCAAACTGGATATAGAGAGAGGCGTAATCCTCCGGCATGTAGTACTGGCCATCGGCTTCCTCATCCATTTCAACCCAGCTGATGGGATAGCCGCGTTTTTTCAAATACGCCACCATGGCGGCGGCATCTTCAGGAACGCTGTAGATCAGCGGAACGGTGATCAGGGCGGGCAAATTGTTGGTGATGCCGCTGGTGTAGAAGATATCCCAGCCAGTCTGGTCGCCGTGCGGATTCAGGTCCTGGACGCTGTGCCATGGATCTGTGGAAGAGCAATAGGTAGCGGTTTGCAGATGGCCGTCGGCTGCGTGTTTCACGAAGTCGGCAAACTTTCCATCCGCCTCCAATCTGCCCAGGTAGACCTCGTACATTGCGTAACCCACGCGGTGGCGCAGGTCGTCGGTGCCATGCGGGCCGGGCTGATTGGACGACTGCGTCATGACTACACGAACCCAGCGGGTGGTGATGAGATCGTTGGAAAGCTTGAGCGTGACGCTGCCGCCTTTGCCATCGCGAACGACACCGTTGGGAAAGAGAACCCACTTGCCCATCGCCTGATTGGAGACAGGAAGATACTGGCCGCCCTGACCGGTGGCGTCCATGGCCGGCTCTTCCCAGTTCATGGGATCGGCGCCGACCCAATATTCCACGTGGTACTCGCGGGCGGATGGCTCGCACCAGTCGATGCGGATCGCATTCACATCGTAGTATTCATCCAGATCCACGATGATCCATTGCGGATGCAGCGAGTCAGCATCATGGGTGAAGGCCTGGGTTAGATACGGGTTGCTCTTCCAGAAGGTGTGGGGATCGCCATCGGTGAGGCGGGAATAGCCGCGTTCGGTGCCGCCATTGTGGGTGCAGCCGCGGTGCGGGAGACTATAGCCGAAGGAATCACGAATCGGCTCCCCCAATTCCGCACTTCCCACGAAATATCCGCGCTGGTTGGCTGGGTCGGTCCATTGGCCGTTGGGATTCCAGTGCCAATAATCGATGGTCTCCGGAGTATGCAGGCGATAGCTGATCGGTCCCCAGCCGGCAGACAGGCAAAGTTTCACGGTCTCGGGCGTGTAGATTCTGTCGATGGCCTGGCGAGACTGAATGTCCATCGATGTGGCAAGGGCTTTGTCGGGATCGAAGGAGTTCACGATTTGGTCGGGTGCGGCATGCACGCGGAGGAGCGCGGGAGATGCCGGAGCCGGAGTTGAGTTTGAATCTGGCAGAACGGCTGCATCCGCCAGAGGTCGAACTATCGTCATCGCGGCGGCGCTGATGGTCGCCTCGAGGAATCTACGTCGCGAAGTGGTCACGGAGTGTCTCCACGGAACCGAGTATGCGTGCAGTTTGCAGTGCGGGCAGGGTACGTTTTCGTAAGTCAGCTAAATTTACCATAGCGGACGGGTGGGAGACGCAGGTGATGTAGAAGGACGCAGGACGGATGCTCAGCGCGGACGAGAAAAATTAATCGAGGCGGACGATGCCCATGGGCAGGGTGCGATGGGCGGCGATGGAGGCGATTATTTGGGGGCGGGAGGAGGCTTGGGAATCCGCAGCGTCCAGGAGCCGCCGAAGACGATGGTGCGGCCTTCGGGGCGGGCCTTCGCTGAGTACTCGTTGTAGTACTTGAAGAAGAAGAGAAGATTCTTTGCGGGCATGATGACGTTGGCCTGAAAGCCCATGGCATGCACGGAGTAGTAGGGCACCCTACTTGCCGAAACAGGTAATCCGGCGATGAGATAGTTGCCGCCGTTCGCGGTCACTTGCAATTGGTCATATCCGACGAAACCGAGCTGGCCGAGGAGGCTCAGGTCTTTCTTGAGGGGAAGAACCTGTCCAAGTCCCCATTCATCGGTGAAGGCCTGTCCGGGTGTGATTTTGCTGAGCTGGCCGGACGCAATGCTGGCGACTGTTTTTGAGCCGTGCGCTTCCCAATCTGTGGTCAGGTTCGCAGTGGTCGCCTGGTTTTTGGTGATGTAGAGTGTGGTGCCGGAGGTGAGATTGTTCCCCCAGTAGCCGGAGCCCACGTTGTCGCTTGCTCCGGCAGTATAGCGACCGGTGGGAGCGACAAAAGCGTATCCGATATTGAAGTCCACACGCTTGTCAAAATGCCAGCCGAGAATGAATGGCTCAACGTAGGTATCGGCAAAGCCAGATCCGCCGCCGCTAAGATTGATCCCGGATCCTCCCAGGTTGGGAAGCAGTGGAGGGAAGGCGGCCACTAACTGACCGTTCGCGTAATTTAGCGCGATGTAGGGCATGAAATAGCCACCGAGGATCTTGTGTTTCGAAACGTAATAGAGGATGTTCTCATCGACCCAGAAAGAATATGTTCCGGTCACGTTTTGAAGAATACGATTTCCGTTGGAGTCATTCAGCCGGCCAGCGGAATAGTTCAGCGGCATGTTGGCGTAGGTAATGCCAGGGCTCGGAATTACGCCGGCATTCAAGCCGAATTGTCCGGGCACCCACTGACCTTTTTGTTGGGCTAATAAAGGCAAGGCGCACATCAGGAAAAAAAAGGCGATGACATAGACCACGCTTTTGAGTTTCATGGCTGTTCCTCTCTGTTCACTGCGTCGAACGTGAGTTGCTACTGCCTTCTGAACTCCGAATCACGCGGACGATACGATTGATCGGAGCGCAATCTCCATGGGTGTCGAGGAAAGCCCAGAGATAGGCGACAATCATGCATGCTTTGCGGCTGGCTTATATCCGGTGAACTCCTCACCCGGTTTGATGTTTGGGTATTGGGCAACGCTCTTCTCGTACTCCGCGACAGCGTGGTACGTGACCCCAAACATCCAGCCCATATCCAACTTGGTGTCGAACAGGTTGTACCTCTCCCCGGGGTCGCTGCCGAGGTCGAAGAACAGCGGAAACTGGGGGCTGAGGATTGGTTGGTCAATGCCTTCGCAGTAGCGGAAGACTGCCTTCACGTTGAGCCACTTCGAGGACATGAGCGAGCCGTCCGGTCCGAAGAACAGGAGGTTCTCTCGGCCAGTGTGCTCGCTCTCTCCCAGCAGGAACTTAGAAGCATCAATACCATCCATCGGACGATCGGCAGGTACCTTGTCTGAGGCTCCCGCCAATGCAGCGAAGGTCTTGTACCAATCGTGGGCCGAGAGCATCTCCTCGGCGACAACCCCAGCTGGCGTCTTGCCGGGCCAGCGGACCATCGCCGGAACCCGCATCGAGCCTTCCCAGGGTGGGGTCATGAATCCGCCACGCCATGGTCCACTGGAGCCTCCGCCCGGGGAGACACGGATCAAACCTGGTCCGTTGTCACTGGAGAAGACGATCATCGTGTTGTTGGCGATCCCTGCCTCGTCTACGCAGTCCACGATTTGCCCAACTCTGTAGTCCATCTCGGCCATAAAATCCGCGTAACCTCCTAAGCGCGAGGGATCCGTCTGGTCGAAATCGGGATGCACCACGCACGGCGGGTGCAGATTGGAGAAGGCGATGTAAGTGAAGAAGGGCTTGTCCCCAGCGGCAGCTTGCTTAATGTATTCGGTTGCTTTGCCGACGATCAACTCATCCAAAAAGGGCCGCACCTTCAGATCCAGCTCGCGAACCGCAGTGGACTTCTGCCCCTTCTTGCCCTCCCATATTTTGGGCGTTTCGAGTCCCTTGGCCCTGGCCAGTGCTCTAAACATTGCGTATGAGGTCCACCCCGACTCGTCAACACTGTTCTTGTAGCCCCACCACTCGTCGAAGCCCTGGTCATTGGGCAGGCGCGCTTCCACTTCACCGAGATGCCACTTGCCCCAGAGCGAAGTGGCGTAACCCGCGTCGGAGAGTAGCTCGGCGATTGTGTATTCCCACGGAGTAAGGCCGAGCTCTCCCGTGCCTGGAATCACCGTGTATGTGCCGCACCGCACCGACTGGCGGCCGGTCATGATCGCAGTGCGCGTCGGCGTGCATTGCGACTCGATGGTGTAGTCATTGAAGCGGATTCCTTCGCTGGCGAGCTTGTCAATGCGCGGCGTGGGAATGCTGCTCCCATAGCAGGAGAAATCTCCCCAGCCGACGTTGTCGCAGAGGATAAAAACGATATTCGGGCGGATGGCTGAGGATTGCGGTGCTGGTGCCATTTGCAGTCTCCCTCCTAAAAAAAGGTGGGTGTCTGGAGTGAGGAAGGCACGTGGCTGGCCAGATGATCTGACGGGATTGGAACGCAATTCTTTGCGTTACTTATCAAGGTGAGGGTGACGCCAGCCACAACTCGAAGTTGCGGTCGCGATGGAGGTTGCCCAAAATGTTGGAGTAGCCAGCGCCGGTTGAAGTAGACGAGCCGATGGGCAAACGGTGACGAGAAAAATTAATCGAGGCGGACGACGTAGGCTTGGCCATCTACCGGCTGGAGGATGCGGGCGATTTGTTCGGCGGAGGTGTGGGACTGGCCGTAGGGGCGGATGCGGACCCAATAGCCGGTGGCGCCTTTAAAGTCGATGACGTTGGCGCTGGGGTATTCGCGCTGCAGCCGTTGATGCAGATGGCGGGCGTCACTTTCGTGATGGAAGGCGCCGATCTGGACGCACCATCTTCCTGAGACAGATCCTGAGGGAGGATAGCGGAGCACGTCAATGCGGACGCGCGCGGTACCGCTGCGCCACACGCCGATCTTGAGGGCGGCGGCGCGGGAGAGATCGAGAATGCGGCCGGGAACGAACGGTCCGCGATCGGTGATAGTGACGACGACGGACTGACGGGTGGAGAGATTGGTGACGCGGACGAGGGTGCCCATGGGCAGGGTGCGATGGGCGGCGGTCATGCCATTTTCGTCATAGATCTGCCCATTGGCGGCATGGGCGTTGTGATAGGGCGCGCCGTACCAACTGGCAATCCCAACTTCGGTATGGAGGACGGGGCTGGTGGATTCCGGAGCACGCTCTGGAAACGCGGAGGGCGGAGCTTGCTCGATGGGTGGCGGCGGAGGCGCGGCGGCCTGGACGTGATGGTGTCGGCAACCGGAGACGGTGAGGCACAGGGCCAGCAATCCGGGGAGAGCCAGGCGGAGGGAGTGCAGGGGATTCCGACGCTTCACAGTTCCTAATGCTATCGTGTTGCGAGGGCGGTCGGGGAGAATTGGGCGAGAACGAGGATTGATCTTCGCGATGCCTCGAAGTGCGGAGCGCTAAAAGAGCTTTTTTAGCAATGGATTGCGAAGAATTGCAGGGATTCGAGCGGACCCTGGGAGGCGGGCTGCATCTTACGAGAAGAAAATGAATCTATCCAAAGAGTGATCCAATAAGTCGACGCGGAAGAGGGTGCAACTGTTTGATAACGAATCGCATCCGGGAACGTCTACGGCTTAATCTTTTAAGACATTGGCAGGAGTAAATTTTGCGACGCCTGATTTCGTTTTGGTGTTTATTGCTATTTGTGTTCGTGGCACCTGAAATGTTTGGCCTGGCAACCGGAACAGCGGAGTTGCCGGATGCACCCACTCCCCAGAACGCGCCGGTGAGCGCCCAGCCGGGTGCGGGCTCTTCCAGTCTGACGGGCACGGTTGAAGATATGCATGGCAAGCCGATCGCGGGCGTGGTGGTGACGGCGGTAAAGCCCAACGAGACGGCGGGGAAGACGGCCACCGTGGACGAGAAGGGCGCGTTCACGATTTCCGGGCTGGAGCCGGGACAATACGTAGTATCGATCACGCTGCCGGGCCGGTCACCGCAGGTGGCGACTCAAGTGACGCTGGGGACTCGGGAAGAGCAGGAACTGCCGATTGTGACGGAAAGGAATCCGCACTCCACGACCACGGTGCAGGTGAGTGCCGATCTGACCCAGGTGGCGACGGCGCAGGTCCATTTGCAGGAGAAGCAGCGAATCCTGGGGGTGGTACCGAATTTTTATACGACGTATCTGTGGGATTCCGCGCCGCTGACGCCGAAGTTGAAATTCAAATTGGCGCTGCGTGCGGAAATCGATCCAATTGAATTTGTTGTGGACGCGGGCGTGGCCGGGGTAGAGCAATATCACAACACGTTTCCTGGCTATGGCGGCGGCTGGGAGGGGTACGGAAAGCGATTTGGGTCGGCGTATGCGGACTCCGTGATTGGGGCGATGCTGGGGCGGGCGCTGTTTCCGATCTGGTTCCACCAGGACCCGCGCTATTTCTACCGCGGCACGGGCAGCGGGGCATCGCGGGTGTGGTATGCGGTGACGCGAACGGTAGTAGCGCGAGGAGACAGCGGCAGCTCACAGCCAAATTATTCTCACGTGCTGGGAAATTTTGTTACGGCTGGAGTGTCGAACGTCTATCGCGCGCCCAGCGATCGCAGTTTCGATCTGACGATGCGGGATGCGTTGGTGGTAACGGCGGGGGACGCGGTGGGGAACGTGTTGCGAGAATTTATTTCGCGTCCGTTCACGTCGAACGTGCCGAATTTTGCGACCGGCAAGGCAACCAAGGACGACTCGAAGTAACGGCTAATTTCCGCTTGTAAGGTGGCTATCCTGGCTAAGGATTGTGGCGACCTGCGCGAGGGGCGAGCGATGGATGACTCGCGCAAGTGACCCGGAGTTTGCCTTCCTAAGGCAACTTTTTCCGCGCTGCAACGGTCTATCGTAAAGACACATAATACGTTGGCGCTCAGATTGATGTGCATGTCGCAGCGGAAATGATTGGACCGCTGCGTCTCGCGCTGAATTTAGCTGGAGGTCGAACCCATTACAGAGACAGGAATGTTTGAAGCTGTCGCATACTTGGCGTAGCGACCTGGGCAACGAACTGAGCCCGCGATACCTGCGGATCTCAGGCCAGACGTATGGTGCGATCCGGAGTGTATGAGACTGCTTCTAGCTCGAAGACCGGCGGCTCACGCTGCAGCAGTGCTGGTGCTGGTGATGCCGCCGGGAATCCTGGCGCAGTTGCCGGATGCGCCCACGCCCACACGCAGTGTGCTGGAGGTGCGGCAGCATGGGACTGATTCCGCAAATGCGCAGGACGCACTGGAGCGGGAGTGGATTGCGCGTGCGGCAGAATGGCACGCGGCGGAGTATTCCAGCTCGGAAGATGGACCACGGCAGGGTGCAATTCTAACGGCGGAAAATTTTGACGGGCAACAATCGTTTGCTCCGTCGCCCAAGCGGATATTTCAACCCACGCTTTCATCCAGCACGGCATTCCGGGGAGAAATTCCAGGAGAAGCGCCGGCGCTGCACAACGTTTGCCCCATGAATGCGTGTCCGACGCGTCCGCTGGATATGTGTTGCGGGCACATTTCTTCACCCTTCGCACAATATTTGAAATGGCCCGATACGGTACCGCTGACGGCAAAGGATAATTTGCGGTCCGCGGTGCGTGGGGTGATTGATCCATTCAACCTGATGACGATTGCGGCCGACGCGGCGATCGGGATCGGGTCGGACTCGCACACCGCCTATGGGCCGGGCTTTGAAGGTTATGCGAAATACGCAGGCGTGAGTTTGACGGAAGACATGACGGGGGAATTTTTTGGGACATTTTTGGTGCCGTCGATTTTTCACCAGGACCCGCACTATCATCGCCGACCGTATCTTTCGCTGAAGCGGAGATTTCTGCACACGTTTGTGGCGGTGGTGTGGTCGCAGAGCTATACGGGCAAGCCGATGTTCAACTATGCCAACTTTCTTGGTGGGATTGCGACGGCAGTGGTGAGCAATACGTTTGTGCCGGGGCCGGACCGGCAGGGATTCAGCAATACGGCGCAGCGGCTGGCGCTGGCGTTCGCGATCAGTCCGTCGGGCAACATGATTGAAGAATTTGTGCCGGACCTGGCGAGCCACGTGAATCTGAGGGTGGTGATCTTCCAGCGGATTTTGAACTCGGTGACGCTGGAGGAGAGCGGCGTGACGCAGTAGGCGTTGCGACCCGGCAGCGCGCTAACCCCTGGGCCTGGCGCCGGCTCGCCTCGGCTTATTCGTCAGAAGATTGAGTGCAACGGCGTCGCGGATGAGGGTCTTGAACGCGGCCTCATCGATCGTGTCGCCTTCATGGATGTCGATGGCGCGACGCACATTGCCGTCGAGGCTGGAGTTGAAGAGACGGGCCGGGTCGGGCAACGAGGCTCCTTTGGCGAAGGTTAATTTGACGACGCTTTTGTAGGTTTCGCCGGTGCAGATGATCCCGTGGTGAGAAAAGACAGGAGTGCCCGGCGAGGAAGCCTTGGCCCATTTCCACTCTTCGATGATGTCGGGATCGGCCTGGTGAATGAGGGTGCGGACTCGGGCGAGTATTTTGCCGCGCCAGTCGTCGAGTTCATGGATCTTCTGATCGATTTTTGCGGTGGCGGATTCCATTGGGCATGAGTCCTTTCACGTAGAGTTGCAAATACCCGTCACTAAAGTAGACGCAGGATGAGGATAGGTGCAAGGGACGTTGTTTCTGAGGGGCATCGCCAATTCTCCTATGGACATTGCATAGGAGCGGTGCTATCTTCTTTGCAATGGCCAAAGGAGAGAACCGGTGGGCACCGAAAAATCAGAAGTTCTGCAAGGCACGCTCGACCTGATGATCCTGAAGACTCTGCATGCATTGGGGCCGCAGCATGGGTTCGGCATTGCGCGGCGCATTGAGCAGATCAGCGACGACGTGCTGACGTTGAATGAGGGCACGGTCTACACCTCCCTGTTGCGACTGCAGCAGCGAGGATGGGTTGCGGCGAAGTGGGGAGTTTCGGGGAACAATCGCAGGGCACGATTCTACTCGATCACGCGAAGCGGTCTGAAGCAGCTTGCGGTGGAGGAGGAGAACTGGGAGCGCATCTCCGGAGTGATTGCGCGGGTGCTTCGACTTGAGGCAGGGAGGTGACCATGTCTCATCGATTGGGATTGCTTGCGGCCAGGATTCGCGGAACGTTGCGGCGGAAACGTAACGCCGCCGATCTGGAGGATGAGTTTGAGCTGCACCTTCAAATGCTGGCCGACCGAATGATTCAGCAGGGGATGGAGCTTGAGAATGCTGCGGCGGCGGCGCGGCGGCAATTTGGCAACTCCACCCTTCTGCGGGAACAACACTACACACAGAGCACATTTGCATTTCTGACTACGCTGTGGCGGGACGTGCGTTTTGGCGCGCGGCAGCTGCAACGGAATCCGCTGCTGACATTTGTCGGCGTCACATCGCTGGCTTTGGGCGTGGGTGCGAACACAGCAATTTTTGCGGGCGCGAAGCGAGTTTTGTTCGACACGCTGCCAGTCAAGCAGCCGCACGAACTGCGCATGCTGACATGGGTGAGTGGCCGCAAACAAATTGTGCCACCGGTGTGGGGTGATGTTGCTCCGAACGATCACGGCGGTCTGACCAGCAATGCGTTTTCTTATCCGGTATTGCAGGAGCTGCGGAAGCGGGCCGATGCGGTACAGGACTTTATCGCATTCAAAGACGTCACCATGACCGCAACGGTGGATGGGCACCCGGAAATCGCTGACGTAGAAATGATCAGCGGCGATGCATTTCGAGCGCTGGGAGTCGGGCCTGCGCGGGGCCGATTGTTGCTGTCCTCGGATGATGCAGGATCGGCAAGTCCAGTGGCCGTGATCAGCCAGGGATATTGGGCGGAGAGATTCGGACGCTCTCCATCGGTACTCGGAAAAGAAATTCTGCTGAATGGGGCTCCGGTCACGATTGTCGGGGTGACTGCCGGACGATTTGCCGGCTTGCAGATGGGGACTGCAGAAAAGATTTTTGTGCCATTGACGATGCAGCCGCTGCTGATGCCGCGTGCGCAGAATGGCAGCGTTTCGTTGCTGGATAATCCGCAATCGTGGTGGCTGCAGATTCTCGTTCGTCTGCGGCCAGATGTATCGGAAGCGCGAGCGCAGTCAGAGCTGGATGCGACGTTGCGGAATGCGGCGATGCCGGCGTTGTCTCAATCGGCGGAGAGAGATCAGTTTCATTTAAAGATGGAGGAGGGCGATCGCGGGCTGGATTACTTGCGCATCATATATGCGGCGCCGTCGTACCTGTTGTTGGCGCTGGCTGGATTGATTCTGCTGCTGGCGTGCGTCAACCTGGCGAATCTGCTGCTGGCACGATCGACCAGCAGGCAACGCGAAATGAGCACGAGAATTGCACTGGGCGCGAGTCCGAAAAGTATTTTGCGCCAGGTTCTGACGGAGAGTGTGTTGTTGTCGAGTTTGGGCGGTGCTGTGGGTCTTCTCTTCGGATACCTGGTTCGAAATGCAATCCCAAATCTACTTGAAAATGCGCAAGGCGGGGATCGAGTGCATGTGGGCTTCAACTGGACGGTGGTGCTGTTCACGCTGGGAATTTCGCTGGCGGCTGGATTGTTGTTTGGCCTTGCGCCCGCATGGCAGGCGACCCGATGCGCGGTGCACGCGGGCCTGAGAGATTCGGGAAGCGTGAGCGCGAATCGTCGCAGAATGCTGCTGGACAAAAGCCTGGTGATCGGGCAGATTGCGCTGTCAGCCATTTTATTGGTTGCGGCTGGACTTTTTGCACATACACTTTTGAATCTCAATCGCATCCCACTGGGGTTTCAGGCGGATCATATTCTTCTATTTCGCCTCAACCTTCCGCGCGCGCGATATAACGACGCACACATGACTCGCTTCTTCAGCCAGTTGCAGGAGAAGCTGGCATCGCTGCCCGGGGTGCGCTCAGAGACGGTGAGCAGCATCGGCATCGTCGGCGATGGACATTCCGGATCGACGTTTCGCGTTTTGGGTGGTGCGCAGGAAAAGGATCCTGTGCGGGTTCAGACCGTTGGCGTTGGCGTCGATTTCTTTCAGACGCTTCACATTCCCATTTTGCAGGGGCGTGCATTCAATCGTAATGACACTGCGACCTCTCCTAAGGTAGCAGTCGTGAATCGCGCACTGGCGCGGAAGTTTTTTCCGAACGAGAATGCGATCGGGCGGACATTCGAAGCGGATCAGGAGGACGTTGCTGGGCCGATTGAGATCGTAGGCATTGCGACCGATACGGGTTATGCGGAGTTGCGGGAAAAGACTCCTCCCATTTTTTATGTGCCGTACGTGCAAAACGTGAATGGGCCTGGTCGGATGATGGTTGAACTTCGCACTGCTGCGGCTCCGGGCAGTGTGTTGCCGGAAGTTCGTGCGGCCGTCGAATCGCTGGACAGAGATTTGCCGCTGATGGATGTGCGCACCATGAAGCAGCAGGTGAGATCGACATTTGCAAACGAGCAAGCGCTGGCGCAGCTGACAGGCTGCTTTAGCCTGTTGGCCCTGGCACTGGCGTGCATTGGGATTTACGGAATCATGGCCTACACGGTCACGGCGCGGACCGGAGAAATCGGGTTGCGCATCGCGCTGGGCGCAACGGCCATACAGGTGATCGGCCGAATTCTGCGAGAGGCATTGTGGCTGGCTGGTTTCGGCATCATCGTCGGATTGACAGCTGCGCTGTGGCTGGCGAGATTTATCGGGGCGATGTTGTATGGGCTTGGGATCGCAGACCCGTTGACCCTGGGCGCGACCGCATGTTTGCTGATCACCGTGTCGTTACTGGCGGCCTTTGCTCCCGCGCGTCGAGCCTCGCACATCGATCCCATTCGCGCGCTGAGGCATGAATGAAGAAATCATTTCGTGAGACGCGATCGCGAGGAGAGCTGGCAAGCGGGTAGTTGAGCGTACCGCCGCTCGTTTGTATGGATTCCCGACCGGGCGCCGATTCGCTCAGGCTTCATCCGGTCGAGGTGCGTGGAGTCTATTCGACCTTTCCAGCGGCCGGACCTACAGCGGTGTCCTGCTTCGTCTTTGGGTCAATGCCGATCAGCGCCGCTCCGCCCACCCGCCCACTGCCATCTGTAACGACATGTCCGCGCGCGCGCAGGTCGGCCTTCACATTTTCCGGCAGAGATTTCGGCACTGACAGGCTGCCAAACTTGGGAGCGTCCTGGCTGAAAGAGCCGACAAAATGCTCGGTGGAGAAGCGCGGCGCCTCAAACGCGTCCACGGGGCTCATGCCGAAATCTATGTAGTCGAGGATGATCTGGATGGCTCCCTGATCCTGCTCATCTCCGCCGGCAACGGATATGCCCAGTACGGGCTGGTTGTGATGGAAAACCAGCGTGGGGCTGAGCGTGACTCGCGGCCGCTTGCCCGGCTCGATGACATCAGGAGTTCCGGCAAATGTGTTCAGGCTGCTGAGCCGGCTGCCGTGGATAATGCCGGTGCGTCCGGCCACGCCGGCGGTGCTCGACAGGCCGCTGGGAGTCGCCACGACGACATTTCCATTTTTGTCTGTCACACACATGACGGTGGTTCCACCGTGCCAAGGGCCAGTGATGGTGGGCTTCGTGGTCGGTTTCATGTTGTAGGGATCGCCGGGCCGAAGCTCGAGCGATGCCTTATTGGGATCGATCAATTTGCGCCGCATATTGGTGTACTGATCGGAAAGCAACTGCTGCATCGGAACTTTTACAAAATTCGGATCGCCGTAATACTGGTCTCGATCGGCCAGACCCAATTCCTCGGCTTCAATTACGGTGTGAATGTAGTCTGCCGAATTGAAACCCATTTTCTTGAGGTCATAGCCTTCCAGGAGGCGCAGCGTCTGCAGGAGATAGGGACCCTGGGTCAGCGGACCTGTCTTATAGATCGTGTAGCCGCGATAGGTGGCCGTTAGCGGGTCCACTACGGGAGTTTTATGCGCGGCCAGATCGGACTTGCGAAGGAAACCGCCCTTTTGGATGTACCAGGCTTCGAGGGCGTCGGCGATGTCGCCGCGATAGAACCGGTCTGAAACGGCTTGCAGTTTCTGCTCCCGCGTGCCAGTCGCGGCCTTTTCCGACGCGATCAATTTGCGAAAGGTCACCGCCAGGTCCGCTTGCCAGTGCACGCCGGTTTCGACAATCTGGCCGCTGCCGGTATCGCGATACCATGTGGGTCCGCCGGCATCCAGTATGGCCAGGGTTGGTTGCGCGACCTGCTCGAAACTTTTTGTCCCGTAGAGTTTCAGCAGGGTGACGACTGCATCGATGGTGCCAGGCACGGCGGCAGCCTTAACGTCTCCGTCACCGGGAATGCCGTGTTTCATGTACCAGGCGATGGCTTTGGGGTCGCGCGGGGCTTCTCCGATTCCTTCCAGCAGCTTCACGTTTTTCTGTTGTTTGTTGTAAACGAGAATGGGAACTTCTCCGCCAACGCAGAATGCGCCTACATAAGTTACGGAGAGAGCAAGGAGCGTGGCGGCGCCCGCATCGGCGGCGTTTCCGCCCTGTTCCAAAATTTTGATGCCGGCCGCGGTGGCAGCAGGTCTCCCGGAAACAACCACGCCCTGGCTACCGGTGGCGATACTCGGCCCATGATGGGTGAACGGCGTTTTTGTGGCCTGGGGTAGGGCATAGGGCGTAAGTAAGAGGAGGAAAACGCACGATATCGAAATGGCCTTGCGCATAAGAGGTCAACTCCGTTTCAGTGGCCGGTATTCATTGCTGGCATGTTTTCAAGGGTATATCAACTCTCTTATTCCTGCCTGGCCGCTGGGGCGGGGTGCAGTCAGTCCCTCTGAGGAGTACTTGCGAGTTCTTTCGCTACCGCGAGCCACTTCCAGAGTTTTTGTTCCGAGCCCTAAAGCTGAGCGAGATACCGACAATTGGGTTTGTGTCCCACCCAGGGGGCAGACTCACCGACTGCAACAGGTAATAGACCCGCACGGAAACAGAATCCGTGATGCCCTGGCGAACCCCTACCTGGAAGCGGTTCTGGGTATAGGCGCTGTCGCCGTTTGCGAAAGGGTTATCTCCGGGAACGAGGAAGAACTCGTTGTTCACAACCAGTACGGGGGGCCGCGTGACGTGAATCGGCAAAGTGTAGTCTATGCCCGGGCGTAATCGAAAACGTGCCGAACCGGAAAGGCCATCTGGAAATCGCCCTTCGAGGAACAGGCGGAAATTTGGCCGCAACAAACCTCGCGGTTTGTTCAAGACGGAGGTTAGCAACAACCGGTTCTCGAACTCAATATTGGGATTTCCCGGAAACCGCTGATAACGATAGATCGGAGCCACAGAGAGCCAGGGTCGCAGACGAAAAGCAACACCGCCCTGAAGAAAGTATTCGTAGAGATTCGAGGCTCCATCGTCAAACCGCTCATGGGCTTCGACCTCCAGAGATTTGGTAGCCGAGAGGCCGGCAGAAAGCCCCTGGTCCAGCCACAGGCCTAACTGTTTATCATCTTCCGGATCTTCCGGGAGCTGACGTTGTTGCGCCCTGGCCGAAACAGCCAACACACAAAAGAAGAGCAGCGCAAGCAGCAAGCCTTTCCGCCGATATTGTGGACACCACAACTTCTTACACATTCGAGCTCATCTCTGATTCGCGACTCATATTAATTAGGGGGCGCGTCCCAGGCAACCCTGGGGCTGATTGCGGATTCGCTGGATGATCTGACCGATCTTGCTTTCGTATTCATCCTGGTCGTAATTCTGGTCGAAGTTCTGCCTTACTGCCATCATGTTCGGCAGTGTCCAATCGGTCTCGGACAAATACATCATGTCTCGCTCGGCGTCGGAAAGCGGGACACCGTCCTGATGCGCCTGCCTCACGATTCTGCGAACCAGAGGTTCTTTCGCATCCCGAACCGTTTGGAATCGATTCATGATCGCGAGTGTACACCCTCGTTTGCAGATGGTTGGTGGACTCACGTTGACCCCGATCAACTGCATGCGGGATGCCAGCTGGGGCCACCTTTCGTGTTCAGGCTGGCGTGCTGGTTTTGGATGGGAAGAGAATTCCGATCATACGGCTTGGCGGGCGCAATGCCCATGAAGCGACGGCAAGACAAGCAATGATGAGCGGGGCGAGGATGTGGAATCCATACGCGCCGTAGACACCGACCGCAGCGCTGGATGCGGCTGCGCCGGTGAGGTCGAAGATGATGCCGGCATAGGCCCACTCTTTGAGTCGGGGAAAACGCGGGACGAGGATGGCGATGGCGCCGAGGACTTTCCAAACGCCGAGGATGGTGACGAAGTAGGCGGGGTAGTGGAGGATGTGGACGAAGCCATCGACTGTGGCGGGGACGCGGGCGACTTGCGCCACGCCGCCGCTGCCGATCGGAAACGCGACGAGAATGGTGGTGATCCAGTACGCAATGTTTCTGGATTTCATGTTCAGTTGACCTCGTTGATGACACGCTCGAGGGAGGCGAAGAATGTTTGCCAGCCGTATTTCGCGCCGGCGTATGCGGCCTTCTGATCGGGAGTGAAGCCGGATTGTTCCATGCGAAGGTGAGTGCCATCTTCGGTTGGGGTTAACGTCCAGAGCACCACCCATTGCAGGCCGCTGGCATCGCCGCCCACGCCCCAGTTATAGGAGAGCTGCTTCAAGGGTTCGACGGTGAGCACCTGGCAGTCGACGATGCCATTCCAGTTCGGCCCGGGATCATTGCGGAACTGGAACTTGCGGCCGACTTGAGGTGAGAAGTCGTTGTTCATCATCCATTGCGCCAGCAGCGAGCTTTCGGTGAGGGCGCGCCAGAGTTTTTCTGGTGGGTGAGGGAAGACGCGTTCGACGACAAGGGTGCGCGGAGTCTCTGTCGCCGGGGTGGTTGAATTGGTCATGGGTCCATCCTTTGTAAAAGGGATTCGAGGCGGTCAAAGCGATCGCGCCAGAAGGCTCCGTAAAGATTGAGCCAGTCGACCATGGGGGCGAGCGCATTGGGCTGAGCGCGATAGTGCGTTTCGCGACCCTGGCGGCGATGGCGTACGAGCTTTGCGCGCTTGAGGACGGTGAGGTGCTTGGAGACGGCTGGCTGCGAAACGCCAGCATGGCGCGTCAAGGCGTGGACTGTCATTTCTCCCTGGCTGGTGAGCCGTTCAAAGATCGAACGGCGGGTGGGATCGGCGAGGGCGCGAAAGACGGGGTTGGCGGCAGCCGGCTTCACATGGAGAACCATAACTGTATGGTTATGAGTTTGTCAAGCGCAAGTTGAGGCGAATTTATTCTCGATCATGGCGCGGTCATGGTGTCCAGACGGCGAGCGAAATCGAACGGTGTTTGGATTGGAACTTTTTCTTGCCGGATGGCGTAAGAAGATTCATCGGCGCAGGTTGGAATCAATCAGCGCCTCAACCTACAGATGGGGGCATGGCGATGGGGAACTTTCCGGATCGGCTCAAGCAGGTTCTGCGGAGGCTTGGGAGGGCTCCCTTGTTCACGACTCTTGCGTTGATCACGCTTGCCGTGGGGATTGGCGCGACGACGCTGATCTTCAGCGTGGTGGATGGAGTATTGCTGAAGCCGCTGCCATATCCCAAGCCTGAAAAGCTGATTGGCGTGTGGTTCAGTTCGCGCCTGATCAACCTGCAGGATCTGAACATGGCGCCGTTCCTCTACTTCACATTCCGAGAGCAAAACAAGACGCTTGAAGATATCGGCTTGTACCAGGGCGATTCCATCAGTGTGACGGGGAAGGGCGCGCCGCAGCGGGTGAGCGGGCTCGACGTGACACAAGGACTGTTGCCGATTCTGGGAGTGAAACCGGCGCTGGGCCGGCCTTTCACGCAGCAGGACGATACGTCCGGAAGTCCGGAAACGGTGATGCTTTCGTACGCGTACTGGCAGAAGAATTTCGGGGGCGCGCGTTCGGCGATTGGGCAGTCGATTACGGTGAATGGCGAGCCGCGGGAGATTATCGGTGTGTTGCCCAGGGGATTTCACTTTTTGAACTGGGACGATGCTGCGCTGATTCTGCCCATGCGGTTGAATCGCAGCGACACGAAGCTGGGGAACTTCAGTTATGAGGGATTGGCTCGGTTGAAACCGGGAGTGACGATGGAGCAGGCAAGCACGGATCTGCAGCGCCTGATTCCGATCGCGACACGAAGTTTTCCGCCGCCGGAGGGCTACAGCGCAAAGCTGTTTGAGCAGGCGGAGTTGAAGACAAATTTGCATTCGCTGAAGCAGGATGTTGTGGGCGATGTGGGCAACGTGCTGTGGGTGCTGATGGGCTCCATTGGACTGGTGCTGCTGATTGCGTGCGCCAACGTTGCGAACCTGTTGCTGGTGCGCGTGGAAGGCCGGCGGCAGGAGTTGGCGGTTATTTCGGCACTGGGCGCGGGGTGGACAAGAATCGCGGGGGACCTGCTGCTGGAGAGTGTGACGCTGACGCTGATTGGAAGCGCGCTGGGACTGGGGCTGGCCTTCGGCGGCCTGAAGGTGCTGCTGGCTCTGGCTCCGGATTTGCCGCGCATCCATGAGATTGGAATCAATATGCCGGTGCTCCTATTCGCGCTGGCAATCGCGTTACTGACGGGTGTGCTGATTGGACTGGTTCCTGTTTTCAAATTTGCTGGAGGGAAACTGAACAGCGGATTGCGCGAAGGCGGAAGGGCGTTGAGCCAGAGCCGGGAGCGGCATCGTGCGAGGAACACGCTGGTGGTGATACAAGTGGCGCTGGCGCTGGTGCTGCTGATTTGTTCCGGGCTGATGATCCAGACGTTTCGAGCGCTGGAACGCGTGAATGTTGGATTCACAAATCCAAATACACTTCAGACCTTTACATTTTTGTGCCTGATTCACAGATTCCCGACAAGGACCGCGACAAACTGATCCATATGGAGCAGCACATGATGGAAAAGCTGGCGGCATTGCCGGGAGTGCAGTCCGTAGCCGTGACCGCTGGTGTACCGCTGACGGGATACAGCTCGAACGACCTGATTTTCGCGGCCGATCGTACGTATCGTGAGGGAGAGATTCCTCCGATACGGCGATTCATCTGGAACTCGCCGGGGTTGTTCAAGACGATGGGAACTCCTCTGCTGGCGGGGCGGGATTTCACGTGGCAAGACAATTACGACAAGCTGCCGGTGGCCGTGGTTTCAGAAAATTTTGCGCGCGAATATTGGGGCAGTGCGCAGAATGCGCTGGGCAAGCGGATTCGAACGGGATCGGCGGACGACTGGCGGCAGATCGTCGGAGTGGTTGCCAATGTGCATAGCGATGGCATCGACAAGCCGGCGCCGACCACTGTGTATTGGCCGCTGCTGATGAACAATTTCGACACTCAGAAGGAACGGGTGCAGCGCGGGGTAGGGTTTGTGATCCGAACGCCGCAGGCCGGGTCGCAGGGCTTTATGAATGAAGCGCAACGTGTCGTCTGGTCCGAAAATTCCAGCCTGCCCCTCGCCAACCCCAGGACCCTAGGTTACTTTTACACCCGGTCGATGGCTCGGACCTCATTCACGCTGGTGATGCTGGCGGTTGCGGGATTGATGGCGCTGCTGCTGGGGGTGACGGGAATTTATGGCGTCATTTCTTACTCCGTGACGCAGCGGGTGCGCGAGATTGGGATTCGGATCGCGCTGGGCGCGCAGCGAGGACAGATTTCAGGAATGTTTGTGCGCGACGGACTAATCTTGACCAGCATCGGGGTGGCGTGTGGACTGGTGGCGGCCTTTGCGGTGATGCGGCTGATGCAGTCGCTGCTGTTTGGGGTGAGCCCTTTCGATCCGGTGACATATGTGGCGATTAGCCTGGGTATTTTTGCGACGTCGTGCATTGCGTGCTGGCTGCCCTCGCGCAGGGCTGCGGCGGTCGATCCCATTCATGCGCTGCGGGCGGAATGAAGGGCGCCAAGTGACGTCATCCGGCGGAAGGGGAATTCCTACGCTGGCCGCCCCTGGGTGGGTTGCGCAGATGTGAATCATCCGAATGATCCGCGGTAGGATCGAAGACATGAATAGAAAGTCTGCCGATCGCCCTCTGGTTCGCGCTACTGAATTTGCCTCTTCCGTGGGCGCGCAAACGCCTGTGTTACTTGCGCCGATGGCGGGTGCATGTCCGCCTTCGCTGTCGATCGCAGTTGCGAATGCAGGCGGCATGGGGGCTTGCGGCGCTCTGCTGATGTCTGCGCAGGCGATTACTTCCTGGGCCGACGAATTTCGCAAGCAGAGCGCGGGACCATTTCAGATGAATCTTTGGGTGCCGGGTCCGCCGCCGGTGCGCAATGAAGAGGCAGAGGCGCGTCAACGCGAGTTCCTCGCCGGATGGGGACCGCAGGTTCCAGCGGATGCGGGAAATGGAGTGTTGCCGGATTTCGAAGCGCAATGCCGTGCCATGGTTGCGTCGCGACCTACGGCCATCTCCTGCCTCATGGGACTTTATTCGCCGCCTTTTATTGCGGAGATCAAGGCGCAATGGATTCGGTGGTTTGCGACGGCGACGACAGTTGCTGAAGCGCGCGCGGCGGAAGCGGCCGGCGCAGATGCAATCGTTGCGCAGGGAATGGAAGCGGGTGGCCATCGGGGTTCATTCCGGGGTGAGGATGCGGAGACGGAGGCGGTGGGATTGTTCGCGCTGCTGCCGCAAATTCGGGACGCTGTGTCTGTTCCGGTGATTGCAGCCGGGGGAATCGCGGATGGGAGAGGAATCGCTGCCGCACTGATTCTGGGAGCAAGCGCGGTGCATGTCGGCACAGGATTTCTGCGGTGTCCGGAAGCAAATCTGAATCCGACGTATGCGGCAAGACTCGCGAGCACAGAGGCGCAGGATACACGGCTGACGCGGGCATTTTCCGGGCGAGCGGGCAGGGCGGTTCGAACACGATATGTAGAGGCGGCTGCGGCACCGGAAGCTCCGGCGCCAGCCCCCTACCCGGTGCAGCGCGGACTGACTCGGCCGATGCGGGATGAGGCAATGGCACAGGGAGATGCTGAACGTATGCAATTGTGGGCTGGGCAGGCGGCGCTGCTGGCCCGGCCTGAGCCTGCGGCGCGGGTGTTGCAGGGCTGGTGGGCGGAGGCTCTGGAATACCTGAGTTGACCGGAGGGGAGTAAGGCGCGCGCATCACTGCCGCTAGACTCCATGCAGCACACGCAGTCAAAGGAAAGCATCGATGCGGCTTAAAGATAAGGTAGCGGTGATCATTGGCGGGGCGAATGGGATTGGCCGCGCCATCGCGATTCGATTCGCTGAAGAGGGCGCCAGTGTGGCCATCAACGACATTGATACGGCCGCTGGACAGGCGCTGGCATCTGAGATTGAACTGCGGGGCGGCAGATCGTTCTATCTCCACGGAGACGCTGCTTCAGAGCGCGAGGTGGCGGCGCTGATGGCGGCGGCGACGGACAGGTTCGGAGGGCTGGATACACTGGTCAACAATGTAGTTGCGACGGAAGCTACCTTGGCTGCAAATGAGTGGGATTCTTTAGCCCCGGTCTGCCTGAAGAGTTATTGGATTTCGATGAAGGCGGCATTTCCTTTCATGCAGCATGCGGGCGCGAGCGTGGTGAATATATCGTCAGTCAACGCACTGATGGGGTTTGGCAAAGATCACCTGTATAGCAGCATGAAAGCGGCGATCCTGGGCCTGTCGCGCTCGATGGTAGGCGAGTACTCCCCGCACGGGATACGAATCAATTGCATTTGCCCGGGCACAATTGTGACGGAGAGATGGAAGACGCGATTCGAGGGAGATCCGGAACTGGAACAGAAGCTGACCGGGCTGTACCCGATGCGGAGGCTGGGAACGCCGGAGGATGTTGCGAATGCCGCGGTCTTTCTGGCGTCGGAGGAAGCCTCATTCATCACCGGCGCCGTGCTGACGGTGGACGGAGGGCTGACGGCGGTGCATACGGGGTTCACTAAGTAGGGCAGGTTCGCCGGAGTGCTGTCGTTTCTTCCCAATATGCGGAGCCCCCCGCGCCCTGGGGCGGATTCCGAATCTGTGTCCCGCGAAATTTGAAGACTACGGCGCGAGATGTGGCGGCGCGAAATGAAATACGGGCGCGCCGAATGCGGTTCCCTATGGACGTTGCAAAGGAGAGATGGTATGTTCTTTGCAATGGCCAAAGGAGAGAATTTTGGGCGGCGATAAAACGGAAGTTCTGCAAGGCACACTGGACATGATGATTCTGAAGACCCTGCATGCGCTGGGTCCGCTGCATGGATTTGGAATTGCACGCCGGATCGAGCAGGTGAGCGAGGATGTGCTCACACTGAATGAGGGCACGGTCTATACCTCACTGCTGCGGCTGCAACAGCAGGGATGGATCAAATCCGAGTGGGGAACTTCAGAAAACAGCCGCAGGGCGAGATTTTACTCGATCACCAGAAAAGGCCAGAAGCAACTTGCGGTCGAGACGGAAAACTGGAATAGGATCTCCGGAGTGATCGGCCGAGTCTTGCGACTGGAGGCTGAGAAATAGCGATGAGTGCATGGATTCTCCGACTGGTGTCCAGGGTGCGCGGCCTGTTCGGACAGAAGCAAGCCGAGACTGAATTTGACCTGGAGACGCAGATGCATCTCCAACTGCTGACGGAGAAGTTTATTCGCCAGGGAATGGACCCGAGAGATGCCGATTCAGCGGCGCGCTGCCAGTTTGGCAACACGACACTGCTGCGTCAGCGTCATCGCGAATCGCGCACGCTGCTGTTTTTTCCCAATTTGCTGCTGGATCTGCGTTACGGAATGCGCATGCTGTGGAAGAGCCCGGCCTTCACCGTAATTGCGGCGCTAACACTGGCCCTGGGCATCGGTGCAACGTCCGCGGTCTTCAGCCTGATACAGGGCGTGCTGCTTACTCCACCCCCGTATCAGAAGCCGCAGCAGCTGATGCTGATTCAAGCGGCGCGCACGGATGGGAAAAAGATGGATAGCCCGCGAGGCTGGGCGGCGCAGCAGTGGATGGAATGGAACGGGAAGGGGAAAACGAAATCGTTTCAAGGAATGGCGGGCTATGGCTGGACTTTCAATTTTCTGATCCGCAATGACGGCAGCCAGTCGATGCAGGGGATGGAAATCAGCAAAGACTATTTCCACCTTTTGGGTTTGAAGATGGCCCTGGGACACGGCTTCGACGATTCAGACTTTGGGCAGGGACATGTGAAGTCGATCGTGCTGGGATACGAGTTCTGGCAGCGTGCGTTTGGTGGTGACAAAAACATTATCGGCAAGGCGGTGCGCATCAGCCGCTGGGATTCGTTACCGGTTGTGATTGGAGTGATGGAACCGGGCGTGCGGTTTTTGCCTTCGCCGGGAGCTGCGAAAGAACCGAATTATGACGTGAACGCGACGGTGGACATGTGGGTGCCTGCCAGCCCGGACCCGAAGTCTATGAAAGATCCTGATTGGAACGTGGTCGGCCGGCTGCGCGACGGCGTCACTCCGCAGCAGGGCCTGCAGGAACTGTCGGCAATCGTCACACAAGAAGGAAGCGCAGACAAGACTTTTGAAGGGTTCACGCCGCGACTGCAGCCGTTGACGGATGAAATGAACGATGGCGCCAGACGAATTCTGTTTCCGCTGCTGGGCGCGGCGGCGCTGGTGCTGTTGATCGCCTGCGGAAACGCGGCAGCTTTGCTGCTGGTACGCGGACTGCAGCGACAACAGGAATATGCCGTGCGGATGGCAATGGGCATGGGCCGCATCGGCCTGCTTCGACAGATTTTGACGGAGAGCTTGCTACTGGCGATTCTTGGGGGGACGCTGGGAGTGGGGCTGGCCATTTTCGCGGTGAAAATGTTCAAGGTCATCGCTCAGCATGCTGTTCCGCGTCTCGATGGAGTGGCAGCGGGCTGGTCGGTTTTGGGATGGGGGCTGGGATTGGCGGTGTTCGCCGCATTTTCCGCAGGAGCCATTCCGGCGCTGCGCGCCTTTCGCTTGAATCCGATGGAAGTGCTGAAGGATGCGGGGCCGAAGGGAACGGCGGGAATTGGAGAGCGACGGCTGCTGCGCGGCGTGGCGATGCTGCAGACCGCGTTGACGCTGGCACTGCTGGTGGGCGCGGGCCTGTTGATTCGAACCATGATCAAAATTGCAGCGGTGCCGACGGGCTATAACCCAAGTCGAATTCTGACCATGAGTGTCACCGAGGTGCAAAGCGGAGCAAGTTGGCTTCCGTTTCACCGGCATGCCCTGGAGCGAGTCGCAGCGATTCCGGGCGTTCAGTATGCCGCGTTTGCCTGGGGCGTTCCCCTCACGGGCAACAACTGGCCGGCGACGATGGACATTGAGGGTCAGCCGCCAGCGGTAAAAGAAACCGACAAAATTGCTCTGCCGCTGCGCGCCGTGACGCCGGATTATTTCAAGTTGATGGGATTGGCGCTGACCGATGGGCGGCAATTTCGGTCGACGGACGATGATAAAGCTCCGGAGGTGGCCATTGTGAACCGGGCATTTACGCAGCGCTATTTTCCCCACAACAGCGCCGTCGGACGGAAATTCTGGCTGAATGGACGAGATAAACCCGGGGTCCAGATTGTGGGTGAGATTGCCAATGGGCGGACGGATGACCTAACGGAAGCGCCTTCGCCGGAGATCTATCTGACGCTTTGGCAGCAACGGGCATTCTCTAAGCACCTGGTGGTGCGAACGACGGCCGATCCGCGCGCGATGGTGGCTGCGGTCGAGCGCGAACTGCGTGCCGTCGATCCAACTGCGGCCATCGAGAACGTGAAAACGCTGGAGCAGATTCGCGACGAGTCACTGGCGTCGCGGACCTTCGCGATGCACTTGTTGAGCGGGTTTTCTGTGCTGGGAAGCGTGCTGACGCTGGTGGGAATCTACGGCGTGATTTCGCTGTCCGTGGCCTCGCGCCGTCGGGAGTTTGCCATTCGCAGTGCTGTCGGCGCGCAGCAAAATGACATTCGCAAGCTGATCTTCGGGGAAGGGTTCCGCTTAATTGCCGGAGGGGTAGTTGCCGGTATTGTCCTGGCGATTATTTTGTCCCGGGTATTGAGAACGTTCCTGTTCGAGGTGCAGCCCAGCGATCCCGCGACCTTCATTGTAGTGGGATCGTTATTTATCGCCGTGGGGCTGCTGGCGTGCTGGGCACCAGCCAGGCGCGCGGGAAAAGTCGATCCCCTGGATGCGTTGCGCTACGAATAAATCGTGGGAGTGGCGGCAGCGAAACCGAACCTTCGCCACGCCAGATCCCAGAGGCCGGGCACGTCGGAGGGTGTTACGAATGCCGCGGTCTTTCTGGCTTCGGACGAAGCTTGCTTCGTCACTGGCGCGGTGTTGACGGTGGATGGAGGGCTGACGGCGGTGAGGACGGGGCTCGCTAAGTAGGTCACGTTCGCTGGCTGGGATTACGGCAGTCCCCTTCCCAATTTGCGGATATGGCCGCGCCCTCGAGAAATGGCGGAGATTCATTCAGTCGCCGTTCGGGCCGTTGTGGCAGTCGTAACAGTTCATCTGATGTCCGGCAGCGAACGTTTTTGTTCCGGCGTCGCCTGCTGAGAAGGTGCGCGCCACCGGAATGGCAGAGAGCGCGGACCCTTTGAAGTCGGCTCCGTGGCAATAGGCGCATTGGGAACTGTTTTTGTCCGCGTACTGGCGATGCTGGGTGATCCAACCCTGGTCGATATTGTGCATGCCGTGCGGACCGCTGTTCAGCGTTGCAGGAGCGCTCAAGTGACAGACAGTGCATTCGACGATCTTGCCGGTGTGCCCTTGCAGATTGGCGCTGTACACATTGTCGTTAGCCTGCAGGCTGGGGTATTCGGCGTGCTGCGAGCCATGGCATCCAGAGCAGTAAAGGCCTCCGTGACCGATGCTGAAGCGGAAGAGGCTCGTGCCTGGGGACGGCATATCCGGAGTGGTGGCAAAGGTTAAGTCGGTGGTGGTACGCCAAGCTCCAGTTGCGTCAAAGGTTGAGGTGTAGCGTGTGCTGTTGGTGTGGCACATTTGACAGGCGGGCAAGTCAAGCCATCCCTGTCGTGTATCCGCGCCTACTTTGGTGAGGTTGCCGTGGCAGTCATAGCAGGCGGTTTTGCTCATTGCGCCTCGCTGGCATTTGGTCTGCTGTCCGGGGTGGCACAGATAGCAGGAATTCAAGGGAGTGGTCGCGTTATCGAGGGTAGTTCCAGTTGAAGGGTTGATGGCAGCGGCGTGCAGGGTGTGCATATCCACCGTGAGGGGTTTGATGCCGGGAAGCCCTGGGGCACTGAGCGCATTGGTGCCATGACAGCTTGCGCACAGAATCGGGGTTCCTGCTTTGGCAGTCTGGTACAGGCTTGGCTGATAGACGTAGCCTTTGGCTTGCAATGCCGGCAGGTAGGCGGAGATTGTCCAGCGCTCATCATGCTTCTTCAGGATATTGAATTTCACGTCTTTGGCAGAGTCAGGGTTATATTCCCAACCGGCAGCCGGCTGAGCGGTCGAGTTACTGCCAGAGGTATGGCAGGCCGCACAGTTCATCTCATCGCTGACGGCCAGGACGGCGCTCGCGGTGCCGAGAATATTCCCCGAAGAATCCTTGGCGACGACCTTCACCATGGGATAGGCGTTGCGATTTCCGGCGTCGTCGTAGGGGATGGTGGGTATACCCACAGCTTCAAAATAACCTGAAGCAGTGTTGTATTGCATGGCGTGCGGGGTGCTGCTTTGCACTGGACTTCCGGTGAGGCCTACGTCGGGGGCCACGGTCGCCCCAAAGAGCGCTTTTACATAGGTCCAAAAATTGCTCTTGGTCGAACTCGAGGTGTTCGTCGAGCCCGTAGTATCTGCTCTTGCCTCATAGGTGACTTTCACACTGGTTGTGACGATTGGAGGATCGCCAATTTTGATCACTTGCGCGTGCAGGGTGTTGTAGGGGGGCAATACGGAGAAGACAGAATAGTCCTTTCCGTCGATGCAATGCATTCCCAACTCGCTCCAGGCGGTAACAACGTAGCCGCCGGTGGTTGTGGGGGGAGGGGGTGGGGGTGTCACACCTCCTCCATTGTTTCCGCTATTTCCGCCGCAGGAAGTTACACCCAACACAGAACTGAGAACTAGAGACAAACCCAGTCGTTTCATTGCCAAACCTCACGGCGGACAGAGCGCCGAAGTATGGAAGCAGTTGAAAACGCAAGCGGGACGGAATTATTAGCGTCCTGATGTGCGAACGGGCACGTAGTTGACATGTACACCTCAGTAGGATCCGTGTCTGTGATCGGACGCACGCCATGGAAAGGCAAGTTTGGCAGCCGACTGCAGAGGAATTGCTGGGTGGAGGATGGCAAAAATCAACCCGGCAAGTTACATTTGCTGGGACGAAGCGCAGCTTGCGAGGTGGTTGTGAAAGAGCGCTGAAAGCGGCAATCACCTCATCCGGGAGGGTTCTAACGTTTAGAGTCAGGGTTATAGGGGCTTTCGCCTGGGTGCCGTTCACTTGGCGTTGGTGTCCGTCTGGGGGGTAATTTGCGCCATTCAATGCAGCGGGGTTTCAATGCACCGAAGGTGGTGCGTAGGGTAGGGTGTAGGAGTATGTCACTGGTCATGCGTCCCGGGTTGAATGTGTGGGGCGCAGGGCAAGGTCGTTTTGTGAGCCAAGTCAGGCCGCAAGCTATTGATTGTATGGACGCAAAGGCAGGCCAAGGGGCTTGCGAAGGCATCCTGGGCCGGACGCGAACCATCCATCCTATATAGATATAGAGGGTTTTAAGGAGAAGCTGGAAAATGCCGAGAGCAATGAAAATCGCGGAAAAGACGGTAACTTGGGCGGCGCAAGGTGCGTGGGCCGTGTTTGAGAAGGTTAACAGCATCAGCCCGAACGCGTCGTTCACGCCGAAGTGGTCCGAAAAGCCGCTGCTGAAGTCCTATCAGAAAGAGAAGCCGCCGCTCGGTTGGCCGCGGACCACGGACTCGCTCTGTCCGAAGTGTCTGCCGGAGATTCGCCAGCAGATTGTGGACGGAAAGCTGCCGCATGAAGTGCTGCTGAATGAGAAGGTCGGCGAAATTAAAGCGCAGATTATCGAGCGCGACGGCAAGATTCTGATGGTGAAGGACTGCCCGAAGCATGGACATTTTGAAGATGTGATGTCGATCGATCCGGCTTTCTTCAAGCACCTAGAAGAGGTTTTTCCCGGCCGCGATATTCGCGCGCACAATGATGAAAAGCTGCACGATCACGGCACCTCGACAATCACGCACGGTCGCGGATCAGTGCTGACCATCGATTTGACAAACCGCTGCAACATGATGTGCGATCCGTGCTTTATGGATGCGAACCAGGTTGGATTTGTGCATGAGCTGACGTGGGACGAAATCAAGACCATGCTGGACAATGCAATTTCCATTAAGCCGCGTCGCCAGATGTCGGTACAGTTCTCCGGCGGTGAGCCGACGCTGTCGCCGTATTTTCTGGATGCGGTGGCGTATGCGCGCAAGGTGGGATACAACTCCGTGCAGGCTGCGACCAACGGTATTGAGTTTGCGAAGAGCAAGGAATTCTGCAAGGCGGCTGCTGAAGCGGGTCTGCGTTATGCGTACCTGCAGTTCGATGGCATCGGCAATGCGGCGAACTCGCATCGCAAGGTGGGCAACCTGTTTGATGTGAAGCTGCAGGCGATTCACAACCTGCATGAAGCCGGCGTCGATATTGTTCCGGTGACGACGATCATCAACGGCATCAACAATGAGCAGGTCGGACACATCATTCAGTTCGCGCTTGCCAATCCGAAGACGATCAACTTTTTGAGCTTCCAGCCAGTTTCGTTTACTGGACGCGATGAGGACATCAGCGAAGAGCGTCGCCTGGCGCAGCGCTATACCCTGAGTCACATGGCGCACGACATCAAAAACCAGACCGGCCTGGGCGAACCCACCCGCGACTGGTTCCCGATCAGCTTTATGAGCACGTTTTCTGACTGGGCGGATCTTGTGCACGGACCGAACCACGACTGGGGACAACTGAGCTGTGGATGCCATCCGAATTGCGGCATCGGCATGGCGCTGATGATCGATAAGGAAACCAAGGAAGCGGTTCCGGTGACGGCGTTCCTGAATGCCGATCGCCTGGCGAAAGATGTTGCCAAGGTGAACGATGCGGCGCGCGGCAAGTTCCTGTCGATTGTGGGCGTGTCGCTGGCGCTGCTGCGCAACTACGATCCGACCAAGTCGCCGACACATGTCCGGATTCTTGACCTGCTGCAGAAGTTCGACAAGTGCTTTGGCGCAACCGGAAAGAACTACGGCAAGGTGACGGGCGACCGCACGATGAAGGACATCGAACAGCGCCGCGCCGACCGCTGGAACTTTTTGTTCATCGCAGGCATGTGGTTCCAGGACCTGTTCAATTACGATTTCCGCCGGACCGAGCAGTGCATCATTCCGTATGCGACGCAGGAGGGCGAAATCAGCTTCTGCGCGTACAACACTGGTGTGGGCTGGCGCAACATTATTGAGAAGATGCACATGACTGCGACTCTGACCAAGTGGTACGAGGAGCATGGACGGCACGAGATTTTTGCGGGCGGCCGCAAGGTGGGAATGGCCGATACGCAGAACAAGCTGGTGCTGAACCAGAGCCACGTGGATGCGGCAGCCAACGACACGCTGGATAAGCTGGGCATCGCCAAGAACTCGCGTGAGGAGAAGATTCGCGCACGCGAAGCGAAGATGAAGCAGGATGCCGAGAATGCGCAGATGGCGAAACTCTACCGCGAGCATGTTCTGGGCGAAAAGCCGAAGGAGAACTTTATCTCGATCGACACGATCGCGCCAGCTCCTAAGAAGGAAGAGCCGGTGATGGGCGACTAGTTCTCGCCGTTGATAAGGTAGGTAGAGAGGGAAGCCGTCCGATGAGGGCGGCTTTTCTGTTTTTGGCGGGGAGTGGGATTCGCGGTCCAGAGGCCCAAAGGCGAAGTTCGTTTTCGCAGGTATCGGCCATCGAAGCTTCCATTGAACGATCGAATTTGTTCTGGATACATTTTGGCTACTCGAAGTTAGAATCATTGCCATGGATATCACCGCCATGACGGAGCAGGATGGGGAGGAACTCCGTCAGCAGCTGCTGAGCTGGTTTCGGCTGAATGCACGGGATTTGCCGTGGCGCCAGACTCGCGATCCGTACCGCATCTGGGTGTCTGAGGTGATGCTGCAGCAGACGCGGGTGGCGACGGTGATTGAGCGATACACACAGTTCATCCAGAAATTTCCGTCGCTGGTGTCGCTGGCGCTGGCCAGGGAAGACGAAGTGCTGACCATGTGGAGCGGGCTAGGCTACTACCGGCGGGCGCGCATGCTGCACAGCGCGGCGCAATTGCTGGTGAATGAGCATGGTGGATCGTTGCCGCACAGTTCGCAGGAATTGCGGCGGCTGCCGGGGGTGGGAGATTACACGGCGGCGGCGATAGCCAGCATCGCCCGCAACGAGCCGGTGGCGGTGGTGGACGGCAACGTGGAGCGAGTGCTGATGCGCATGCTGGGAAAAACGGCGGCGCGGCGGGCAGGACTGCCGGCACGACTGAGAGAAACGGCAAGCCGGCTGCTGGATACCAAAGCTCCTGGAACATTTAACCAGGCCATGATGGAGTTGGGGGCGACGGTTTGCCTGCCGCAATCGCCGCAGTGCACGGCTTGCCCGGTGGAGAAATTCTGCGGGACAAAAGGCGAGCATGTAGCCGCGCCGCGCAAGCAGATTGTGAGCCGCATGACCCACTATGCGCTGGTGATGCGGACCGTGGAAGGCGAGGGCAAGCGAAAGGAAGTG
>JAZKAG010000020.1:39553-48607 GCA_040389265.1 Acidobacteriota bacterium
CGCAGATGCCGGGCATGTGGGAGCTTCCAGGGCTGGAGGAGGCGCCAAAAAGCGAGCCGGTGCTGCGCATCCGTCATGCGATTACGAATACAAATTTCTATGTGGAAGTATTTGCGGTGCCGGCGGAGACACTGGTGGGCGGAAGCAAGAAACGAAAACTTGAGCGGCATGACTGGGTGGTGGAGAGCAAGCTGCTGGAGATACCTTTGACGGGATTGGCGAGAAAAATCCTAATGCGTTTGGATGTGATGGCGAAGCCGAAGGAAGTGCGCAGCGGGAAAGCACTGCCGGGCCTGGAGAGAGGTTTTTTGTAGACGGGGACGACGGCGCGCGTGCGATGATTGGGGCCACAGGGCCGTGCGGTCAAGCCAGTGAGCGAGAAGTTCCGGACGTAGGATAGGCCGAGACTCCAGCTCGGCAAACGCTGGTTGCGGAAGGTCGCAGGGTCGAGAGGGAGACGCGCAATGCGATGCTTCCGGCGAAAGAGACTGTCTGGGCATCGCATGCGCGTGTGGCTGGGGAGAGTGATTGCCTGCGGCTGTGTGTACGCCGCCTTCGCGTGCGGCTGGGTACGGGCGCAGCAGGGATCAACACCGAGCCTGCATCAACGATCCGAGATGAATCAGGATCAATCGGAAGCGGAGGCGAATCGAGCCATCGATGCCGCGCAGGAGCCTTCCACGCTGCCCAATGATGTATGGGGATCGTACCAGTTCGATCACAGCAACAACTCAATTGAGCTTGACCTGGAACATAACAAGCTGACCGGATATATAACCCAGCTGGGCGATGCGGAAACCGACAGCAATACTCCTCTGACATTTTTCTTTGATCAATCCACAATCGACGGCGGAGAGATTAGTTTTCAGACGCGGGTGGTGCATGGGGTCTGGTACTCGTTTCGCGGGACGATTGTTCGCGGCGATGGAAAGATCCGCGCGGATGAAGGCTATTACGTGTTGCGCGGAGCGCTGGCGATCCATCATCCGCAGAGCGGGCGAGACAAATCTGCAAACGAGATTATTGAAAAGCGCGAGGCACGGTTCAAGTCCATGCCGCAGTAGGGGTCAGGGGTGAGGGAGAAGGCAGCAGGCGCAGGAGAGTTGCAGCGGCAACCGTGACCAGGAGCGCGCGGCAGGGTGCAGCCAAGCTTTTCTAAAACCAAACGGGTGATGCGGAAGAGTGCGGGGAGAGCTATGCCTCTTGCGCTCAACCGCTGCGGTACATGAGTATGGGGAGCAGGAGAAAACAAGATGAATCGTCGTGATTTGTTTCGCTGGACTGGAATGGGCCTGGTTTCAAAGGCAGCCAGTGCTGCCGGCATGGTGACAGCGCGTGCGCAAGGGAAGGCGGAGGGCGGTTCATCAACGGGCTCGCTGAGGCTGGAAGACTATGAGCCACACAGCATGCTGCGGGTGCCGGAGACGCATGTGGCGCGGGCAAAATATCCAGTGATTGACATTCACACGCACATCACCTTTGCCAAGGTTGACAAGAATGGCGTGGCATTGAGCGCCGCGCGAGATTATGCGGCCACGCCGCAGGAACTGCTGGCGGTGATGGATCGGAAAAATCTTCGCTCGATGGTGAACCTGACGGGTGGATACGGCAGCGGGCTGAAGGAAACGGTTGCGCGCTACGACCGCGCATATCGCGATCGGTTTTACACGATGACGGAGCCGATCTACGAGAAATTCCTGGAGCCGAATTATCCGCGGCTGCAGGCCGAGGCGATTGAGCAGGCGCATCGCGACGGGGCGCGGGGATTGAAGATTTTGAAGACCCTGGGACTGTATTTGCGGTCGAACATTACCAGCGGGACGCTGGTGAAGATTGACGACAAACGCTTCGATCCGATGTGGGACACCTGTGGACAACTGAAGATGCCGGTGGCCATCCACATTGCCGACCCGGTGGCCTTTTTCACGCCGACGGATCGCTACAACGAGCGGTATGAAGAACTGCACAACCATCCTGACTGGTCGTTTTATGGGCGCGATTTTCCTAAGTTCATGGAGCTGATTGAGGCGCGCAACCGGATGATGGCGCGGCATCCGAATACGCACTTCATTGTGCTGCATACGGGGAACTATGCGGAAAATCTGCAGAATGTTTCGGAGAACCTGGATCGGTTTCCGCATATGACGGTGGATACGGCGGCGCGGAGTGGGGAACTGGGGCGGCAACCGCGGGCATCGAAAAAATTCTTCGACAAGTATCAGGACAGGATTTTATTTGGGACGGATGCGAGCCCACATGCGACGGATGTGCCGCAGCAGATTTTCGGGGATCGGCTGTACGAGATTTATTACAGATTTTTCGAGACGAATGACGAGTATTTCGACTATGCTCCTGCGCCGAAGCCGCCGCAGGGGAGGTGGGAGATTTCTGGATTGAACTTATCGGATCAGATTTTGCAGAAGGTTTATAACGGGAATGCTAAGCGGGAATTGGGGATTGAGAGCTGAGAGCTGTTAGCTACTAGCCTCAAGCTGCAAGCATAGGCACCCGGTTCGGACGGCCCTGTAAAATGAATGCTTATGCTTGATTTGGGATTTGTGCGGGCAAACCTGGCACTGGTGAAGGAGAGGCTGGGGCGGCGCGGGGCGGATGTTGCCGCGTTGCTGGATGGATTTGAGGAGCTGGACCGATCGCGACGGGCGGCCATCACGCAATCGGAGAGTTTGAAGGCGGAGCGGAACCAGGTTTCTGCCGAAGTGGCGAAGCGGAAGCAAAAGGGCGAGGACGCCGCGGACTTGATGGATCGAACGCGATCCATGAAAGAGGAAATTGAGCGCTGCACTGCGGAAGCTGCGGCTGCAGAGCAGCAGATGCAGACGGTCCTGCAGGGGATTCCGAATCTGCCGGCGGAGAGTGTTCCGCTGGGGACCTCTGCAGAGGACAACGTTGAGGTTCGCCGATGGGGGACGCCACGCGCGTTCGATTTTGCTCCGAAGCCGCATTGGGAGCTGGGCGAGCAGCTTGGCATTCTGAATTTTGAGCAGGCAGCGAAGATTTCCGGGGCTCGCTTTGCGGTGTACTGGGACGCGGGAGCGCGGCTAGAGCGGGCGCTGGCGAATTTCATGCTCGATCTGCATACGGGAACGCATGGGTATCGCGAGGTGCTGCCGCCGTTGATGGTGAATGAGGCGTCGCTGTTCGGGACGGGACAGCTGCCGAAGTTCAAAGAGGATTTGTTTCATTGCGAAGGCAGCGATCACTGGATGATTCCGACGGCGGAGGTGCCGTTGACGAATCTATTTCGCGACGAGATTTTGGACGAGAAGCAACTGCCGATTTCCGTGACGGCGTGGACGCCGTGTTTTCGCGCGGAGGCGGGAGCGTATGGAAAAGATGTGCGCGGGCTGGTGCGGCAGCATCAATTCCAAAAGGTGGAGTTGGTGAAGTTTGTGACGCCGGAGCAATCGTTTGCGGAGCATGAGAAGCTGACGGGGCATGCGGAGTCGATTCTACAGGCGCTGGAGCTACCGTATCGAGTGATGAATTTGTGCGCGGGAGATCTGGGATTTTCCGCAGCGAAGACCTATGACCTGGAAGTGTGGCTGCCGGGACAGAATTTGTATCGCGAGATTTCTTCGTGCTCGAACTTCGAGGCGTTCCAGGCGCGGCGGGCGAACATCCGCTATCGACCGAAGGGGCATGGGGGGAGGGCTGAATCCAAGGGGCAGGCGAAGACGGAGTTTGTACACACGCTGAATGGCAGCGGGCTGGCGGTGGGGCGGACGTGGCTGGCGATCGTCGAAAATTATCAGCAGGCGGATGGAAGTGTTGCCATTCCTACGGCGCTGCAGCCCTATATGGGCGGGTTGAAATCGATTGAAGGTAGATTGAACTGAAGGGGTACTGCGGTGCGAGCGTCATGCTATCCCACCCTATCCGCAAGAAACGCGGCTAGGAAGGCGCACCCGGAACTTGATGGCGCGGAACAAGCCCACATCTCAGAATCGAGATGTGGGGCACCCAGATTTCCGGGGCAGGCGGATTTCAGAGAGGCAGCGGATGAAGAAGATTCTTCGCAGTTACATTTTCTGGACGTATCAGCGGGGCAGCTTCCACTATGACGTGATGGTGACGCTGATTTTGTTGTTCATATTTGTGTCGCCGCGATTTATCAACTTTCACGATCGGCCGGTGGAGCGCACGCTGCCGCCGAGCCAGGTGCTGGTGAAAAGCGATGGACAGAATGGACTGACGTACCAGATTGATGTGGCGACCTTGTCGTCTTTCAAATATGCCGGCGATTTGAGTCATGAGATTCAAGCGGCCATCGCACCGATTTCCGGCAACGTGACGGTGGACCGCTACGAAGCGGTGAAGGGCGCCGACGGCAAGACCATCGCGTATCGTGTCTGGGCGCACCGATAAAGCCGTCTATCAGAAAGAAAAAATCGGAGTAACGAGGCAGAGACCCGCCTGCAGCGCGGGTTTCAGGCATGCCCGCAGATGCATCCACTGCATCAGAAAGTTTGAACCGAGGAAGGAAGCTATGAAGGGAACGATGTTGGTTTCAAAGTTTCGGAGTGGGGCTCGGAATTGTGTGGCGCTGACGGCGGCGTTGCTATGCGCTGGGATGGGATGGGCGCAGACGCCGGCCAGCGGCGATTTGAATCATGTGCTGACGCAGCTGGACGCGTCGGCGGCGAAGTTTCAGTCTGCCAAGGCAGATTTTCAATGGGACCAGTTTGAGCGAGTGGTGAGCAGCACGGATACGCAGGCGGGCGTGATTTACTACGAAGGATCGGGTGCTTCTGCGCGAGTTGCGTTGAACATTGAAACGGCCGATGGACAGCCGGCCAAGAAGACGATTGTGTACAGCAATGGAGTGGCGCAGTTTTTTCAGCCGCAGATCGACCAGCTGACTGTGTTCCATGCGGGAGACAAACAGGCGCAGTGGGGAACCTATCTGACGCTGGGTTTTGGCGGCAGTGGCAGCGATCTGAAAAAGAGCTGGGACATCACGTATCAAGGCATGGAAACAATTGACGGCGTGCAGACAGCCAAGCTGGACCTGGTGAGCAAAGACCCCGGGGTAAAGGCGAATGTCTCGCATGTGACCATCTGGGTGGATCCGGCGCGGGCGGTTTCGCTGAAGCAGATTCTGTATGAGCCTTCCGGCGATACGCGGACGGCATACTACAAAAATATTGAGTACAACAAGAAGGTTCCTCCGTCGGTGTTCAAGATCAAGACGAACTCGAAGACGCAGGTGATACAGAAGTAGCGGACGGCAGCGGCTTGCGGACGGTGAGCGCAGCGGCGGCGAGGATGAAGATCATGGGGAAACACTCGAGGGTGTAGCGGGCCTCGGGAGTTTCGACGGTAAACAGCAGCAGGCTGCGAACAATCGCGTAGGCGACCATGACGGGGGCGAAAGGAACGTGCTTGCGCAGTCCCCAGGCGGCGAGCAGCAGATAGGCGAGATTAAGCGCGGCGTAGGCCCAGCAGAAGAGGGTCTCCGCAGGATGATGCTCATATTGCCACCAGCGCAACTCAATCCATAGTTGCGCCGTGCGAGGGCGCAGCCACATATCCGCCAGCCGCACCAGGGGCAGCCCGATATAAAAGCGAATGGGATGACGAGCGATGCGCTGTTGCGCCAGTTGATCAAATTGCGCATCCAGGGCAGGCGACATGATGTTGGTCTTGTTGTATTCGGCGAACAGGCGGGCAGTCTCTGCTTTTTCCGCTGGCGAACCGAAGGCGCGAGGCGGCAGCAGCGAGAAGTCGAGCGGGGAGCCATTCACGTTCCAGTAGGTGTCGGCGGTGGAAGTGTACTCGGTCACCCAGGTCTTGATCCAGCGGATCCAGCCATGCGGAACAAACTCGTTCGGGTCGTTGGCATAGCGAGGGGCGAGCGGCTGGAAGGTATGCATGCTGACCTGGTTGCGGATGGTCCAGGGAACGAATGGAATCATCGCAAGCAAAGTGCAAAAGATTGCCAGCCGGAAGCTGCGGGCGGCAGGAACTTTGGGACGCGCATACCAGAACATGGCAGGCACCAGGACGAGGCCGAGCAGAGGACCGTCTGGACGCAGCAAGGCGCTGTAGCTGATGCTGAAGACGAGCACCCAGAACCAGGCAGTAAAGCCGGGACGCTCCACATAGCGAGCCAGGGCATAGAGGCCGAGAGCGATGCAGAACAGCGTGGGAGTTTCGGTGAGTGGAGAGGCAACGTAGTTGGCGGTGAAGGGGCATAAGGCTGCCAGGTAAAGGGCGACGATTCCGGCGCGACGCGAAATGGTACGAACGCAGAAGCCGGCGATGAGCAGGCAGGTAGCCAGGTCCATGACGGTCTGGAGCAGCATGATGGCCGTGTAGTGTTCGCGGCCGAAGAGGAAAAAGCAAAGCGCCACAAAGAGTGGATAGCCGGGCAGACGAACGAGGGTGGGCTCAATTCCGTGAACGCGCATCAGCCCGTAGGTTCCATGCCAGAACCAATTGAGGGCAATTTCGCCGTAGACGAACGTGTCGCCTTCAATGACAGGGTAATAATGGATGAACCAGAGCCGAAGCAGCAGGCCGAGGAAGAGCGCGACGACGGTGGACTTGGTAGCTTGGCGCAGCAGGAAACGCATCGATTATGAATCATACAGCTTCGCTAACTTCTACAGATAGTTTGGTTATGGCAAGCAGACGCGGCTACCATAGGAGCAGTCTCATCCGGGGCGGTAGCGCCTGCAGGCGGGCAACCTGCGCGGCGCTTGATTGTGGTTCTGATTGCAGATGTGGCGAGCGATCTTAAATTTATGAGACAGCCTCCAGAACTCACGAATCCAGTTTCAGAATGATTAAGCCAATCTTTTACGATCCCGGCCGGAAGCGGTGGAAGCGACTGCGGCGCATCTTCGACATCGTCGCGGTGCTGTCGACGGTGGTGCTGGTTGCCTTCGGGATCAACGTGCTGCGCCGGGAGCCGCTGCCAGAACTATTGTTGCCCACACCGAAGCGTAACTATCGGCCGCTAAAAGAGCCTTCCTACGCGCCAAGAACGCGATCGAGCCAGTTAGCGTTGCGACGGCAGAGACATCGTCGACCTTCGGACATGCCGTTCAATTCCGGCGAGGGGCTGCGAGCGGCATTCTACGTGGACTACGATGCGGCCAGCCTGGTGTCGCTGAAGAAGCATATCCGCGATATTGACCTGCTGTTTGCGGATTGGCTGCACGTGGTGACGCCGGATGGAAGGCTGACGGCGTACACGCTGGACAATCATCCGTTCTCTGTCGTCGATGCTGCAGGGGTGCGTAACATCGATCCGGATTACAAGGTGGCGCACACGATCGCGGAAGCCCACGAAGAGACAGAAGTATTTCCCATGGTGAGTAACTTCGACCAGTTGAAGGGAGATTTCCAATCTGCGATTGTCGAGAAAGTATTGATGAATCGCGCCTCGCAGGCGAGGTTTGAACGGCAGGTGATGGAACTGCTGGCGGCCAATCCGCGCTATCACGGCATCGCGCTCGACCTGGAGGCAATTCCATCGGAGGCACAGCCGGCGTATCGCAGGATGGTTGCCGATCTGTACACGAAGATGCACGCCATGCAGTTGCGTCTCTACATCAACGTGCCGGTCGATGACGATGATTGGGACTTCAAGTATTACGCAGCGCACACGGATGGTGTGATCCTGATGGATTACGACCAGCACGAGCCGTCGAGCGCCCCCGGCCCGGTGGCAGGCCAGGAGTGGTTCGTTCGCAATCTGAAAGCGGCGTTGAAGGAAATTCCGCGGACCAAGCTGATATGCAGCATCGGCGACTATGGGTACGACTGGACGCTACCGCTGGCAGGAGGGAAGAAGCACAAGGGTGCTGTGAAAGCGGTGGACGTGAATGATCTGGCGGTCCAGGATGCGTGGCAGGAAGCGTCGGACTCGGAAGCGTCGCCGGAGATGGATACAGATTCCTTGAACATGCACTTTGCGTATGAGGATGAGGATGCGCACACCCGTCATGAAGTTTGGTACCTGGATGCTGTGACGGCGTTGAATGAAATGCGAGCGGCGCGTGAATTGGGCATCCAGACATTTGCGCTGTGGCGCCTGGGCAGTGAAGACCCCACGCTTTGGAATGTATGGAACAAGACGATGGATCCGGATGCGGCGCAATTGTTGTCGACGATATATCCGGGCGCAAATGTAAACACCGAAGGTGACGGTGACATTCTGAAGGTGATTGGCAGGCCGCAGGACGGCAAGCGAACCATCCAGATTGATTCCGATTCCAACTTAGCGGTGAGCCAGACGATCCATGCATTTCCGCAGCCGTACACGCTGCTGCAGTATGGCTATCATCCCAACGAACTGGCGCTGACGTTTGACGACGGACCGGACCCGACGTGGACGCCGAAGATTCTGGACGTGCTGAAGCGCGAGCATGTGTCGGCGACCTTCATGGTGATTGGCGAAGAAGCGCTGAACAATGTGGGCTTGTTGAAGCGCTACTACCGAGATGGGCAGGAGATTGGGAATCATACTTTCACGCATCCTGACATCAGCCAGATTTCACCGCGCCAACTTGAACTCGAGCTGAATGGAACAGAGCGATTGTTCGCGGCGGAGTTGGGCGTGCAGCCGCTGTTCTTCCGGCCGCCGTATTCGATTGACCAGGAGCCGGATACGAATGATCAAGCGGCGCCGGTGGATCGCGTGGAGCAGATGGGCTACATCATTGTCGGCGACAAGATCGACACCGACGACTGGAATGAACATCCGCGAAAGACGCCGCAGGAAATCATTTCTACAGTATTGACCCAGCTGGAAGTGATGAAGACCAAGCCGCAGTTTCGGGGCAGCATCATTCTGATGCATGATGGCGGAGGCGATCGTTCGGTGACGGTGAGAACGCTGCCGTTGTTGATTGATGCGCTGCGCGCCAAGGGTTACAAGATTGTTCCTGTGTCGGCGCTGATCGGCAAAACGCGCGACCAGGTGATGCCGCCGATTCCGGCGAAGCAGCGTTGGCAGGCGCATATCGATGCGATTGCGTTCTGGTTTCTCTCCTTCTTTGCGCACACTGTCGTTCTTGTTTTCAT
>JAZKAG010000020.1:48617-60000 GCA_040389265.1 Acidobacteriota bacterium
CTTGATGACGGGTCGGCTGTTGATCGTTGGATTGTTCGCGGTGCTGGACCGGGTGCACAAGCGAAGGCCTTATCCGGGAGCGGAAAAGTATTTGCCGCAGGTGGCGGTTTTGATCCCGGCATACAACGAAGGCAAAGTGATTGCGCGGACCATTCGGTCGGTGCTGGGATCGAACTACCCTAAGCTGCGCGTGATTGTGATTGACGATGGCTCGACGGACAACACGCTGGAAGCGGCGCGGGCGGCAATGCCGGCGGATCTGGAGTCCGGCAGGCTGCTGGTGGTGACGCATCCGAACGGCGGCAAGGCGGAAGCATTGAACTATGGATTGCAGTTCGTCACCGAAGAGGTCTACATCGGCATTGATGCGGATACGGTGATTGCACCGGATGCGATTGCGAAGCTGGTTCCGCGCATGGCCGATCCGAAAGTGGGCGCGGTGGCGGGCAATGCCAAGGTGGGGAATCGCATTAATCTTTGGACGCGCTGGCAGGCGCTGGAATACATCACCAGCCAGAATTTTGAACGTCGCGCGCTGGATTTGTTCAACGTGGTGACGGTGGTGCCGGGCGCGATTGGAGCATGGCGAACGGATGCGGTGAAGAAGGCGGACGGCTACCACGTGAACACAGTGGCAGAAG
This sequence comes from Acidobacteriota bacterium, assembly GCA_040389265.1. Lineage (GTDB taxonomy): Bacteria > Acidobacteriota > Terriglobia > Terriglobales > Acidobacteriaceae > JAKAAZ01. The sequence goes on from JAZKAG010000020.1 coordinate 49,259, forward strand.
ATGCCGATCTGACTATGAACCTGCTGCAGCAGGGGTACAAGGTGGTCTATGAGGACCGGGCGTTCGCGTTTACGGAGGCGCCGGACAATATGCGCAGCCTGATGCGGCAGCGATTCCGCTGGTCGTTCGGAATTCTGCAGGCGGTGGTGAAGCATCGCGGCGCATTTTTGCGGCATCGGGCGATGGGCTTGTTCGCGCTGCCGAACATGATTATTTTTCAAATCATTTTGCCGCTGTTCTCACCCTTCATCGACTTGATGTTCATTGCGGGGATTGCCAACTACGCGGTGAATCGACATTTCCATCCAGTGGCGGCGAATGCAGCCAGCTTCGACAAGCTGATCCTATATTTCATGGCATTCCTGGTGGTGGACTTTCTGGCTTCGAGCATGGCATTTCTGCTGGAGCCGCGCCACGCGAGCAACAAGGGGGACGGATGGCTACTGTTTCACATCTGGATCCAGCGATTCACATATCGCCAGGTCTTCTCCCTGGTGCTGCTGAAAACGATCAAGCGGGCAATTGACGGGCGACCGTTTGCGTGGGAAAAGCAGGAGCGCACTGCGCGGCTTTCCGCCAGTACCGAGCGAGCCACGCTCAGCAAATAAATTCAATTGAAAGCATCCAAGTATTTTTTGGCAGCCACGATTTCTTAACTCAACGCCGCGCCAGAAGATGTGTCCCATTCAGTTACCCGTCGGCGCGATGAGGGGCAGCCAGGCTGCGAGTTTTGGTAGGCTATTCGAAATGCTCTGCGTTTTGAGAGCAATCCATCCCCTAACTGGAGGTACAGATGAAGATTTCGCAAGGTCGCAAATTGAATTGCGCGAGCGTGCTGCTGTTTGGTGTTGCGGTGGCAGCACCGTTATCTGCAGTCGCGCAAAGTCACGTGGTTTCGCCCGGAGAGATTCAGCATGATGTCTCAAATGCTTCCGCGGTTCGCCAGCAGAACCAGAAGCAGGTGCAGGATTTTCTGTCGAGCCAGGAGGCGCGACGAGCGATGAAGTCGGCGAACATTGATCCGCGGCAAGTGAAAAACGCCGTTGGTCAATTGAATGACACCGAGTTGGCGAGCCTGGCGGAGCGGTCGGCAAAGGCGCAGAGAGAATTTGCGGCCGGAGACATCGACAATCACGATCTGTTGTTAATTTTGGTTGGAATTGCCGCCCTGATCCTAATCATTGTTGCAGTCCATTAGGAATGATGACTTAGCCGAAAACAACACTTCCATCCTGAGCGAGAACCCTTTGATGTCAGAATCACAATGTAGACGGAGGGAAAATCTCGCTCGGGGGATGATGAATCCTGGTTCAACTTGTAATTGTCTATTTCTGAACACTCAGCGGCATTCGGATTTGCAACACGGGATATAAAATTCGCATCCACTTTGATAATCGGCCGTGAAACCTTCGTCCGATTCGTTCGGAATGTGCGAACGATCATCCCCGGTTTGGAGGAAAAGATGAAGCTGTTGCTGGATGGGAAAATGAAGTTCGCCGCGGCCGTTGTGCTGGGCTGCGTGATGACGGCGCCACAGGCCATGATTGGCCAGAACCATGTTGTATCTGCGGGGCAAATCCAGAACGATGTCACATCATCGTCTGCAACGCGGCAGCAAAACGAGCAAGAGCTTCGGGGCTTCCTTTCGAGGAAAGAAATTCAAAAGGCGATGAAGTCGGAGGGCGTGAATCCGCAACAGGTAACGAATGCGGTGAGCCAATTGAATGATGCCGACTTGGCCAACCTGGCCGCGCGATCCCAGAAAGCACAGAAGGATTACGCCGCGGGATTGATCGGCATGGGCGTCTTTACTTTGATCGGCATCGTGGTAGTTGCGGTGATTCTGATTGCAGTGTTCGCTTGATGGCAGAATGAAACTGAATCTTCTCGCCGGGCTCCTGCTGCTGAGTGGTGTGGTCTGGGCGGCACCGCCAGTTACGCCAGGAACCGGCCGAGAGATCTGGATTGATGTGCCTTTCGTGGCGCAGACAACGGACGGCTGTGGGTCGGCCTCCTTATCGATGGTGATGCGATATTGGGATGGAAAAGAGGGGCGGGCCGTAGCCGCCGACGCGCAAGCATCCCACATTCAGGCAGCGCTGTTTTCTCCCGCAGCCAAGGGAATCTATGCCAGCAGCATGCGCGACTACCTGGAGCGCTCGGGATATCAAGCATTCGCGTTTCGCGGCCAGTGGAGGGACTTCGAGCATCAGTTGTCGCTGGGGCGACCGATGATTGTGGGGTTGCAGGCGAGCGGAGCGCTGGGGCCGCTGCATTACGTGGTGGTGGTGGGGATCGATCCGGTAAGAAATTATCTATTCATGAACGACCCGGCGCAGCAGAAGATGCTGCGAATCTCCCGAGAAGGTTTCGAGCAGGAGTGGCGTGCGACCGACAATTGGACGCTGCTGGCCGTGCCCAAGCCTGCCCATTGATTTTCTTTTTCATTCTTCTGATGGCGGCGTCTGCCGCATGGGGTCAGGCGACAGCCGCACCGCCGGGTACCTCGAATCATCCTGCACAAGTGAAAGCGCTGTATGACGCGAAGCGTTGGGAGGATGTGGTGCGCGCGGTACCCGAGTCCTCGAGCGTGGCGGCCGACCTGGAACTGGATCGCGGGCTGGCGCTGGCTGAGCTGGGACGATTTGACGAAGCGGAGCGGACGTTTGCAGCCGGCCATGCGGGGCATCCGCGCGATGCACGCTTTTTGGAGGAGATGGCGGGGATTGCCTATCGTGACAAGCGATTTGCGCCGGCAAAGAAGGACTTGCGGCGCGCGCTGGTGCTCGATCCCAAAGACACATACGCCAGCAATTTTCTAGCTTCCATCTATTTTCTTGAAGGCAATCTTGAAGCCGCGCTGAAGTATTGGAATCGAGTGGGAAAGCCGGAGCTGAGCGATCTGACGTATGATCCGCAGCCGCAGTTGGATCCGCTGATTCTGGATCGCGCGTTTAAATTTTCTCCGGGCGCGGTGTGGACCAGACATCAATACCTGACGACGGATGCGGAATTGCAAATGCTGGATCTTTTTCCGCACACGTTTTATGAGTTGCAGGCGCGGCGGGACGGCGCGTTCAAGCTGGTGTGGCATGCGGGGCAGCAGCCAAGTTGGCGGGATATGCGATGGGAGGACGCCGTGTCCATGTTGCGCGGGTTGCCATACCTCTCTGTCTATCCAGAGTTTTATAACTTGAACAACAAGGGATTGAATTGGCGGTCGCTTGTTCGCTGGGACGATAACAAGCGATGGCTTGGGAGCGATGTCGGGTGGCCGCTGGAAGAAAATCCTAAGTATCATGTGCGCGCATATTTTGTGGGGAGGAATGAGAACTGGAACATCTCGAACACGCTGACCCCGGGCACACCGTCTGTTGCCGAATTGAATATGCGGCGGGCGGTGGCGGGGGCGGAGGTGACTGCGGTCGAGGATGGGCTGTGGGGGTGGAATGTTGCAGGCGAATATTCGTATCGGGATTTTCGCAGCCTGCAGGGAATTCCGGCCGGGGCGGATGAATTTTTTGTCGACAGCTCCGGCATGGACCTGCGGGCGAGCGCGCACCGATCGCTGATTCGATTTCCGGAGAGAAGATTTTCGCTGGAGGGCAGCGCGAGCGGCGAGGCGGGGAAGTTTTTCACAAACCCGCTGGGAAGGTACGGACGGCTGCAAGGGTCACTCGATGCGAACTGGTTTCCGCGGGCGCAGGGGGACGATTACCAGACGAGCACAAGGCTGCGCGCGGGAAAGACATTTGGACAGGTGCCTTTCGATGACTTATTCATGCTGGGATTCGATCGCGATAACGATTTGTGGATGCGAGGGCATAACGGATTGATAGACGGCAAAAAAGGGAATGCTCCGCTGGGGAGGAACTATATTCTTTCCAACTCCGATGTGGAGAAGGTGGTATTTCACGATGCGTTTGTGCAGGTGCAGGTAGGGCCGTATCTGGACACGGGGAACATTTACGATCCGTCGCAATATTTTGGATCGCCAAAGTGGCTGACGGATACGGGACTGCAGGCGCGGGTCAAGCTGCTGGGGAATTTTTCGTTTGTGCTGGGGTATGGCAAGAATTTGCGATCGGGCGCAAATACATTTTACTCGACGGTATCGCGGTAGATTCCCGGCAAAAGAGGATCAGAGTTGTAGCGGAGGTCACCGGCAGGAAAGCGGGGGCTGGTCTACACTAGGGCTGTATGGCGACCCAAGAACTCTCCACAGTGATTCCTGTTCGTACGCCGAGAGGCGAATTTCGCAATGAACCGTTCCTGGATTTCAGCCGGGAAGATATCGCGCGGGCGATGCGGCAGGCGCTGGATCGAGTGTCCGACCAACTGGGCCAGGAATATGACCTGGTGATTGGCGGCCGGCGGATTCGCACCGACGGCAAGATTCGTTCGCTGAATCCATCCAATCCATCGCAGGTAGTGGGGGTGCATCAGAAGGCCGATGCAGGTCACGCAGAAATGGCGATGCAGGCGGCGCTGAGAGCGTATGAGGGATGGCGCATCACTCCGGTGGAGGAGCGGGTGTCGCTGCTGCTGCGTACCTCCGAACTGCTGCGGCAACGGAAGCTGGATTTTTGCGCGTGGCTGACGTACGAAGTCGGCAAGAACTGGGCAGAAGCGGATGCCGACGTGGGCGAGACCATCGACTTCCTAGAGTTTTATGCGCGGGAAGCGTTGCGGCTGGCGGCTGCGGCGACTCCGATTCAGTATCCGGGCGAGCGTAACGAGCTACTGTATATTCCGTTGGGCGTGGGCGCCGTGATTCCGCCATGGAATTTTCCGCTGGCGATTATGGCGGGGATGACGGTCGCCGCGGTGGTAACGGGGAACACTGTGATCCTGAAACCGTCCAGCGATTCGCCGACGATTGCGGCCAAGTTTTTTGGATTGCTGGAAGAAGCGGGTCTGCCGCCGGGAGTGGTGAATTTTTGTCCTGGATCGGGCGCGACTTTTGGCAATGCAATTGTGGAACACCCGAAGACACGGTTCATTGCGTTCACCGGCTCGAAAGAAGTGGGACTGGACATTCATGCGCGTGCGGCGCAGACCCAGCCCGGGCAGATCTGGATCAAGCGAACCATTCTGGAGATGGGGGGCAAAGACTCCATCATCGTGGAAGAGGATTGCGATCTGGATGTGGCGGTGACGGGAGTGTTGAATTCTGCGTTCGGATTCAGCGGGCAGAAGTGTTCGGCATGTTCGCGTGCGATTGTGGACGACCGCATTTACGATATTTTCGTAGACCGGCTGCGGGAGCGTGCACGGCAGTTGAAGGTTGGCGATCCGGTGGACAATGCTGCGATGGGTCCGGTGGTGAACCAGTCGCAATACGAATCGATGCTGCGCTACATTGAAATCGGCAAACAGGAAGGCCGGCTGGTGGCGGGCGGCCATGCGATTGAGACGCCGGAAAAGGGATACTACGTGGAACCGACAATTTTTTCCGATGTATCGCCGCAATCACGGCTGGCTCAGGAAGAAATCTTCGGACCGGTGCTTGCGATCCTGCGATCGAAGAATTTTCAACATGCGGTGGAAATTGCGAACAACACCGAATTTGGATTGACGGGAGCGATCTATTCGACTTCCCGAGAAAAGCTGGCGGTAGCGCGGCAGGATTTTCATGTTGGTAATTTATATTTCAACCGTAAATGTACGGGCGCCATGGTGGGGGCACATCCATTTGGAGGCTTCAACATGTCGGGAACAGATTCCAAAGCTGGGGGGCCGGATTACTTGTACCTATTTACTCAAGCAAAATCGGTTGCAGAACAATTAAGCTAGCAGAGTCGAATTGCTGAAAATGCTGGGATAACGTTGCTGGCTTTTTCTCCAACTTCTCTTACAGGTTCGAGGAGAAAGAGGGAATATGTGATGGCCAACATATTGTGTGTCGATGATGAGCCGGCTGCAGTCGCATTAAAGAAAAAGATTCTTGAGCGGGCGGGTCACGTGGTAACCACCAGCAGCTCGGCGAATGAAGCCATTGGGCTGCTGCAAAAGGAAACCTTCGATGCGGTGGTGACGGACTGGAATCTGGGAGAAGAGAACGGGCGGCAGATCCTGCTGGCGGCAAAGACAGGGGTGCAGGTTCCGGTGGTGGTGGTGTCGGGATATTGCACGGAGGCATTTCGCGCGGCCAAGCCGCAGGCGGACATATACCTGGAGAAGCCGGTGGATGCAACCGAGCTGGTGGCGATTATCAGCGCCTTGCTGCACTAAAGGCCAGAACGTAACGGGTCTGGCAGCCCGCCGAATCGACGGGCCGTCAGAGACATGGCTGAAGCCTTCAGGCGTGCGCCGGCTGCAGATCCATCTGACCACCGGCAACGGCGGCAGCGTCGGCCAGGGTGCGATGGTGGATGGTAAACAGGGCCAGTTCCAGGCGATCCGAAACCCCGGTTTTGTCATAGACATTGCGCAGGTAATTTTTGATGACCTGTTCGGTGGTGCCGAGGTGGCTGGCAATTTCCTTATTTTTGAACCCCTGAACAATGAGCGCGACGATCTTGATTTCTTTGGGGGTGAGGCGATCGCGCACGCGGGCGCCGACGGCATCGGCTTCCTCGGCAACGCAACGGCCAAGTTTTTCCTGTAGATACGGTCGTCCTGAGGCGACGGTGTGGATGCATTCGACCAGGGTGGTGCCGGAGATGTCGCGAAAGACAACGCCGTCAAAGCCTGGAACGGCATAGGTGTGGAGGGATTCGCTGTTTTCCGCGATGACGATCAATCGGCTGCCCGCAGCCCGGGCAGTCTGGATGAGGTCGGGCATATCCAGTTGCAGGGAAGCGGCAAACAGTACGATGGAGGAGCGGAAGGTTCGAACCGCCTGCATGAGCCGGTCCCTATCCATGCATTGAGCAACGATGCGGATATCATCTTGTAGCGCGAGAGTTTTGGCTACGCCGGCACGAAAAATGGACTGATTATCGGCAAGGATAATTTTTGTCATAAGTTTGAGTTCCAACCAAATGTACTTTTTTCTTCTGATTTTAGCCCTGACCGTGCCCCAAGAGGCACCTACGGCGCGGGTGAACCGAGAAGAACAACAAAAAATGTGAGCGTGTTCTATTTCTTGTATCGGCAGTTGTTGTACGTAGCTCAACTGCCAGTACTATGGTTCGAACTCCTGCTACCCTTGGGGCAGGGCAGGCTTGGAACCAAGGCAATACCAATGCAACAGCAATACAGCCATAGTGCAGGACTGCGAACAACTTCGAATGTGCGCTACGTCACAGTAGTGAGAAAAACTTTGAGTCGCGTCACAATCTGGAACTTGCGGCGTCTTAAGTAACTCGCCCGCAGAAACAGAGTAGCGCGTTTTATGCAAACTATGCACACCGAATTTTAAAAATTCCAGGCATCGAATCCATTTTGGAACAACTTTGCATCCTTGGTTTAGTTTTGAGAATCTGCATTCCTGCAAAGAATAGGAATCTATGCGAAAACCCGTACTCCTGACAGTGGATGACGACGTGAGCGTGCTGGAAGCGCTGGTGCAGGATTTGCGGCGACATTATGGCAGCCGCTATCGCATCATCCGGGCAACATCTGGCCAATCGGGGCTGGAGGTATTGGAAGAATTAAAGCGGCGCGGCGAAGCTATTGCGCTGCTGCTGTCTGACCAGAGAATGCCCGGAATGTCTGGAGTTGAGTTCCTGGAGAAGAGCATTGGGCTGGCGCCGGCGGCAAAGCGAGTGTTGTTGACGGCTTATGCGGACACAGAAGCGGCGATTCGCGCCATCAACGCAGCGAAGATTCATTACTACCTCACCAAGCCTTGGGACCCGCCGGAAGAGCGGCTGTACGCGGTGCTGGACGATCTGCTGGAGTCCTGGAGCCGGGATTACAAACCGCCGTTTGAAGGCGTGCGTGTAATTGGTTCGCGATGGCTGCCGGCGGGACACCAGATTCGCGAATTCCTGTCCCGCAATCATGTTCCTTATCAAGGGCTGGATCCAGGGCAGGAGATGCTACCGACGGCTGCCAACCCAGGGTCAGGAGACGGAGCTGCCGGCAGCAATGGGGCCGCGGCAGGCAACGGTTCGGATGGGCAGGGAAAACCTTTCGTGCCGCCTGCAGCGCACGGGGAAAGTGCGCGGCTTTTCGCTGAGTACCATCTTGATCCCGGCAAGCTGCCGGTGGTGTTGCTGCCGAACGGGGAGAGCCTGGTGGAGCCGGAGCTTTCGGATCTGGCGGCGAAGGTGGGGTTGCGGACCCAGGCGGAACGGGATTTTTACGACCTGGTGATTGTGGGAGCGGGGCCGGCCGGCCTGGCGGGAGCTGTGTACGGGGCCTCCGAGGGGCTAAAGACGCTGGTAATTGAGCCAGCGGCGCCCGGGGGCCAGGCGGGAAGCAGCTCGAGAATCGAGAATTATCTAGGATTTCCAGCCGGTTTAAGCGGAGAAGACCTGGCGCGCCGGGCAAGCATCCAGGCGACCCGGTTTGGAGCCGAATTTTTGTCGCAGCGGGCTACAGGAATCCGAACCGAAGGGCAGTATCACTTCATCCAATTGTCTGGTGGTGGAGAGGTATCGTGCCACACCGTGCTGATTGCGACCGGGGTCGATTACCGCAGGCTGAAGACCGGGGGTCTGGAAAGGCTGGCGGGTGCAGGCGTTTACTATGGTGCGGCGTTGACGGAAGCGATCACTTGCAAGGATGAAACGGTGATGATCGTAGGCGGGGCGAATTCCGCGGGACAGGCGGCGGTGCACTTCGCCAACTACTCCAAGAAGGTGATCATGCTGGTGCGGGCTGACTCGCTGGAGAAGGGCATGTCGCGCTATTTGATTGATCAGATTGAGAAGCTTCCGAACATCGAAGTACGAACGCGGACGGAAGTGATCGACGCATGCGGCGACACCCATCTGGAGGCAGTTCGATTGAAGACGCCTGAGGGTGAGTCAGAAGAATGCGCTTCGGGGCTTTTCATTTTTGTCGGGGGGGAGCCGAAGACCGACTGGTTGCCGCCGGCGATTTTGCGTGAGTCGAAGGGGTTTGTACTTTCTGGTCCCGATCTGCGCATGACCGAGAATTTTCACTGGACACTGGAGCGGTCGCCCTATTTATTGGAAACCAGCGTTCCAGGAATATTTGTTGCGGGTGACGTTCGCTTTGGAAGTGTGAAGCGAGTGGCTTCGGCTGTCGGACAAGGTTCGATTGCTGTTCAGTTTGTGCATCAGTACTTAGCAAATTTCTAGGGCTGTGCGGCAGTTCCAGTGAATGGAGTACAGCTCGAGTTTCTGCCATGAAGAATGAAGGAAAATTCGCCGATCTGCCCTCTGCGGAGCAGGACGCTCTGCTGCAGAAGGTAAGCTGCATCCCACTGTTCTCCAAGGTGGACGATCAGACGCACGAATGTCTACAGCAAGCCGACGTAATCGAAGCAGAAGCGGGCGATTGCGTTCTGGGACAGGAGCAGGCCAAGCGATATTTCTGGATCCTGGTGGAAGGCGGCCTGCGCGCGGAGTACGTCGACCCGGATGGGGTGCGGAAACCGCTGGCCACGCATCATGGTTGTGAGACCTTCGGCGAGGTGCCGTTGCTGACGGGCTCAATGAACCGGGTGGAATGCACCATGATTGAGCCCAGCCGGCTGCTGCGGGTGGATGAAGAAGCCTTCTGGCAATTGATGACGACCTGCCCGGGTGTGCGCAAGGGAATCCTGGCCAACCTGACCATGCGTCAGACGGGGCTGCAAGGTATATTGCTGCAGCGGGAGAAGATGGCGTCGCTGGGCACCATGGCCGCGGGCCTGATGCATGAATTGAACAATCCTGGCAGCGCCGCCAAGCGAGCCAGCACGCAATTGCGCGAAAGCCTGACTAGGCTGCAGGAGCTGAACCTGCGCAACTGCAGCATGGGCCTGCAGCCGGAGGAACTGGGCTGCATCTCCGACCTGCAACACTACATTCTGCAGCCGAAGAAAACCGTATCGATGAATTCGCTGGACCAGGCGGACGCGGAGGATTCCTTATGCGAGTGGCTGGATCAGGCGGGAGTGCAAGAGTCGTGGAAACTGGCTCCTCCGCTGGCAGGCATGGGATTGACGGCGGAAAAACTGGAGTGCCTGCGGAACAATTTTCGACCGGCGACGCTGACCGAAACCTTTGAGTGGGTGGAGGCGCTGGTGAGCAGCGTGCAGCAACTGGACACGATTGAGGAAAGCATCACGCGGGTGACGGAGTTGGTGATGGCCGTCAAGCATTATTCCTACGCGGAAAAGATGTGCTGCACCGCGGTCGATGTTCACAAGAGCCTGCAGAGCGCGCTGATGATCCTGGGACACAAAATTCGCCATAAAGAGATTCAGGTTTCAAAGATATTTGGCGCGGATGTGCCGATTTTGGAGTCAGCCGCAACGGGGCTGCACCAGGTGTGGATGAACCTGCTGGACAATGCAGTGGACGCGGCGCCGCAAAGAGGACATATCACGGTGCGAACCTGGGTCGAGAAGGAAAATATCCTGGTGAGCGTTGGCGATGATGGGGCTGGAATTCCAGAGGAGAATCGCAAGCATATCTTCGAGCCCTTCTTTACCAGCAAGCCTGAGGGCGTTGGAACCGGATTGGGACTCAGCATCGCGTACAAAATTGTGACGAAACATTTTGGCGGCGATATTCGATTTGAGTCCGAGCCGGGGAAGACAGAATTTATTGTGCAGTTGCCGCAGCATCCGCCGGCGCTTGAGAATCAGACAGAGGCAGCCAAGCAAAAATCGTAGA
>JAZKAG010000021.1:0-11662 GCA_040389265.1 Acidobacteriota bacterium
GGCAAGGAGAGCAAAGGCCATCGCCTCTTTCGCAGCCGCCGGCATTCCGAATTCGTCGCTGGTATTGACGTTGATTTTTCCCAACGATGCGACTTCGCGCTGGATCATTTGCATCAGCGTAGGGTTGCGCGCGCCTCCACCCGCGACAATGTAGTCGGTGACAGCATGGCACAGAGCAGGCCCAACGAATTCTTTCCATGCACGCCCAATGCTTTGCGCTGTCAATGCCGTTGCGGTGGCAACGGCATCCTCGGGCCGCTCGCTTTGCTTGCGACAGTCCGCCAGAAAGCGAGCGACAAATTCGCGTCCAAACTGCTCTCTTCCGGCAGATTTCGGCGGAGGTGCAAGAAAAAACCTTGCACGCAAATGCTGGTCGAGCACGGACGGCAACACGCGGCCGCGCTCGGCAACCTTTCCTTGTGCGTCGTACTTCTTGCCACAGCATTCCGCCATCACAGCGTCAATCACCATATTTGCCGGCCCGGTATCGAAGGCAAAGATATCCGCACTCGATGCGCCTGCGGGGATCACGGTCAGGTTGGCGATGCCACCCAAGTTTTGCAGGACACGATTGCGCGTGGGGTGATGAAACGCGACGTAATCTAATAGCGGGACCAGTGGAGCGCCCTGTCCACCGAGCGCCAAATCCGCCGGCCGAAAATCCGAGACCACAGGGACATCCAGTTCGGCGGCAATAACAGAAGCTTCTCCCATCTGCCAGGTGCAGGCCACCGGAGCGCCTAGAAAATTCTGCGCAATGCCCTGGTGATACATCGTCTGGCCATGGCAGCCGACTAGATCGAGACGCACGGGATGTTTATTGAACGCCAACTTCACTGCCTCGGCATACAACTGTCCAAGCCGCCAATTGAGCCGAGACATATCTGCCACGGAAGCCGCGTCAGCGTTCATCATGAGCAAAATGTTCTTGCGAATCGCCGCCGGGTAGGGAACAGCGATGTGCGCGAGGAGCCGCATGCGCGGAAGCTTATTCTTAGAGTTCTGCGACGCCGCAATCTTGACAAGCGCGACGTCGATGCCGTCGGCAGATGTGCCGCTCATAATGCCGGCTACTGTCATGGCACGGGTTTGATTTTTGGGAGGAATATTCATTCCGCTGCCTCACGCTTTGCGTCTGCAATTCTTCCGCGCAAGCGTTCCTGTGCGACTTGCAGCTTTTTCAGACCGGCAGGCGAAAGCGGACGCTGGGGAAGCGGTTTCTTCAGCAATCGAGACTTTGCGATTGCTACTCGCCTTGCAGCCGAGTCGACTACCCGTGCAAAGGCGGGTGAACGTTCCGCCTCCCGCAGCAACGCCTCATGCGTCGCCAGAACGCGGTCCGCACGGTGGCAGATTTCCAGCAGGTCGGTTCCGGCGTCCACCGCTTCGATGGCCGCGGATTCAGCGGACGCGTGGTTCAGCACACCACCCATTTCCATATCGTCTGAAATGATCAATCCTCGATAGCGCAATCTCTCGCGCAACACTTCATGGATCCAGAAACGCGAGAGTGACGCAGGGAGAGACGGCTTCTCAATCTTTGGATTGGCCGCATGATTCACCATCACCAGCTGCAACTCGGCCCGTAACGAACGATAGGGCTCCAAATCCTGCTCCCAAATTTGATCCCATGTTCGGCTGATGCTCGGTGTCGCATGATGCGAATCCAACGTGCCGCCGCCGAGGCCGGGGAAATGTTTTCCGCAAGCGACCACTCCGTGTCGAGCCAGCCCTGCGATAAACTCTCGCGCGTACGCGATCACGTGCGCCGGGTCGGCAGAGACCACACGGGGACCCATAACATCGCGCGAAACCGGCAGCGCCAGGTCCAACACAGGAGCCAGGTCCAGGTTGAATCCCAGCGCATGCAGCATTCGTCCGACCAGTGCGCCGCTTTCTCGCGTGATCGCGGGTCGCCGGGTAGCCGCAATTTCCGCAGCGGATGGCGTGGGTCCCACCAGGTCTCGCAGGCGATCAACCGCACCCCCTTCAAGATCCACGCAGCGAAAAAAAGGCGCTGAGAGCGCATCCGAGGCTCGCTGCCATAGCGAGTGCAACTGGGTCGGCGTCTCGATGTTGCGACGAAACAGAATAATTCCGCTGGGTTGCAGGCTGTGCAGCCACGCAGTCTCCAATGCCGACAACGATGTGGTTTCGACACCGACAATCAGGAGCGAGCCGACGCGATGGCGAAGTGCGGTTGACTTCATGCGCGGGTTCCCATCGCCGGCGATCCCTCGCGAACTTCCTGCTGCAATTCCTGCAACAAATTCAGGGCCTGCATGGGGGTAAGCGAGTTCAGATCGAGCGACTGAATCTGGTCGACGATGCGCTGCGAGAGCGGCGTGAATAGCGTCATCTGCATCTCCGGTTCGCGACTGGCTTCAATTTCGCGCTTCTCCGATCGCTCATGCTGGCGCAAAATTTGTCGGGCGCGCACCACCACTTCCTGCGGAATTCCAGCCAGCCGCGCCACTTCAATTCCGTAACTCTTATTGGCGGCACCCTCTTCAATCGCGTGCAGAAATACAATTCCCTGGGGATTTTCCTGCACCGTAACACGCAGATTTTTCAGGCGAGGCAAAATTTCTGCGAGCATTGTCAGTTCATGATAATGGGTGGCGAATAAAGTTCTTGCGGACAATACTTCATGTATATGTTCAACCGTTGCCCAGGCTAGTGACATGCCGTCAAAGGTAGCCGTCCCGCGACCCATCTCATCCAGCAGCAGTAAGGATCGCGGGGTTGCGGTATGCAAAATTGTCGCCGTCTCAGTCATCTCCACCATAAAGGTAGAACGACCTTCGGCGACATTGTCGCTGGCGCCGATGCGCGTATAGATGCGATCGACAAGTCCCAGCCGCATCCGTTGCGCCGGAACAAAACACCCCATCTGTGCCAGGATCACGAGCAGCGCGGCCTGGCGAAGATACGTGGATTTGCCACCCATGTTGGGCCCGGTCAGCAGCAAAAGACTCGGCCCAGCCGTATCCAGAAAAATGCTGTTGGGAACGAAGCGGCCTTCCGACGCCTGCTCCATGTGCCACTCAATCACCGGATGACGAGCGGCGAGCGCTTCGAAAATGCCGGAGTCGTCGACCTCCGGCCGAACATAGCGGCGCGACGCCGCAAGCTGCGCAAAGCATGCCAGCAGATCCACTTCAGCAACTGTCTCGGCGGTGCCCCGAATGCGTGCGCTTGCGGCGAGAATAGTCTGCCGCAACTCCGTGAAGATTCGCCGCTCGATCTCAAGGCAGCGCTCCTGCGCACCGAGAACGCTGCGCTCGTAATCTTTCAGCTCCTGAGTGGTGAATCGCTCGGCATTCACCAGCGTCTGTTTGCGTTCATACTCCGCGGGAACATTGTCGAGATTGGATTTTGTAATTTCAATGTAATAGCCGAAGACAGAGTTGTAGCGTACTTTCAGCGATCCAATTCCGGTGCGCTGACGTTCACGCTCCTCGATGGCCGCGATCGACTGCTTGCCACTCAGGCTGAGCGATCGCAGCTGGTCGAGTTCCGCATCGACTTTAGCCGCAATCACGCCACCATCTTCCAAACGTACGGGCGGCTGTTCTGCAATCGTCGTCGAAATTGCCTCCTGCAGATCGACGAGGCAGTCGAGTGAAGACTGCATTCTTTTCCATGCCGCCGACTGCAGCGGAGAAAGGGCCGTAGCCACCAGCGGCAACTTCACAGCCGACGACGCAAGAGCCAGCAAGTCTCGCGGACCGGCGCTGTCGAGCGAAATTCGGCTGAGCAGCCGTTCCATATCGAGAATGTTCGCGATACTGTCGCGTACCTGCTCACGCAACTGCAGATTGCCGTGCAACTCGGCGACTGCATCGAGCCGTTCCTGAATCGCGTTCAACTCGAAAAGGGGCCGCAAAATTGTGGCGCGCAGCTTGCGCTTGCCCATCGGCGTCTGACACATGTCGAGCGTGTGAAACAGGGTGGTATGCCGCCGCGCATCCGGCATCAGCGGCTCAACCAGTTCCAAATTACGGACGGTGACGGCATCGAGTTGCAGGCAGCCGCTGTGTTCGTAATAGCGAACCCGGTCGATGTGTTCCAACTGTCCCAGCTGCGTCGCGCGGAGGTAGTGCACGATACTGCCCGCCGCCACCGCCGCAGTTGCGTGGCCTTCCAGCCCAAAACCGGTCAGTTCGCGCGTTCCCAGATGGTTTTCGAGCAACGGAATCGCATAATCCCGGGTCAGCACCCAGGGCTCCAGATGAGTGACGGTGCGGGAGCGCAACGCATCTTCCAGGGATCCAGAAACTCCGCCACTATTTTCGGCCAGCAAAATCTCCGCGGGATTGAACCGCGCCATTTCGTCGCTTGCCTGATTCGTGGCCTCCTGCAGATTGCGGCCGCGAAACTCGGTGGCGCGAAAATCGCCAGTCGAGTTATCCAGCAACGCCAATCCGATGGTCGACCCGTCAAAGCTCAGCGCTGCCAGAAAATTGTTCTGTTCCGAGTGGAGCGCGGGGTCGATGGCCGTGCCGGGTGTCAGGACGCGCGTCACTTCGCGGCGGACGATCGTCTTGGTCAGCTTGGGATCTTCCAGTTGCTCGCAAATCGCGATGCGATACCCCAGCCGCAGCAAACGTGCGATGTACTGGTCGGCAGCGTGATGGGGCACACCGCACATTGGGATGGCTCGTTCTTTGTCGCGCGATGTCAGCGTGATCTGAAGTTCGCGCGCCGCAGTCCTGGCATCCTCGTAAAACAGTTCATAAAAATCTCCCAGGCGAAAGAAGAGCAGGGTATCCGGATGCTTCTGTTTTGCCGCAGCGTACTGCCGCATCAATGGCGTAGACGCCATTTCCAGGGTGGAATTCGGGCTGGCGCTGGACACAGACAGAGGGCTTCTCCTGAAGCTGGGGCGCAACGAAAATGACGGGCGGCCTTTCTTTCAAAGATAGGCCATTGGGAACGATGTCTACCAATCTACAGCATGGGAAATCCGGGCCCCGCACGGGGACAGGACGGAGTCTCCAATAGAATTCCGCGCTTGCCGCCAAAACCGGCGGGTGTGTTCTGGATCACATGTGTCCTTCATCACAGTAAAGTGCCTTTTGTCTGGGCTATATACTTATTTGTACGTTCTTTCACGGAGCGGCTCTTCGAGCGATGGCAATGTATCTCATCTGGCTGCGGGTTGCGCTTGTCTTGTACGGCGTTTCCAGCCTTACAGTGATCCCAGATGTGTTGACCGGCCACGACCGCTGGCGCAAATTTGTCCACCCCGTCTGCGTTTCCGCCTTTTATTTTCATCTGGTTGCGCTGGTGGAAATGATGCGCCTGGCGCATCACTGGGTGCCGGCCAGCCTGCATGAGGTGGAAACGTCTTTCGCGTTACTGCTGACCATCACATTTCTGGCTATCTACTGGCGATACCGGGCGATTTCTTTCGGATTATTTGTGCTTCCGGTCATTTTTCTATTGCTGCTTCTGCCGGCGGCGCAGCCCGATCATGCGCCGTTGTCCAGCCAGTGGATGCACAACGGATGGATACTGCTGCATATCGCGTTATTGCTGGTGGCCTACACGCTATTGTTGTTCAGTTTGCTGTCCAGCTTGCTCTACCTGATCCAGGAGAGGCGTTTAAAGAACAAGCACATTGGTGGAATCTTCAGTCATCTTCCACCGCTGGACACCATTGACCATATTGCATTTGTGACCCTGGTGATCGGCTTACCGTGCATGACAGTAGGGCTGCTTGCGGGCGCGCTGATTGCCCAGGAAAGTGTGGGAGCTGCATACTTCCTCGATCCGAAGGTGCTGCTCTCGATCGGCATGTGGGTGCTCTACGTCTGGATGCTGTATGTCCGTCGTCACACCGGCCTGCGCGGCAAGCGAGCCGTCTACCTATCTTCGCTGGTATTTCTGATGGCGCTGACAGTTTGGGTCGCCAACCAGTTCAGCACGGTTCACAGGTTCCCAGCGCCATGAACTTCGTCCTCATCGGCGTCAATCACAAATCTGCGCCTTTGCAGGTGCGGGAGAGGCTTGCTATTCCGGCCGCCCGCCTGCAGGAAGCTACGCTCTCGCTGCTCAGCGTGCCCTGCGTGCGCGAAGGCATGATTCTTTCCACCTGCAACCGGGTCGAATTTCTTACCTATCAGGAACCCGCGCAAGCCGATCTGCTGGAATTTATCCAGAATTATTTCTCGATAGGCAAAGAAGCTCTCCACCCCTACATGTATGAATATCGCGCGTCGGAAGTTGTCCGACACGTGTTTCGCGTTGCCTCCAGCCTGGATTCGCTGGTAGTAGGAGAGCCGCAAATTCTTGGTCAGGTAAAAGAGTCTTACTCCTTGGCGAGATCCATCGGCGGCATCAATAATAATCTGGACCCCCTGATGCAGCGTGCCTTCACGGTGGCTCGCAAGGTGCGCAACCAGACCAGCATCGGCATTTCCTCGGTGTCAATCGCATCGGTGGCCGTCGACCTGGCGAGCAAGATCTTTGGCTCACTGCAAGGCAAAACGGTTCTGCTGATGGGCGCGGGTAAGATGGGAGAACTGGCGGCGCGCAACATGATGCAGCACGGGGCCAGCACCATCTACATCTGTAACCGTACCTATGAGCGCGCTGTGGAGTTGGCCGGAAAATTCCCCGGAGTTCGTTCTGAGAGTGGCTCGGCGACCGGTCAATCCGCCATCGTGCAGCCTATCTCGTATGACTTATTGCATGAATATGCATCCATGGCGGATATTATCGTCAGCTCCACCGGGGCAGAAAAGCCAATTTTCAACCGCGCCCACGCCGAGAAATACATGCAGCGTCGCAAGCAGCGACCCATGTTCTTTATCGATATTGCCGTGCCGCGCGATGTAGACCCCGAGATCAACAGTGTGGAAGGTGTGTTCGTCTACAACATCGACGACTTGCAGTCGGTCGCAGTGTCGAACATGTCCAGCCGCGCCAAGGAAGCAATGGACGCCGAGGTGATCATCCGCACCGAGGTGGAGCGATATACGCAGCGCATGCATTCACTGAATGGCGTGCCCTCCATCGTCGCACTGCAACAAAGTCTGGAAGATGTTCGACAGAATGAGATGCGCCGGATGGCGCCTCGCCTGGCGCAGTTGACCAGCGAGCAATTGCAGGCAGTGGAGCAGATGACTCGCGCGCTGGTTCACAAGTTGCAGCATGCGCCAATTCAGGCCATCAAACGCGCCGCGCAGGAAGGCGACCGTGAGACCCTGGCTATGATTCAACATGTCTTTGATCTGGAACATCCCGACAAGCCGACCCCAGCGCCTGGAATAGCGGAGTCAGTTGCTGGAAAGAGTGACGAAGAAGAGACCGCATTCGTCCCCACTCCCGACGCTACCGCAGTTGCAAAGGCGGATGCCGCATCGCCCGCGAAATCGACGGCTGTTAAGCAGGAGAGCCTACCTTGATCCGCATTGGGAGTCGCGGTTCGGCGCTCGCGCGCTGGCAGGCAGATCACATCGCCGCGGAGTTGAGGCATCTTGGTCACCAGGTCTCAATTGAGATTCTGGTCACGACCGGCGATCGAGTGCAGCACGCGCCGTTCATGCAGGTCGGCACCAAGGGTATGTTTACCAAGGAGATTGAAGAGGCACTGGCGGACGAACACATCGATCTCGCCGTGCACAGCCTGAAAGACCTACCGACAGAGCTGTCGGAAGAGTTCACCATTGCGGCGATTCCCAAGCGCGCCGATCCGCGCGATGCATTTGTCTCTGTTCGCCATGAGGATTTTGGCGCGCTGCCACCGGGCGCGGTTGTCGGCACCAGCAGTTTGCGGCGCCAGGCTCAGTTGCGTGCTCTGCGTTCTGACCTTGATATTCGCGAACTGCGCGGTAACGTCGACACGCGTCTGCGCAAACTGCATGAAGGGCAATATGACGCCATTATTCTCGCGGCTGCTGGTTTGGATCGCCTTGGGCTTGCCGCCGATGTGAAGCAATTGTTTGCGCCAGAACAAATGTGTCCAGCGGCGGGACAGGGAGCGCTTGCCATCGAGTGCCGCAGCAACGATGAGGCAACACGCGCGGCTGTTTCAGCGCTGGACGATCCCGCAGCTCACTTCGCTGTGCTGGTCGAACGAGCTGCGCTGGCAACGTTAGGGGGCGGTTGTCATCTGCCCGTGGGCGTCTACTGCGAGCCTGGGAATCACGGCTGGACGGTGATGGGCGTGGTTGCTCTGCCGGACGGATCTCGGATTTTGCGAGAACAGATCGACTTTTCAAAAGAACATTCCTCAGCGGAAGAAGTCGGCCGCCTCATGGCGAGCCGCTTGTTAGCACGGGGCGCTGCGGAGTTTCTCGCGGCGGCTGAAACTGCCCCACCGGCAGGAAATCCAGTCAGATGAATCCGCTTGCCGGACGGAAAATTCTGATCACCCGCGCGCGACACCAGGCGCAATCACTGGCACGGGCATTGGAGGAGAAGGATGCGACCGTGATCGCCATCCCGGCCATCGAAATTATTCCTCCGGATTCCTACGATGCGTTGGATGCCGCGCTGTGGAGCACGAAAAAATATCATTGGCTGGTTGTGACCAGCGCGAATGGTGCAGAGGTCCTGGCCGAACGGATGACCGCATTGAAGCTGCCGACTGCCGCGATTGACGCTTTAAAAATTGCAGCCATTGGTCCCGCAACCGCGCGCGCTTTGGGCGAAATGGGTTTGCACGTCGACGAAGTTCCCAGGCAGGCTATCGCAGAGTCACTCGTCGAATCGCTGCGGGACCAGGTTGGCGGCAAGAATGTTCTGCTGGTTCGCGCCAAGGTTGCGCGCGATGTGCTTCCGGAGGAGCTCCGCAAAGCCGGCGCAACGGTGGATGTCGTCGATGCCTATCAGACCATTGTGCCCGTCACGTCAGCCGACGATGTGCGGCTGCTCTTCGCAGCGCCCAGCCGGATTCCGGATGTGGTCACGTTCACCAGCTCTTCCACCGTGACAAATTTTTTTCGCCTGCTGCATGAGGCCAATGTGTCCACCTGGCCAGACGGAATGGCCGCGGCTTCTATCGGGCCGATCACCAGTCAAACTTTGAGACATCACGGCATCGAACCCGCCGTTGAAGCGACGGAATACACCATCCCAGGTGTAGTCGAAGCGCTCTGCCGCTGGTCGGCGGCGCACGTGAATCGCTAGTGCGTACTCCATGTTTTGTCTTTGGAGTTGCAGATGTCTTCCAGGAAACAATCGGCGCAGCGAGGTTTCCGCGCGATACAGATCTCTCGCCCAAAGTAAATCACGCGATGGGAGAAGTCGATCCAGGCCGTCTGCGGAATCAATCGCATCAAATCCTGCTCGATCTTTTCCGGCGTTGTCGACTTCGTCAGTTCCAGCCGCTGCGTGATTCGCATCACGTGGGTATCGACGACCACTCCCAGCGGGATTTTGTACCACGACCCGGAAACGACATTCGCTGTCTTGCGCGCCACGCCGGGAATGGTCAGCAATTCTTCCATGGTCTGCGGGACTTTGCCGCCGAGTTCTGAGACAACCTTCTGCGCCGCGCCGATGATGCTTTTCGCTTTATTACGGAAAAATCCGGTGGTGCGAATCATCGCTTCTATTTCAGGCTGGGAGGCCTTGGCCATGGCCTGCGGAGTCGGGAAGCGCTTGAACAGCGCCGGCGTCACCATGTTGACGCGAACATCGGTGCATTGCGCGGAAAGGATCGTTGCCACCAGCAGTTCCCAGGCGTTGCGGTGATGCAGCGCACACACCGCGTTGGGATAGTGGTCCGCCAGTCGCTGCAGAATGGTTTCCACGCGCTGCGGATTCGTTGGATCGCCGCCAGATTTCTTCTTTGCAGTTTTCTTTGAAGCGGCCGCGGGCGCGGCGGGTGCAATCTTCCTGGCAGCAGCCTTTCTTTGCGGACGTGCAGTGGGCACTATATTATCCAACCCGATCCAACATCTCCTGCGCGGTCATGCGGACGCAGATGAGGATGGGATAACCCTTCAAAGTGTAGGCGCTGATTTCCGTGGCCCCGCAGCGGCTTGACCAGGTCAAGAAAATCTTCCGCATAATTGGTTTCGAAAGCCACATATTCCTGATCGTCGAGGCCGAAGGGAAATGTCGTGTCCGGCTTCACTCGTGGGTACGGATGCCCGACACGAATGTGTTCCGTCATCAGCCGCTGGCGCTCATCCCTAGGCAGCACGTACCATGTCCGCGTCTTGCAGAAGAGATCCAGGAAGATATATTTCTGTCCTTCGAGGCGCAAAAAGCCGCGCGAATCTGCCTGCCCTTCGTGCTCGTGGCCGATCACATATTGCGAACGCTTGGTCATCGCCAGGAAACTGAATGCGGTGTCAAGATTTGCTTCCTCTCCACAATGCTAGCAAAATTCGCTGGTGCTGGTGATCACCCTCACATTCCGACGAACATTGCCGGGCCGACCGCTATACTGCTGACAGGCCGCATCCAAACGCTCGATGACTGAAAAAATTCTCACCTTCCTTATTCCCTGGATTACCGGAATCATCTCCCACATCGGTTATGCCGGCGTTGCATTGCTAATGGCGATCGAGTCGGCCTGCATCCCGCTGCCATCGGAGATCATCATGCCTTTCGCCGGATACCTGGTCTACCTACGCCGGTTCAACTTGATCTGGGTGGCTACGGCGGGAGCGATCGGCTGCAATATTGGCTCGGCCGTCGCATACTGGATTGGCGCGTATGGCGGCCGTCCCTTAGTTGAAAAATACGGTCGCTACATTCTGCTGAGTCGACGCGATCTGGATCGCACCACCTATTTGTTCGACCGCCACGGAATGATCACCGTCCTGGTGGCGCGCGTTCTACCGGTGGTGCGTACATTTATTGCACTCCCGGCCGGGATCAGCCGCATGCCTCAACTGCGGTTTCATATTTATACATTTGTCGGCTCATGGCCCTGGTGTTTTGCGCTGGCCTATGCGGGAATGAAGCTGGGCAATGCCTGGAATACCGATCCCCGCTTGAAACGCATTCTTCATAGTGCCGACGCTGCGATTCTGCTGCTGCTTGCGGCAGGGGTGGTCTGGTTTGTCTGGACTCACTGGAAGAACCGAGTGGCGGAGAACGAAGCTTAGTCGCAGATCACAATTGTTTGCAGTGGACGAATCGCGTAACGGAAGCTGTTGCCTAGCCGCCCGCCAGTAAGATCGGCAGTGTTGGCGTTGCCGAGCCGCCTGCGTTTTCCATGGTGACTCCGAACGCCTTCGCCGGAATTCCCTTCGGCAAATGCGGCAGCAGGACGCTCGCCATTCCTTGCGCATCGGGGTGGAAAGTCCCTGCGGGAATCGGAGCGCTGCCATTCGCGGGAATCACCCATAACTCATAAGTCTTATTCGGCGGCAGGGGTACCAAATGGCTCGCGGTAAACACCAGCGCGCCGCGATTCTCCAGATACACGGCTTCTCCGGACGGCTCCGGCTGAGCATGGGCAGAGACAAGAGTAACCCTCTGCGATTCCGGAGAGGTTAAAGCCTCCACAACTTCTCGCGCTCTTTCCGCGGCGGCATTGGTCTGATTCAACTGCGCAGTTTCGATTGCCAGCAGATGTTCCATATTCTGGTTGATATCTCGAACGTGAACTGCATAAAACAGGCATGCAAGCGCGGCCACCCATCCCCCCCAGAGCAGGACTGGATTGGTGCGCTTAACGGGCGCGGCAGCA
>JAZKAG010000022.1:0-5081 GCA_040389265.1 Acidobacteriota bacterium
CGTTCACGGTGGAAATGTGCTGTATCTTTCGACTGAAGATGGAGGATTCCTTATGAGGAAAAGAAATCTTGTCTGTGCGGGAGCGATCGCTATTTGTCTTGCATCTGGTGCCTTGCGGGCAACGGACGACAAACCCAAGCAGACTCCGTGTCCGCTTCGTTGCACTCCAAAAACCAACACCAGCTATATCGATGCCGCCGGAACTGCACACGTGACACGGGTGGTTCCGGTGCCGCCCACTCTGAGCCCGCTGGCGCAGGAGTTTGTGGCTCGTCGCATCCCAGACATTCCAGGCGCGGGCAGCGCCTTAAATTACTGGGGAGATCAGCAGCGCGCAGCCAAGCTGGCACAAACGATGTACCCGGTCCACCTCGGCCGCACAGTGATTGCGGGAGTTCCGGTCAAAACCGTCACTCCTTTGATGGAACCAGCAAAAAACCGGGCCCGCGTTCTGATCGATCTGCATGGAGGCGGTTTCGTAGGCGATGGGGGTTCGTGGCAGGAGTCGATTCCTATTGGCTACCTCACCCAGACAAAAGTGATCGCTGTCTTGTACCGCGTGGCACCGAAATATCCTTTCCCGGCTGCAGTGGACGATGTGGTTGCCGTATATCGACAACTGCTGAAAACATACAGGCCGCAGGATATGGCCATGTATGGAACTTCGGCAGGCGCGATGCTGACGCCGGAGGTATGCGTGCGGCTTCGTCAGCTTGGACTACCACTGCCCGGAGCGCTGGGCATCTTTGCAGGACAGGGAGACTTCAGCACCGCAGCCAAGGCAGACTCACGGTCGCTGTTTACGCAGGACGGCCTGGGCGGCCACCTGAATAGTCCGGCGACGGATGGGGCGCTGGTGGAATACATGGGGTCGGCCGACCCAAAGAATCCAGTGCTGTCGCCTATCTTCGCAGATTTGCATCATTTTCCACCCACGCTGTTTGTCACCAGCGAGCGGGACATGATGCTCAGCGGTACGATCATTCTGCATCGCGCTTTTTTGCGATCCGGCAACGATGCCAGGCTGGTGGTTTTCGAGGGGCTGCCTCACGGGTTCTGGTACGACCCGTACCTGCCGGAATCGAAAGAAGCTGATCGAATGATGGCGTCCTTTTTTGAGAAGAAGCTGGAACTCATTGGAAAATTCCGTGAGCCTTACGTCTGGTAAATACCGGCACCGTGCGGCCCGCCCGCACGGATTTCCTCTTCTATCGCCATCCGACTTCACGGAGGAGCGGTCTTTCCCGCTAGAACGCCGCCTAGGATGAAGGCTTTACCGGCACTTATAGGAAATCTCCGCTAGTGGGAGTGAGTGTGGGGGGCGGTCAACGATTCTTCCGTAGGAAGGCAGCCATCTTCGACCGCGCAGCCGGCATCGTCGCGCATCTCAAATTGGATGGTGGTGTGGTGGATGTTGAAACTCTCTCCTAGGCGAAGATTGATATCGCCCAGAATGCGACGACTTTCTGACGGAGGAATGTCAGAAATGGTCACATGACAGGCGAGCGCGTTGAGGTGGCTGCCAAGGCACCAGACATGCAGATCGTGAACGCCGCAGACACCGGGAATCGTCTGCATGGCATCGCGAATTTCGGTGAGGGAGAGATCGTCGGGCGCGCCTTCCAGCAGAATGTTGAGCGTCTCGCGCATGATGGACAGCGAGGACCAGAAGATAAGCACGGCGATAATGAGCGACAACAGCGGATCGACCCATTGAATGCCGGTGAGGGCAATAGCCAGACCTCCGGCGATGACGGCGGCGGTGGAAAGCGTATCGCCGAGCATGTGTATGAAGGCGCCGCGAATGTTGACATCGTTGCTGACTCGCGACAGCATCCAGGCAAGGACGCCATTCATAACGACGCCGACGGCGGCGGTGGCCATCATCAAGCGAGGTTCGACAACCTGCGGATGCATGAACCGGTCGACCGCAGCCGCGGCCAGCCAGATTGCTATGCCAATTAGCGCAAGGGCATTGACGAAGGCGGCCAGCACTCCAGCACGGCGATAGCCAAAGGTTTTTTTGTCGGTGGCAGGGCGGCTATGAAAATAGACAGCAACGAAAGAAAGCAGCAGCGCCAGAAAGTCGGAAGTATTATGGCCGGCTTCGGAGATCAGCGCCAGGCTGTGGGCGCGAACCCCAACGATAAGCGTGAGCAGGATGTAGCCGGATGTAAGAACCAACGAAATTCGAAGGATGCGCTTGGTTTGATCATTGGCTGGCGCATGCACATGCATACTTCATTTTACCGCTGGAGGCGCTCCCGATAGTGACGCTCTAATGGCGACAATCTCCGGAACGAGAACGCGATTTGGGCGCTGAAGTCCGCTCCAGCCTTCGGCGACAATAATGCTGTTGGCAGGATTCTTCGGATCGTAGCGCACGGAAGCAGGCCGGCCCAGACAGTTCGGGTCGACGACCAAGGCAGTGCCCTTGAGGAAGGTGAGGTCCTGGGCGCACTCATAACTGACGCCGCCGATCGAGTAGTGATACATCAATGTTCCGAGATCGCTGGAGTTGGGCTGCTCCGACCAATCAAGGACGGAACCGTCAATGATGCGGCCGTGAAGCACGAGATGTTCGCGGCGCAAGCGTTCGCGCTCTTCGGCGGATTTGCGATGTGTGAGAATCCACCAGGCAACGACGCCGCCTACGGCAGCGACGGAGGCTGCAGTGGTGGCAATGACAGGTGCGTGCTGCGATAACCAAGGTTGCATACGATGCTCGTCGAATCTGTTTGTGCTATTGCGAGCTACCCTTGAGGATAGCGGAAGAGGCGGGTTGGAGGGTAGAGCTTCGAGCATAAGTGGTAAACAATTGTCTTATAATCGTAGTTGACGATGTTCGAACCTAATTTGCATCCGGACGTGCGCCCAGACGCAGCCGGTTCTTCCGTCTCCCGCCGCAGAAGTGCATCCAGCCAGCGACCTGGACCTGAACGAAAGAGAATTCGTTCGACCACGGTTTTGTGCGTGCGCCGCAACGATCGCGTAGTTATGGCCGCCGATGGGCAGGTGACCCTCGGTGAAAGTGTGATCAAGCATACGGCGCGCAAGATTCGCCGGCTTTATCAGGACAAGGTACTTGCGGGGTTCGCCGGATCTACGGCAGACGCGTTTTCATTGTTCAGCCGCTTTGAGGCCAAACTGGAGCAATATGCGGGTAACCTGGGCCGCTCCGCAGTGGAGTTGGCGAAGGATTGGCGCACCGATAAGATGTTGCGCAATCTGGAAGCGCTATTGGTGGTTGCGGATTTACATCAGACCTATTTGATCAGCGGTGCGGGTGATGTGATTGAGCCGGACGAGGGCATTACGGCGATCGGCAGCGGCGGCTCGTATGCACTGGCGGCGGCACGCGCATTAATCCAGAACACGGAAATGCCGGCCCGCGAAATTGCGGAGAAGTCGTTGCGCATTGCCGGCCAGATCTGCATTTATACCAACGATCAAATCACCATCGAAGAACTATAGGCCTGTCTGGCCGCGGCCCAGCGGCCGTGGCGCAGAACGAGGAGTGGATATGGCCATTTATTTACCTGGAGTGGAAGAAGACCAGGCGCTGTCGCTGGACGAGATGACGCCGCGGCAAATTGTCGCGGAACTGGACAAATATGTGGTCGGGCAACACGCCGCCAAGCGGGCCGTGGCCATCGCTTTGCGCAATCGCATGCGCCGGCAGAAGCTGGGGCCGGAGCTGGCGGATGACATCATGCCCAAAAACATCATCATGATAGGGCCGACCGGCGTAGGTAAAACGGAAATTGCAAGACGGCTGGCGAAGCTGACGAATTCCCCATTTTTGAAAGTGGAAGCTTCGAAATTTACTGAAGTGGGTTACGTGGGCCGCGATGTGGAGTCGATGATTCGCGACCTGGTCGAAATCGCCATCGACATGCTGCGCGAAGAAAAGCTGGAAGAGGTGGAAGACAAGGCGGAGTTGAACGCCGAAGAGCGGCTGTTGGATCTGCTGCTGCCGCCTGTGGCCCCGCCTGCGCCTATGCCGGGACCGGCACCGACGCCAATTTCCGGAGTGGATGAAAGCAGCGATAACACCATCGTGTTCCCCAGCCCGACGCCCCCACCGCCGACTGACTCTCACCAACGCACGCGAGAAAAGCTACGCACGCAATTTCGCGAAGGCAAATTGGACGAACGCATGGTTGAAATCGACGTGCGGGAACGCAGCACGCCGTCATTGGAAATTATCTCCAACCAGGGTATGGAGGAGATGGACATCAACCTGAAGGACATTTTGCCGAACATCTTCGGGCAGCGCACCAAGAAGCGGAAGATGAAGGTGGGCGAGGCATTTGAATACCTGGTGCAGGAAGAAGAGCAGCGCCTGATCGATATGGACCAGGTGACGCGGATCGCAGTGGAGCGAGTGGAAAATTCCGGCATTATCTTTCTGGATGAGATTGACAAGATTGCGGGACGCGAAGGCGGACACGGGCCGGACGTTTCGCGCGAAGGCGTGCAGCGCGACATTCTTCCTATCGTGGAAGGCACGACGGTGAACACACGCTATGGCATGGTGAGTACCGACCATATTCTGTTCATCGCGGCGGGGGCGTTTCACGTGTCGAAGCCGAGCGATTTGATTCCGGAGCTGCAGGGTCGTTTTCCAATTCGCGTGGAACTGCAATCCCTGACGGTGGAAGACTTCATCAAAATTCTCACCGAGCCGAAGTCGTCCTTGGTGAAACAGTCGACGGCGCTGCTGGAGACAGAAGGGTTGAAGCTGGAATTTTCTCCGGAGTCGCTGGCGGAGATTGCAAATTTCGCCTTCCGCGTGAACGAGGCGACAGAAAATATCGGCGCGCGACGTCTCCATACCATCATGGAGCGAGTGCTGGATGAAATCAGCTTTGACGCGCCTGACCTCGCTCGGCAGAACCGCGGAAGCGCAGATCCTAAGGGTGAAGTGGCCGGAAGCGATGCAACCCTGAGCCTGGCGGCCAGTGCGGACAAAGTTGAGAACGCCAAGACTTCACCCACGATTCCGATGGTGGAACGCGAGGGAGCCAATGGCACCGAGAAAGTCATCGCCATCGACGCGGCCTACGTGCAGCACATGG
>JAZKAG010000022.1:5096-8386 GCA_040389265.1 Acidobacteriota bacterium
CGCGTATGTGCACGCGCGGGTGGATGGTCTGGCGAAGGATCAGGACCTGTCGCGCTACATTCTGTAACCTCCTGAAAGCTTTTCCGCATGACTGATTCGCGAAGACGATCGATTGCGGTCGCAATTCCGCTGGTGGCTACGTTGTGCATGATCGCCGGCGCGGTCGACGTGATCGCATACATCCTGTTCGGTCGAATCTTTATTGCGAATATGACCGGCAACACAGTGCTGTTTGCCGCGTCCGTGGTGATGCGGGACTGGAGCGAGGCGGCATTGCGCCTGGGTGTCGTATTTACCTTCCTGGCTGGGATCTTTGTGGCGGAGATGGTGCTGCGTCGCTTAACCGCGGGACGAGAGCGACGAAGAGAGTTGATCACTCTGGTCATCGAGTTTGTCGTACTGAGCTGGCTAGCGCTGTTGCCCCATCCGGATTTCCTTCGCACCGGACTGCTGCTGATCCTGGCATTTTCAATGGGTATGCAGAATAACGGGTTTCAGCGAATTGGGCCGATCAAGTTGAACACCGCTTTTATTACTGGCGATCTGGAAGATCTTGGCGAAGCGGTCGCGGAGTCGGAAAAGCCAGAAATGCGCGAAGAGGGCCGCAGAAAAACTGCGGTTTTTCTGACTACATGGGTGGCGTACGCAGCAGGCGCGCTGATCGGTGCATGCGGGGCGTTTGCGCTACGAGAGAAAGCGTTGTGGATTCCGGCCGGGCTAACGATGGCCGCGGCAGCGATGGTGATGCGCTCGCCAGCCCAACCATCTTAGGCAAGCTTTCTGCGGCACCTGCCTTCATCTGTTGGCGAGCCGCGGTCATTGAAATCCGGTAGTGTTGCCCGGTCCAGGCATCCAGGCGGTGGACGTGTCCGGTTTCTTCTGGTCTGTATCCTTCCCCCAGGTCCAGTACATACCGACGTAGGCATAGTTTTCCGTCTGGCCAGCAACGGAGTGACCGTAACAGAACAGCAATTCCTCATTTGGATTGTGCTTGAAATGGTAGTAGCCACCCAGATCAATCATGGTGGAAGCCTGCGTTTGTGGTGCGGCGACCCCTTCTTTCCCATGGGCAAACACCTCGCCGCCCAACTCTAACCGATCACCCGGGAACGTATACTTCAACAGGAAACCGCCGTAAGGAAAATCGCGGTAGCCGGTCTGCGGGACGACCGTTTCGCCGGCGCCGCCATCCAGCAGCCACGGTCCAATGTTTTTTTGTAGCCACAAGGGAAGCCGGTACCAAACCTTTCCCACGCCGAGTCCCCTGGAATCATTGCCGGTCGGCATCTCAAACATCGTAAAGGTGCCGATCTGGGGAATATATTTCGATTCTTTGACGTAAGCGATCTTGGCGCCCAACTCCATATCCGTTAGCCCATAGGCACTCGGTCCCGTCCCGCCTGGCAGATAGACAGGATTGTTCGACGGTGCGATCAGACCAAACGGCAGGATGGCGTGCAGCTGCACCCTGCGAATCGCGCCCCAATTGAACTCGAAGGCTGGAACGGTCGCATCGGTTTCTACCGGCGTACCGTCCGTACTGCCGAAGACGTAAAACTCGTAATGGTGCAGCTCGACTGGAACCGGGTCATCGGTTTGGAACGGCGGACCCTGCGCCCAGAGTTTGCCCGCCGCCAGTATCAACAGCAACAGCAGTGCACATCGATTCCAATGATGACGGAGTTTCATAAATCCAACCCAGAACGAATTATTTCCTCAATAGCAGGTCCGCAAACGGAGGAAAGGTCAGCAAAATACCGAGCACCAGAAATACAAACGCCGCGACGTTTATTTTGACCAGCGCCACGGTTCGAAGACTCCAGACGCGTGCCAGGGCAAACCACGTCAGCAGCCATAGAACACTCGCGGTGGTGCTAACACCGGAGAGCGGCCCGGTCGGCACGTAGTATGTAAAGAATTTTGCCACTGGTTTGGATGCATCCGCGGCAACAGCGAAGATACTGAGCAGGAAACAGCCGATTCCGGCGGACAATATGGCAGCGGCGCCGAGGCCATTGGGCAGGCTGGATTCCGCGGAATTGGGGACAGCGGCTTGGGCAGGCGAGCGAGAATTCATCTTGCCTCCTGCAGTAGGTGGTAGATAACGCCCCCTTGAACCGGCGCGTGATCATCGATCTCTGCGCCGAAGTAACCCGCCACACCCGCTGCAAAAAAGGCGACAAGAACAAAAACAAGGAGAGCGTTACGCAGGTGGGGATGCTTCCTGATTGAAAAACCATACTGGATCGAAACATAGGCCACCATGGTCATGACGATGGGCGCGAACCAGGCAACGTGCTCTTTCCACTCCATACCTAAGGAGTGCCATCCAGCCGTAGCTGGACTGGACTTTAAAAGAGCCTGAGGATACTGGGCGAGACTTGCGGCGCCCGCGGGTGGAATGGCGCGATACCAGGGATAGACAATATATGCACCCGTCAAAACTGCAGCCCAACCAAGCAGGACGGTGGCGATTAGGTAGTAGTGCTCCAGCGATCGACCTGCACGGGTCAGCGTACGAGGCTCGATTTCATACAGAGTTCGCCAAAGTTCTACCACGACCGCGAAGATGGCTAACAGGAAAAAAGCGCCAAACAGCAAGCCGTGGAGCTGGGTGAATAGAGCGCGCGAGGAAACTTCCATGAAAAATCTCCTTCAACCGAAACGAGCCGAATTCAAGACGGCGAGGAATCGCGACGAGGAAGATGGGCGTCCAAACTGATGGAACCTGCGCCGACTATCAGCAGAAAGATCAGGCCGAGCAGCATGCTAACGTCTGTTCGCGACTCGTGAAGAGCGGCCCAGAAACCATGTTTGACGAGGAACGGGACTTTGGTGGTGAGGAGCGCGACCACGATTGTGATCAGAAGTGGGATGGTTGCCAGCCGGGTGAAGAGGCCGAGGAGAATTAGGAGGCCGAAAACAATCTCCACGCTACCGACAAAAGGGGCCGTGAAATGGGGTGCAGGTATGCCGATCTGCGCAAACCTTCCCACTCCAAGTGCAGCGGGGTAAAGAAATTTCTGGATGCCCTCCGAGATGAAGACCCAGCCGACAAGCAGGCGGATGAGCATGATTGCGGCTTGCGATTGGTCCTTCGGGCTGGTTGTGTATAGCGGCTTCATTTCTCGCCTGCATTGCAGCCCCCATAAATTCATCGGCTGCGGTATCAGATTTGTTTTTCGAACTTCTATACTGCCGACTGTATGTGAATGCAATGTGAATTTACGAAATCCGATATCGGATTTCGATACTATGCCATGGCCCAACAGCGACGCAAGACACAGGAC
>JAZKAG010000023.1:0-4208 GCA_040389265.1 Acidobacteriota bacterium
GGAACTGATTGCCCTCGTAAAACGTCATCTCCAGCGAGGCGCTGTGCGGCTGCAACAGAACATCCGGAACAATGGTCTTGTCCTTCAGCTCAGGATGCTTGCCTTCGAGCCTCGGATCCTGGTGATCTCCGATATACCACCATGGCCAGCCGTAGAAGCCGCCTTTCTGAACATGAGTGATGTAATCGGGCACAAGGTTGTCGCCTAGAGCGTCGCGCTCATTCACGCTGCACCAAAGCTCACCTGTCTTGGGATCGATGGCCAATCCCACCGGATTGCGAATTCCCGCGGCATAGATGCGCATGTGAGTGCCATCCGGATCGAACGCTAGAATATTCGCACGATCCTTCTCTTCGGGATGCGTGTCTGGATCGTTGACGTTCGAGCCTGAACCGACGGAGACGAGCATGGTCTTGTCATCCGGAGAGAAGCGGATATCGCGGGTGGTGTGGCCTCTGCCGTTGGAAGGCAGATCGGCCAGGTGTTGCGGAGAGCCCGTGGCAGTGAGGTCGCCGTTCTTATAAGGAAAGCGCACCACAGCATTGGTGTTGCCGATATACAGCCATTGGGGATTCGGCCCGGCAGGATAGAACGCGATGCCGAAGGGTTCGTCGAGTCCGCTGGCGAAGACGCTAGTGGTGTTCGGTTTTCCATCCGCGGTGATTCCACGAAAGATCATGATCTGACCTTTTTTGGTTTCAGCCACGAAGAAATCGCCATTGGGAGCGGTGCGAATCAGACGCGGCTCGTCGAGGTCGCTGGCGTACAACCCGACTTTGAAACCTTTAGGAGCTTGAGGCCACACACCGTCTGGACGGGGAACAATGGTGGGCCCATTGCCTGCGGATTTGGTGGCAAACGGAGGAGGCAGATCCTTCACCGTGATTTTGCGCATGGTTCCAGGCTTCTCGTAGCGGAAATCGGTGAAGGGAGGCTTGGGCGGCGGAGCCTGGAGTTTTTTGGTGGTTTGCTGCTCGCCGTTGCCTGCGGCGGATAACTGAGCCGCACCTGGGGATTTGAGATATTTCAGGTAAGTGACGATCTGCCAGCGCTGCTGGGCGGGCAAACTGTCCCATGCGGGCATACCGTTGGCCACGTCACCGTGGGTGATGAACCAGAAAATCTCTCCTGCCTTGGCGGATTGCGTGGCTCCGTTGGCGAGGGAAGGAATATTGCCGGTCCCCTGCGCACTGGCGCCATGGCAGGAGGAGCATCGTTGCTGGTAGAGCTTCTTGCCCGCAGCGGCATTCTGTTGGCCGGTATCGGGGTTGTGCATTGTTGCGGACGACGCAGGTGCATCATGGAAATTCTGGGCTAAGGACGGCACTGCAACCGCAAGCGCGCTGATGGCGACGATCGCATGTAACAGGGGGCGATTCAATACGGACTTTCCTGACCTCAATGGTTCTCTCCTGCTGCAGTGGATGGGCCTCGCGGCCTGACGCTATTTTGTTATGACGCAATCTTATCCAATAAAGATTCACCAGATGCCATGGATTCGGCATCGATCGTCCGTGTCGTAAGGCTCGGGCCGTGATTTCATCCAGTGTCGTCCCTTCAATCCAGCCGGGAAACATTCTCACGTTGCCTCCACGCTCACTTGCGGCCATTTGGGATCGAAGCGAGCGCACCATTCCGCCAGCATTTGCCGATGCTGCTGGAGCGCCTCGTGGTGGTGTGGATCTCCGGCCAGATTGACCATCTCTCCGGGGTCTGCCTGCAGGTCGACGAACGACTCACGACGGTGCCCTTGATCGTATACGCAGTATTTGTATCTGT
Organism: Acidobacteriota bacterium; assembly: GCA_040389265.1. Taxonomy (GTDB): domain Bacteria; phylum Acidobacteriota; class Terriglobia; order Terriglobales; family Acidobacteriaceae; genus JAKAAZ01. The sequence continues at coordinate 1,780 of JAZKAG010000023.1, forward strand.
CGCTTCGAACCATGCGGCCTCGCACGTGGGGAATGACTCCATCGACCGGTCCGCCCTGGTCCAAATCATTGGAGGAGACAATATAGGTGCGAGGGTCGTGCATCGTGGGCTGCGTTGCTGCCTTCCGCAAGCTGATTCCGTCCCCGTTTGCTGGTCGTTCGATACCGGCCAGACTGCAAAGCGTGGGTACCAGGTCGATCCCGGTATTGACCAGATGATCAGAAACCCCGGTCCTCACCACTCCGGGATAGCTCAATAGAAAAGGCACCCTGGTCGATTCTTCGTAGAAGACGGTTTTCTGGTTCCAGCGGTGAGCTCCCTGACAGTCACCATGATCCGCGGCAAAAACGACAATGGTGTCCTGCTCAAGATGATTGTCGCGCAGCGCCTGCAGCACCACGCCAACCTGGGCATCGACTTTCTCAATGAGTCGATAGTAAGCCCACTGGTATTGCCGCCACTTGGCATCGTCAAAATTTCCTACCGGGAACATTGGATTGTTCTGGTATGACCGCCGCAGCAACGTCATGATGTCCGGCTCATCCTTTTGCGGATCATGATCTGCTCGCAAGGGCGGACAGTCGATCGCCGGCGGAGGTGGGCCGATGGGTCCCTGCGGTAAGGCTTCGCCTCGCGCCCACTCGCAAATATTGTGCGGATTCAGGAATGAAATCCAGGCTAGAAACGGCTGGCTTCGCTTTGTCGCGAGAAACCGCGCGGCCTCGGCTGCAGTCCTCGTGTCCAGATTTCTATCGTGATTGGCCCATACTTCATCGGCATGCATTTCGGCGAATCCGTGAGCCTCTATTGCCTGGATGGGATAAGGGAGATGCCATTTTCCAAAGTATGCAGTGGTATAGCCGTCGCGGGCGAAGAGGGTTCCCAGGCTGGGAAACCGGGCTGCATCCAATGTCGCGCGACTGTTGGTCTCAATTCCGGTGGTGACCGGGTATCGTCCCGTCACCATCGACGCACGCGAGGGCATACAGATCGGGTTGGCGCTATAGGCTCGTCTGAAGACGAGGCTGCGAGCGGCCAGGTGGTCCATATTCGGGGTATGCAAAAACTGCGATCCGATGCGGCAGCTCATCGCGTCGGCGAACTGCTGATCAGTCGTGAGGATCAGGACATTCGGACGACGCAGGGTTGACGCCATGCACAAACAGTCGGTCGCTGAAGCAACCGCAACTCCCGCGACCGCCTGGAGAAACCTTCGACGGCTGGAATGAATCGAAGTTACAGACTCGTGGTTCTCCTCGCTGGCAGAGTGCTCCGAATTCGACGGTATTTCATTCATCTGCGGCCCTCCTCGGTATGACATCCGTGTAGGCAAGCTCCAGGGCAAGGTTGTTCCATGAGCCATAATCGTATCGCAGCACAGTATTTGATTTCGAGCGTTCCGATGCAGGGACGTCGGGACAGCGCCGACCGATCGCATTTCGTGTTGGTTTCTCAATGAGCCGCTCGCCGAAATCCCGAGAATTCACGCTCCTTTTCATTCTCCTTTCTTCAATAACAGCCATCGCTGTTCTCTACCTGGCCAAAACGGTCGTAGTACCGCTTGCCCTGGCGATTCTTTTCGCCTTTTTGCTATCCCCGCTGGTTACGATTTTGGAGCGCATTCGACTGCCGCGGGTGATAGCGATCATAGTTGTCATTCTTGCAGCCGGGCTGGCCGTGGGAACCATCGCCTGGATCACGTTTAGTCAATTGGTCTCGGTGACCGACCACATGGCAGACTTCACCTCCAACATTGACCGCAAGTTGAATACCCTCAAATCTGCGAAATCGACAAGTTTGTCTAGGGCCGAACAGGAACTCGATCGGTTGAGTCAGCAAATCAGTTCTGTGGATCTGCAGGCGACCGCCAATCAATCGAACCGTCCAAAGAAACCACTGGGTACCTCGGCCGATCATCCCGTCGCAGTCCAGGAGGTAAGAAAATCCGAAAGGCTGGACACAATTCACGGCGTGCTGGGTGCCATGGTTGTCGTCTTTCTGGTGATCGTCTTCACGTTTTTCATGCTGCTGCAGCGAGAGGACTTGAGAAATCGTCTGATCCGCCTGACCGGACGCGGTCACTTGAATCTGATGACCCAGGCCATGGACGAAGCGGGTCATCGCGTCAGCCGCTATCTTGCCCTGCAACTGCTGGTAAACACCTGCTACGGAACCGTGATCTTTCTTGCGCTGTACTTTCTGGCACTGCCGCACGCTCTGTTGTGGGGAGCCCTGGCTGGAATCCTCCGCTTTATTCCCTATATCGGCGCGCCCATTGCGGCCTTTCTGCCTACGATTTTTTCGGTTGCTGTGTATACCGGATGGACCCCGACCCTGCTGATCATGGGTGTCTTTTTCTGCATGGAAGTCTTGACCGCCAACTTTATCGAACCGCACGTGTACGGGAAGCAGACGGGGCTGTCCCCGCT
>JAZKAG010000023.1:4218-5473 GCA_040389265.1 Acidobacteriota bacterium
GGTCCAATCGGACTGATACTTTCAGTACCGCTCACCGTCTGCCTGGTCGTGGTGGGTTCTCACGTGCCCAGCCTGAAGTTCCTGACCGTGCTGCTGGGTGACCAACCGGTGATGCGTCCCGAGGCGCACTACTATCAGCGACTGCTGGCCAGCGATGCACAGGAATCCAGCCAGGTTCTGGACAGCTACGTGAAGGAGCATTCTGTTCCCGCCGCCTATGATTGCGTGATTGTTCCGGCACTCGCCCTGTTCGAGCAAGACCGGCATCGCAACGCGCTTGATCAGGAAACCGTGAACTTCGTCACCGAAACTGCGCAGGAGCAGGTGGAGGAACTGGGACTGAGAAGCGATGAGCCGCAACCCGACCATCCGCCAATTGAAGCAGTCCCGAAAGTCAGCCCACCGATGAGCGCAGATAAGCAACCTGCGCCTTCCTCCGGGATAACAAGACGTGTTGTTTGCGTAGCCGTCCGTGACGATTCGGATGAGATTATCGCCATGATGCTGGCGCAATTGCTGCGTCGCGCAGGCCACAGCGTGAAAACCATGCCGCTGGGGAATCTGGACCGCGTGATTGCCCAGGTATTCGAGGCGCGGCCCGAGGTGGTATGTCTGTCGGCTTTGCCCCCCTACACCATGTCCTACGCGCGCACCATGTACGACACCTTGCAGGCTCGGCAGCCCAATCTCGACATCGTCATTGGGCTTTGGAATCACTCCGGCGATCTTGCGAAAGCGGCGCGGGTAATCACCGACGATGAAAGTAAACCCATCTGCGTCACACTGGCCGAAGCGGTGGAGCGCGTCAGCCTTCGCGATCCTGCCGCGAAGCCTGCAGAAAAGACAGATGCAGTGGCCGCCGAAGCTCGCGTATAGTCATAGCAACACCGTTGCACGCGGGTAGATTGCTTCGATTTTTTGCGGCTGTTCCTCCTTCGCTTCCAGAGGATCTCTGGCAGCTTGTATTCAGCTGATTTTCGATGACTCAAACCTCGCGCCGGCACTTGCCTGCCTGCGTTTTCCGAGGCATACTGTCATTCCTGAGGAACTTCCGCGATCATCGCCCCTTCACGACAAAGTGACAGATGATAGACATTTGTGATTATCCAATTGAAAAACTTGCCAAGAAACGGCAAACTCGTTGTAGCAATCGGCATCTATCCGAAACAATGAGCCCTGCTGGGCCACGCGACATGAGAGCGACTGGCTGGATCTTTCCCGTTCTCACGCAGGCTCGCGACATATGTGACGATGC
>JAZKAG010000023.1:5483-18282 GCA_040389265.1 Acidobacteriota bacterium
ACGGCCAATGGATTCAAGGCCTTTTTTGGAGGAGTAGCTTGATGATGTATTCGAAGTGGCGTGGTTTGTGCGGAATTCTCTCCCTGGCTGGATCCCTGACTCTGCTTGGTTGCGGCGTCAAGGGGAACAGCTACGTGCGCGTCGTGAATGCGTCACCTGGCCTTGCAAATTACAGCGTGATAGCCGGTCAAACCCCGATTGTTTCCGCCCTTCCGTATGGAACTGAAGGGGTGCAGCAGCAGGGACAATATGCAACAACGGATACCTCCGGAAACTATCGTCCACTAGGCGCCGGGACCAACCAACCACTGTATGTACTTGTGCCGCCGAACACAAAAATTGCCCCTACGACCCAGACGTTCGTCAAAAGTACGCCGTACACCATTGTTCTTGAATCTACAGCGCTGGAATTCCAGGTGTTGACCGACAATACGGCTCCCTCCGGTGGAGGCTTGCGCGTTTTGGACGCGTCCACTGTCTCTGGCCCTGTGGATGTCTACATTACAGCTGCCGGAGCTCCTGTCAGCGGGAGCCCCATCGTGGGCAATATGACGTATCAACAGGTGACGAATCCGTACTTATCGCCCGTCTCCGGATCTCTTGAGGTCCAGGTTACGGCGGCCGGAAATCCAGGCAAAGTTTTGGCGATTTTGCCGTACACTTTTGCGTCCGCAAAGACTTACACGATCGTCTTCATGGACCCACCAAATCCTACTGGGAACATCGATCCTCCAACAGGCGCGGGAACGAACAAGTATGTCGTGCTGGTCACGAACGACCCGGCCCTGTAATTGGCTCGCTGCATAAAAAGGCCTTCATTCTCTGCAGAGAATGAAGGCCTTTTTAGTTGGATCGCGATTGTTTGCGGCTCCGTTGTTTCTGCTGGATCGAGGGAGCAGCGCCGGAACTGTTAGGTTCCTTCTGACCAACCCGCCAGGTACTCTTCCTGCTCAGGAGTCAGCTTGTCGATCTTGCAGCCCATGGCTTCCAGCTTCAGGCGTGCCACGCGGCTGTCCAACTCCACCGGAACTGCGAAGACCGTGGGTTGCAGCTTCTTGTAGTTTCCGACCAGGTATTCGGCCGACAAAGCCTGATTGGCAAAGCTCATATCCATCACCGATGCGGGATGACCTTCGGCGGCGGCCAGGTTGATCAGGCGGCCTTCTCCCAATAGGAAGATGTGGCGGCCGTCCTTCATGGTGAACTCTTCCACGAACTCGCGGGTCGGACGTTGGGAAGAGGACAAACGCTCCAGCGCTGGAATGTCGATCTCGACATTGAAGTGGCCGGAGTTGGCGATGATGGCGCCGTTCTTCATCAGCTCGAAGTGCTCCTGACGCAGGACGCTCTTGTTTCCTGTGACTGTCACGAAGACGTCACCGATTTTGGCAGCTTCGGTCATGCTCATCACGCGATGTCCGTCCATTGCAGCTTCAATCGCGCGAAGTGGATCCACCTCGGTGACGATGACATCCGCGCCCATACCGCGCGCGCGAGAGGCCAGACCGCGACCACACCAGCCATAGCCAGCCACCACAAACTTGGACCCTGCCAGCAGCACGTTGGTACAGCGAATCACGCCATCCAGCGTAGATTGGCCGGTTCCATAGCGGTTGTCGAACATGTGCTTGGTGAGTGCGTCATTCACGGCGACCACTGGATACTTCAGCACCTTGTCTTTTGCCATGGCGCGCAGACGAATCACGCCGGTCGTTGTTTCTTCGGTGCCGGCCAGCACGCCTTCCAGCACGTCCTTACGCTTGGTGTGCAGGATGGAGACCAGGTCGCATCCGTCGTCCATGGTCAGGTGCGGCTTGTGATCAATTGCAGCCATGATGTGGGAGTAATAGCTGTCGTTGTCCTCGCCCTTGATGGCGTAGGTAGAAATGCCGAAGTCGCGGGCCAGCGATGCGGCCACGTCGTCCTGGGTCGACAGCGGGTTGGAGGCGCACAGGGCGATATCGGCTCCGCCGTCGCGCAGCGTGATCATCAAGTTCGCAGTCTCGCTGGTGACGTGCAGGCAGGCGGACACGCGCATCCCCTTCAGGGGCTGGTTCTTGATGAATTCCTTGCGGATGATCTGCAGGACAGGCATCGATTGGTTGGCCCATTCGATGCGGCGTTTTCCCTGGTCGGCCAGGTCGAGATTCTTAACGTGCGAGGGGACGGTTGTCGTCGTAGCCATAGATGTCTTTTCTTTCGTGGATTGAAAACACCCGCAGAACACTGCGGTCGTTTCGAGAGGAAGTTCGAAACTGGGGAACCTACATCCCTTTGTCAGGGTATCATTTCCGCGGCTGGCCCACGAGGTGCGCGTTGCTTTCCAGCGACAGCAACTCCTGCTTGCGATCCAGTCCCCAGCGGTAGCCTGTCAGTTTGCCATTGGACCCCACGACTCGATGACAGGGAATCAGTACGGCGACGGGATTCTGACTGCAGGCGCGAGCCACGGCGCGCATGGCTGTGGGTTGCCCCAGAGAGATGGCGATGTCGCTATACGAGCGAGTCTCGCCGCGTGGAATCTGCTGCAACGCGGTCCACACACGTTTCTGGAATGCAGTAGCCCGCACATCCAGGGGCAGATCGAGGACGGCAGGATGCTCAGAAAGCTGAGACAGAACCAGCAGCACAACAGAGCCGAGCCCAGACTGGTCGCGACGGAGATTGGAGGATGGAAAACGAGCCGTCAGATCGTCTTCCAGTTCACTTTCCAGCAACCCGAACGAAATGGCGCACAGTCCGACATCGGTCGTCGCCACCAGCATTTTGTCCAGTGGGGAATCGCTGATGCTGTAACGAATTTGCATATCCTTGCCTCCGTCGCGTAGCGCGGCCGGGGTCATTCCCAGTTGCCGATTGGCGCTCTCGTAGAAGCGGCTGCTGGAGCCAAAGCCTGCCTGGTAGAGAGCCGTGGTAACCGTGTCACCCTGTGCCACCTGCTGTCGGAAATGCTCGAGTCGTCGCGCCTGCTGATATTCCCGTGGAGTAATGCCAAGGCAGCGGCGAAAGATTCGCTGCACGTGGAATGGGCTTAAACCGACAGCCTTTCCCAACTGCTGCAGTTTGACGGTCTCATCGTTGTGGCGATCGAGATAATTGCAGGCCGCGGTGAGGATGCGAAGCTGGGGATGTTCCTGGGCGGGGGTGCAACGTTTACAGGCGCGGTATCCGGCGCGCTCCGCCAATTCGCTGGTGGGATAGAATTCGACCGACCTACGCAGTGGGCGGCGACTCGGGCAGGAGGGGCGGCAATATATTCCCGTGGTCCGCACCGCATACACAAACATGGTCTCGGCGGTGGGGGTGCGATCCACGACCATCTTCCATGCGCGATCCCAAATATGATTTTCAGTCATCGAATTTTCCTCGGCTGATTATCATCCTCGTTGAGGTTGGTCACGGGCGCACTCCGCTTCTTGCGGTCAAAGTCAAAAAAAACCCTTCAGAAAAAGTATGGCACGTTCATAGTCAGGTTCCTCCGATGGCATTTACTGGAGATTGACGAGATTTTTGCTCCATTCAAGGCGAGATTTACATCTCATAGTTTCGGGGAACGGCTAGAGTGGTGGGAACTTCTTCCAATCGCACGAAGATACCGACGAATGCCCTGCTCGCAGTGCAGATTTCAGCAGTCCTATTCATACAAGGCGGACTTTCGATTGAACCTCTTGAAACGGATGATTTTAGCTTGCATTTTCTTTGCAGCGATGGTGCTGCCCGCTACATTGTTCGCCCGTGTGAATGGCAACTCCAGCCTGCCCGATGCTCCACAGCCTGCAGCGGATATCTTGATCGGCGCCCGCCCTCTCCCGTTGCGGCCCGAGTCTCCTGCGACCACGTCGACGGCTCGGACGCCTGCGCCGCGGCTGGCGAAGTATATTGGCACCGATCAAAGCACAGTTCGTCTTTCCGCCAAGGAGAAGCTGGAGTTGTCCGGTTGGGAGCAGATCCAACCCTACGCGTTCGCAACCCAATTTATGGGTGCGGGGTGGGAGCAGTTGATCGACAGCAATCCGCAATATGGCTCTGATAGCGGTGCATTTGGCGAACGACTGGGGGCTGCTGCGCTGCTGCAGAACACCCGCGCGATCCTGTCCGATGGCATCATGGCGGCGGTGTTCCGGCAAGACCCGCGATATTATCGGCAGGGTCACCGACCCATCAAGCAACGCCTCTATCACGCGGCGGAACGAGTCTTCATTATTCGATCGGACGCAGGAAATTACCAGCCAAATTATTCCCAGTTGCTGGGCAATGCCGTGGCCACCGCATTGACGATGACCTATTATCCGGCGGTGAGTGCGACCTGGCCTAAGACGGCAAAGGGTTATGGCATCTCCCTGGCTCAGGGAGCGTTAGGGAATGAAATCCATGAATTTACGCCGATGCTGGAGCGGCTGGCGTTCCATCATCACCGCTGATCGCACGCTTTACGCATGGGAAAAAGGCAGGCTCTTTCAAGCCTGCCTCTGATGGTGATGCGGGATGCTTACTTCGTGGCTACGGCTGTTTCTGTCGCAGCGGCCTGCTCTTTCAGAGCCTTTGCCTTATCGGTGGTTTCCCACGTGAAATCAGCATCGTTCCTTCCGAAGTGGCCATACGCCGCTGTCTTGCGGTAGATGGGGCGGCGCAGATTCAGGCTTTCGATAATGTCCCGCGGAGTCAGCTTGAAGTTCTTGCGGACAAGTTGCTGCAGCTTCTTGTCAGAGATTGTTCCAGTGCCGAATGTATCTACCAGGACACTGACAGGTTCTGCCACGCCGATGGCGTAGGCCAACTGCACTTCGCAACGACGAGCTAATCCGGCCGCGACGATGTTCTTGGCGATGTAGCGCGCCATGTAGGCTGCGGAGCGATCGACCTTGGTCGGGTCCTTGCCGCTGAAGGCGCCGCCGCCGTGACGGCCGGAGCCGCCATAGGTATCGACGATGATCTTTCGGCCGGTCAGTCCAGTGTCGCCCATGGGTCCGCCGATGACGAAGCGTCCGGTGGGATTGATGTGGTATTTGGTGTCTTCGTCGAGCAGTTCTGCCGGCACGGTGGCCTGGATGACATGCTTGAGAATGTCGGCGCGCAGGTCTTCGTTGGTGACGCTTTCCGCGTGCTGGGTGGAGATGACCACGGCATCAATGCGAAGTGGCTTGCCGTCGGCGGCATACTCCACCGTGACCTGGCTTTTACCATCGGGGCGAAGGTAGCTGAGCTGGCCGGACTTCCGCACCTCCGAAAGGCGCTTGGTCAGCTTGTGGGCGAGGGAAATTGCAAGAGGCATCAACTCCGGGGTCTCGTCGGTGGCATAACCGAACATCATGCCCTGATCGCCGGCACCGCCCGTGTCCACGCCCATGGCAATGTCGCCGGACTGCTTGTTGATGGTCGAGATCACGGCGCAGGTATTGGAGTCGAAGCCATAGATCGCATTGTCATATCCAATGGACGCGACCACACCCCGTACCAGCGATTGAAAATCCACATATGCCTGAGTACTGATCTCTCCGGCAATCACCACCAGGCCGGTTGCGGTCAATGTTTCGCAAGCCACACGGCTATGCGCATCCTGCTCCAGACATGCATCCAGAATGGCATCGGAAATCTGGTCCGCAATCTTGTCGGGGTGTCCTTCGGTTACGGACTCCGAGGTAAATAGCAAACGATCTTGTACTAGCAATATTCCTCCTGATGCGGGTCGAGCTCTTAAATTTGTGAAATGGGCTTGACGGCCGCTGCAATATTGGACGTCCCTCGCAGTCCGGGGAAGCGGACAGAAGTGAAGCGAACCCAAGATTGCTCTTATCAGGCTAACAAATCTTTAAATTCGGAGGGCAATGAAAGCGCAGCCAATGGGCGAGATAAGGCGATGGCAGGTCAATTAACGCATCGAATGGGAGGCGGAATGATGCGACTTCTTTTTGGTCTGAACTACGACGGATGTGGAGGGTGCCGGGGGCGCCTGTGTCGTCAAAGTGGAAGCATACGCTGGAGGTGGAGACACAATCGACAAAGCGGTCACGCGCTCGCGAACATAACCGTAGACCACCCAGCCCAGCCCACACAACAGCAGCAGCAATGCCACCACGCCGGCCCAGCGCAGCTTGGTGTCGGTAACGCGTCCACCGCGATGGGTGGAAACACTCAATGCGAAGGCCGCCCAATCTTTATCATTGGCCGCCGGCGGATTTTTTTGTCCGCTGGCATCGAGAAATCTATCTACCCACTCGGTTTCGTCCAGGCCAAGGAAACGCACGTAGCTTCGTACGATCCCTTTGCTGAGGATTCCGCCGGGCAACTGATCGAACGCATCAGATTCAAGCGCCTGCAAGCTGCGTACGGTCACTTTTGTGGTCTGAGCAATATCTTCCAGACTGACAGAGCGACGCTGTCGTTCGCAGCGTAGGGCTTCTCCGAAGTGTTCCATGGATGTAGTTCCTGCACTCACAGGTAGAACCTTCTATTGGCGCTGATTGTTCGGTGTTTGCAGAGTAATCCTGCACAATAATCGAGTCAAATCAAATCATGCAGCATTTCTCTAATCCAATTCGATTACGTATCTCCATAGTACCGAACAAAAATGCCCAAACTATGGTGCTTTTAATAGCATGAAAACGAAGTTTTTCACCAGTCGATATACTGGCAGAGAAGCGAAGGATACAAGCAGCGTGCCGGCGTATCTGTCGATTCTCCAGAATTTTACGGCTTGGAATCATGAATAAACTCATACTCGGAAACCTGGTCTACCGCCCCCTGCGTTCTCTACTCAGCCTTACCGCTGTCGCCATTGAAGTGCTGATGATCATCTCCGTGACTGCTATCATGCTGGGCATGCTGAATGACACAAAATCTCGTACCAGCGGTATTGGTGCGGACCTGATCGTACGTCCAGCCAGCTCCAGCTTTCTGGTGGGTGTCAGCGGAGCTCCGGTCTCAGCCAAGGTCGCGGATGTGCTGGGCCGTCTGCCCCACGTGACGGTCTCCTCGCCGGTCGCGGTTCAGTTTGTTACCGGCAAATCGCTTGAGAATATCTTCGGCATCGATTTCCAAAGCTTTAATGCTTTAAAGCCATTTCTTTTTCTTTCCGGGACTTCTTTCCAACATCCGTTCGACGTGATTGTGGATGACGTTTTTGCGCGCAGCGGAAAAGGCTTTAAGGTGGGCGACGAAATCCCCATCATGAATCACCAGTTTCGAATCTGCGGTGTCGTGGAGCACGGCAAGGGTGGTCGTAAGTTTATTCCACTGGCGACGCTGGATCAGTTGACCGGTTCGGAGGGCAAAGCCTCGCTCTTCTATCTGAAGCTCGACACCCCGGCCAACGACAGTCTGGTGGAGCAGCAGATTCTGCACACGCCGGGAATGGAAGGCTACCAGGTGCAAACCATGCAGGATCTGCTCTCGCAAATGACGCCGAGTCGGCTGCCGGGCCTGGAACCCGCACTGGACACCGTGATCGGGATTGCATGCATCATTGGATTTCTGGTGATCTTTCAATCAATGTACCTGGCGGTGATGGAGCGCACGCGGGAGATTGGCATTCTAAAAGCTCTGGGTGCTTCGAAGGCGTACATTGTTTCTGCCATTCTGCGAGAAACCGGCATGCTGGCCGTTGGAGGCATTCTGCTGGGAATCACGCTGAGTTTTATCGCCCGCGTGGGTGTCACTGCAAAATTCCCCACCATTGCATTCCCCATTACTGTGCACTGGGTGATTTGGGCCACCATTCTATCCATCGTGAGTGCGTTGATTGGCGCCGTGTACCCAGCGTACAAAGCCGCTCGCAAAGATCCCATCGACGCGCTGGCGTACGAATAGCGATCCCTCCGCGAGGCACGGATTCTTTTCGAAGGGGAGACGTCCGGCCGCTTGCTTAGGGAACTTCCGGCTGTGAGGCCATGGGATAGCGGAATGCGTGTTGCTTCCAGCGGCTGATGGGACCTTCAAAGTATCGCCACGAGAAGGCTGAGAATCCCAGCGCCGCGACCAGCCCCAGCAACAGCGCCAGGCTGTGCGGCAGATAATTTCGCAGTGCCAGGTAGATGGGATAGTGCACGAGGTATAGGCAATAGCTGATCCGACCCAGCCAGCGTAGCCAGGATTGACGCAGCAGGCGCGGAACGATTCCATTGGTGCCACTCACGGCCAGCGTGACCAGCAGCCACAGTGACCAGGCCAGCCACAGCACGGTGTAATCGGTGGCGTTGAAAATGCGCTGGTCGAATTCATTTTGCTTGGTGATTCCAGTGGCAAAATCAATCCAGATAGCCAACGCGAGCAGCGCTGCCACGCATCCATACAGCCAGCGTGCATAGTGCCGCAGGCGGGCTCGCCAGGCCAACCCATATTCTTGCCAGAGGAACGCCACCAGGCATCCCGCGGCCAGCGAATCCATCTGGGCGAGGAACAATTCCTGGCCCCCTTTTGGGTCCGGATAAAAGTATCGAGCCCAGGGTGTGAGAAACAAGATCAAGGCCAAAATTGTAAGCAGAGGAGCGCGGCGTGCGCGCACGAATGTGACCAGCGGAGCCCAGAGAATATAAAAATACTCTTCCACCGACAGCGACCACAGGACGCCAAATCCCATCACCACCCAGTCTGGATGCGGGACGATTTTAAGCTTCGTAATCAAGGGCGGCAAAAACGCCTGCAGGAAACCGATATACAGCAGCACGGTCTTGAATGGCTGGGGTGTCCCTACACTGGCTGAGGCGACGAAGTAAACCAGCAGGGCAAGAAAGTAGAGAGGAAACAGGCGAAGAGTGCGCCGGGCGTAAAAGACCTTCAATGCGCCGGGCTGATCGGTCAGCCGCAGCAGGATGGATGTAATCAAAAATCCGGAGAGTACAAAAAATAAGTTGACGCCCATCCAACCCCATTGCGGACCCAGCAACAGCAGGCTGGGATGATGGATGTAATGCCGCATGAGGACCATGGCAATCGCGATGCCGCGCAGTCCATCCAGTTCAAGGATTCTTTGTGCCGGTCTAGGAATGTTGGGCGAGATTTCGATGCTCCCCGAAAATGGTTGCAGCGTCTGCGAGACTCATGCGGCAGGATAGCATCGCCTGTTCTGGCTGCCGTATTTTCAAGCCGAAGACAAACCCAGTAGATGCCGTTGGATGAAAGGACAACTGGCGAAAACATTGTCGCTTCGTAAGCAAATACGAGACAATGACAGTAATCTTCAGCGTATCGCTCGAACCCGAATCTTATGAATAAAACAGCAATCATTATTGGCGCCGGACCTGCCGGTCTGACTGCAGCGCTGGAATTGCAGCGGCATTCCGACGTTCATCCTATCGTGCTGGAGGCAACCAGCGAGATTGGAGGCATTTCGCGCACCATCCGCTACAAGGGCAACCGGATGGATATTGGCGGTCACCGATTCTTTTCCAAATCGGATCGGGTGATGGAATGGTGGCTGGAAGTGATGCCGGCTGCGACCACCGACGGGGCTGGCAGTGCCATTCCGATCAGCTACCAAAACAAGCAGCGCACCATTCAATCGGGTCAGAGCAACCTGGATCCTGAAAGCAACGACCTGGTGATGCTGATTCGTCCTCGCAAGAGCCGCATCTATTTTCTGCGCAAATTTTTTGATTACCCGATCAAGCTGACGCCGGAAACGCTGCGCGGATTGGGATTGCCTCGCACGGTGAAGGTCGGCTTCAGCTACTTGCGGGCGCGATTCTTTGCTCGCAAACCGGAGACTTCGCTGGAAGACTTTATCGTGAATCGATTCGGCAAGCAGCTGTATGGATTGTTCTTCGAGTCGTATACCGAAAAAGTCTGGGGGGTTCATCCGCGTCACATCAGCGCCGAATGGGGCGCGCAGCGAATCAAGGGCCTGTCGCTGACCAGCGCGGTCAAACATTTTGTGAAACAGGCATTTTCCGGCAAGAAGAAGGGCAGCGGGGATGTCAGCCAAAAAGGTGTCGAAACGTCGCTCATCGAGCGTTTCCTCTATCCGAAATTCGGCCCAGGTCAGTTGTGGGAGCATGTGGCTTCGCTGGTGCAGCGCAATGGCGGCGAATTGCACATGCGGACACGGGTGACGGAGTTACGAGTCGAAGACAACAGAATTTCTGAAGTGGTGGCCGTCGATGCAGAAGGGAAGATCCAGGTCTTTCCAGCCGACTACGTTGTTTCCACCATGCCGATTCAACACCTGATTCGCAGCCTGGCCGCGGGTGGGGCCGCTGTTCCCGCGGAAGTGAAAGAAGTGAGCGAAGGGTTGATATATCGAGACTTCATCACCGTGGGACTGCTGGTGAATAAATTGCTCGTGACCGAACCAGACGGCAGCCCGCTGAAAGATACCTGGATCTATATTCAAGAACCGGACGTGACCGTAGGCCGCCTGCAGATTTTTAACAACTGGAGTCCGTGGATGGTGGCCGATCGTTCCAAGATGTGGATTGGCTTGGAATATTTCTGCAACGATACCGATCCGCTGTGGAAGATGCAGGATGAAGACATCAAGAAGTTCGCGGTTGCAGAGATGGAGAAAATCGGGATTCTCAAAAGTTCCGATGTGCTGGATGGACACGTGGTGCGAGTTCCGAAGACCTATCCCGCATACTTTGGCACCTACGATCGTTTTGACGTGATCCAGAAATTCACCGACCGCTTTGAGAATTTGTTTTTGGTAGGCCGAAATGGAATGCACAAGTACAACAACCAGGATCATTCCATGCTGACCGCGATGGCAGCGGCGGAAAACATCATGAATAACGTTGCCGATAAGTCCAACCTGTGGGCGGTGAATACCGAGCAGGAATATCACGAAGAAAAAAAGGCATGACGACAGCAGATTTGCGGGCTCGCCGATGGCAGCTGGCTCTGCTGGCGCTGGCAGTCTGCCTGCTGGCGCTACGGTTCATTCATCTGAGCGCCGACTTTCCTGCGTTCCAGTTTTATGCGCAGGACGGTGCGAGATATACGGATGAAGGGTTCTACACGGGGGCGGCGCTGCAGCACTTCACGCTGGGGCATGCGTATCTTGCCGGCGGTTGGAATCCGGGCGTGTTTATGCCGGTGTGGCCGTTTCTTGTCGGGCTCGTGTTCCACTTCACCGGAATCAGCGTGATTGCGGCACGGGCGTTGGCCGTCGGATGCGTCTGCCTGAGCGTTCTTGTAGCTTACGCGATTGCGCGCCAGTATCGGTCCAGAACTTTCGCCTGTCTTACGGCATTTCTGATCGCCGCCAACGCGCTTGGATTTTTCTTTGGCCGGCTGGCTCTACTGGAGCCTGCCTTCGGTCTGTTTCTACTGCTTGCCATCTATTTCGCGGGACGCGTTCGTCCGCGGGGCTACGCGATGGCTGCGCTGGTTGGCGTGGTGTTTGTGGTGGCGACGCTGACCAAGACGACGGGACCATTCGTGTTGCCGGCGGTGCTTTTTCCCATCTGGGCGAACAACCGTCAGGATCGCGCGGCTGCATGGAAACTGCTGGCGATGGCGCTGGGGACGGTCATCGTTCTGATGGGCATTGCCAAAATTATCTGGGCTCATCACTATGCCGCAGACGCGGAAATCATTCTGGGGATGGCTCCACTGTGGCAGCTTGAGAATTCTCCATCGCGACTGTTGCGATTCTTTTTCCGCGGTACCTGGATTGATCCAGTTCTGTTCCCATTGGCACTGGCAGCGTTTATTTCCGCGTTTCTTTGGGAGACAGGCTATGCTGCTTTCATCGTGTATCACTACGACGGGCCGCCTCGCTACTTCGTGACCATGATCGTTCCTACCATTTGGCTGGCCTTGATTTTTCTGCAATGGATGTGGAGCGCCAACAAGCGAATCGCCGCGGTTGCAGCTGTATGTGTGGCCGGTTCGGTGATGTGGAACATCGCCTCCATCGGAGATTATCTACTGCATCCGCAATATACGTTGGTTGACGCCGGCTTGAAGATCAAGCAAGTCATCGTTGCAGAACATGCCTCCGGAGCCGCCTCGAATGAGCTGCTAATTGGCCGCGGAGCGGATGAAGCTTCATTGCTGAGCGGCGGCCTGCCTGCCATGGATAGCGACGGTGCCATGCCCCTGGCGCAGAAGCTGAACGTTTACCGTCCGGACTGGTTTATGCACTGGACCAACCACCCGGTCGAACGATTGATCACTATGAAGTCCGAGCGGACGCTGGTGCAGCGAGGGAATTTTCGTGGATTGGATCCGTTCGACGGCGGCGGAATTCTGCTGTTCCAAATCTATCCGAAACAGAAGCCCTAAGGCGTTACGGCTGGATGACGGCACTCGTAGCCGAGGGCCGCTTATGAAGGGGAATCGGCTTGTACCAGTTATGGAAGGCGCGCATCATTGGCCGCTCCAACAATAAATAGCAGATCACACCGACTACGGTGCAGAACAGGGCACTGAAAAAAACACCGCTATCTGGGCCGAAGCTTCCGAAGAACCGCCAGAAATGTTCCACAATGCTGCGCGACGGAATCGTGCACAAGTAAATGGAGTAGGAAGCATCCCCGAGAAACACCAGCAGTCGAGCTGGAGTGGAACGCATTTTCGGGTTCCAGAAAATCACGCCGCCCACCAGCAATGCCGCCGGCACACCCCACACTCCAACACGCAGCCAGCAGTAGTATCCCGCGAGAATCCAGTCCTGCTCGCTGGCCCGACCATACCCCGTGAAGATGGCGGCAGCCAATAAAATTGCACCGATGGCGGCCACGGACAGGCCGAATTTCCTGGCTTTGTCGGTCGCCCGGCTGTGGGAATAGATGAGCCCGATCAGGCAGCCGAACACAAATTCCAACACCATCGGGTTCATCCAGATCACGATGAAAGGGCG
>JAZKAG010000024.1:0-7889 GCA_040389265.1 Acidobacteriota bacterium
TTTGCTGTGCCGGCAAAGGTGAATCACTCATGCCGTTTTTCTTAACGGAAAAACGGCGCGAACAGCATGGCCCACTCTACATCCACAGGAGAAATGCTTTACTGCACATGGACGATAGCTGGGGAGCCCGCAAGCACGGGCAGGATCGATTGCGCACTGTTGCGCGCGGCTGCCTTGGTCACCTGCACGGTTGCGTCACCGGCGGCCTTGGCGGTGAAGGTCAGCGTCACCAGATTGCCGTCGCCGGTAATGCCCTTTACCCCTGGCGGGCGGGAGGTGCTGATGGTGACGTCGCCGTTGCCTTCATCGCGATGGACGGTGGCTGTGGTCTGGCCATCTTTCGCCAGCAGATTGCCGGTGTCGACATTCACCAGATCGAGAACCTTGGGATCGTAGTGCAACTGCATGGGCACCGAGAAGACATCATGACCGCCAGAGAGGTCGAGCTGCATTTGGAAGGTGCTGCCAACTTTGTGCACGCTTTGTTGCGGCGCGAAGGAAAGCGTCATGGGAGAGCCAGGAGCGCCGGGACTGGGATTCTCTCCGGCATTCTGCATATTCTGCGCCATCTGCGACACGGCCTGATTCGCTGCCTCGGCAGCGCCGGCAGGCGGGGTGCTGGGTTCAAATGTCAACGCGTTGTGGCCGGTGCGGGTGATCAGCGCGGAAGAAATGTCTGGAGATTGCGGAACCTCTCGCAGGCTTACGTTGGAGCCGGTTCCGGTGTCGATGGTGCGCAGGTTGAGCGGACTAAGATCAATACCGCGAACCAGGTGTGGAATCAGCACGAAGACGATTTCGTCATTCACGGTTTCAGTTTGCTGCGAACTGAACATGTATTTCAGCAACGGAATCTCGCCCAGGCCGGGAGTGCCACCGACGGTTTTGCTTTCGGAATGCTGCAGAATGCCGCCGAGCAGGTTGGCCTGGCCTTCTTTCATGCGGATGACTTGCTGCAGTTCCTGATTTCCGATGACCGGTTGTTCGATGCCGCCCAGGTTGCTGAAGCTGGTGATGTTTGAAACCTGGATGTGAAGTTTCATGGAGACATCGCCGTCGTAGTGGATGGTGGGCTGCATTTCAATCTGCACGCCGACGTCGATGTAGGAAAACTGTGTGCTGACCAGCGGACTGATGCCGGCGGCTGCAATGCCGGCGCCGGGTGAGAACGACCCAGTGGCGATGGGGACCCGGGAACCGATCTTCAGATTTGCCTTTTCGCCATCCACAGCGCGGATTTGCGGATTCTGCAGGACCCGCGTGTCGGAGTCTGTCAGCAGCATGTTCAACGTGGCTGCGCCGATGCTGATGCCAAAATTGGTGGCGTTCAGATTGCCGAGGTCGTTCAAGGGGAGGCCGCTGCTAGTCGAAGTGGTACTGGTGGTGCTGGTGGTACTGGTGGTGCCGGTTGTTCCCGTGGTGGTGGAGGCGGTGGAACTTTGCAGTTGCACACCGATCGAGCCTGGCAGTTGCAGACCAATGTTGCGGAGCAGGTCCTTGTTGACCTCAAGAACCGCGATGTCGACGACAACTTCCGGCTTGGCCTTATCCAAGTCGTCGATGATCTTTTGTGCTAACAGGAGCTGGTCTGGAGTGCCGCGCATGACAATGGCATTCTGGCTGGGCACCGCCTGCATTTTTACGGTTGTGTCCATCAGGTTGCGGACAGCGTTGAGGACTTCATTCAGGTCGTTGGCCTGGGTGATGTTGCCGAGGTAAAACGTCTGCACAGCCTGGGCTTCCAATTCGGTGCGCTTGGTGCGGGTGTCGGCGGCGACGAAGATGGTGTCTGAGGTGACGGGACGCCAGAAAGTCTGGGATACGAAAGCGACGCTCCGGAGAGCGTCGGCTAGCGTCACCCGATCGAGATCGATGGGGATACGCTTCGAAGTATAGTCAGGGTCGAACAGCACATTGACGCCGGCCAGCTTGCCGATCGTCTTGTAGATTTCCTTGGTGTCGGCCACCATGTGAATGGTCAGCGGATCATCGGAAAGCGGCTTCAACTGCAGCGGACCGCCCAGGTCTTGCAACGCCCTTTGCGCCTTGGCGGATGTGGCATCGGAAGTCTCGGATTCAGCATGCGGCGGTTCGGTACCATTGATGCGTGCCCGGATGCGATCCGCTTCCTGGCGAGCTTCCTCGTACGTGGGGTCGATCTCGAGCGCGCGCAGGAGATCAGTCAGGGCGTCATTCAACTGGCCCTGGTCGCGCAGCTTTTTTCCCATTTCGACATATTGCGCGGCGGCCTGGAAGCGAAGCCGGGTATAGGCTTCCTTGTATTTCATGTCCTTGGGCTTGGCCAGCCACGCCTGTCGATAGTCCTGGTAGGCGGTGATGTAATCCTCGCGGATTTCAGCCTCTTTGCCCTGGTTGAAAAGCTTCTTGGCCTGGTCCGCATGCAGTGGAGACAGCGTTCCCTGGATGGCGAATGCCACCACGAAGAAACAAATCCAGCCGAACAGACGCAGGGAATGGGAAAGGGGCAATCTGGGGTGCGCGCAGGACGACGGAACGTCAGTTGGACATGCGAGCGGGTGCGAACTTTGGGCGATATGAAAGTTCCGATCGCGAGAAAAAATAGAGGGCAAATGCATGAATTCGGCGCATCCCGGCATTTTGAAAAAACCCGAACGATCAGTGACTATCGCGTTCGAGCCAATGCAGCGGTTCGTTACCATCACTATACCATTGGGGAGTTGGACTGGCCGGGCGCGCATTCGGTTATCCAATCGCCAAAGAAGTTGCCAGATTCGCGTGCTAGCATGAGAAATTGCAGCGAGTTTCGCGGAATCGAAGCAGCGGAAGGCGGTCAATCCTCCTTCCGTGTTGGAGCGCTGCGACACATCCAGCCTTCTTCGCATTCGCGTGAAGCGGAAAACGTTCACTGATGCCACGCTCAACTACGAATCTGATTCCAAACCCGCCGAAGAAGCCCAAGCCGCGCGACCCTGTTGCTTCTGGAGAGAGAGATGCGGCCCAGAACCGTCAGGCTGGCCACAATTATTTTTTATTGGAAAAGTTTGAAGCGGGCGTGGTGCTGCGCGGGACGGAAGTGAAGTCCATCCGCGAAGGCAACGCGAATCTGCGCGACGCTTATGGCCTGGTGAAGGATGGGGAAGCCTTTTTGCTGAATCTGCATATTGGCGCGTACTCCCACAGCGGTTATGCCAGTCACGACGAGGTGCGGACGCGCAAACTGCTGCTGCACGGCGAGGAAGTGCGCAAGCTGCTGGGCAAGGTGCAGCAGAAGGGGCTGACGCTGATTCCGACGCGGCTTTATTTTCGCAACGGTCGCGTGAAATGCGAGATTGCCGTGGCCAAAGGAAAGCAGAACTGGGATAAGCGCGAGACCGAGCGACGGCGTGAGGATGACCGGGATGCGCGCTCCGCCATTGCTGCCAGCAAACGGCGGAATGCCTAGCGGGGCGCGAGGGATCGAGTGCAGCCGAATTTGAAAGGAAAATTGAATTTTGATGAAAACAGATCTGAAGTTTGAAGCGCTGAAATCTCTTGAAGCGGAGTTGTTGGTGGTGCTGGCGGCGGACGCTGCGACCTCGAAGGACAAAAACGCGGTGGCGCAGCCCACACTGCTGACGAAAGATGCTACGGTTGCGGGCGCAGATAAGCCGGCGTTACAAAGCGGCGAATTTTCCGCGACGTTGTGCGAGACGCTGCTGCTGTACGCGCCCGCGGAACTGAAGGCGAAGCGGCTGTTGGTTGTCGGGGCGGGGAAAGCGGCGAAGCTGGGATTGCCGGAGATTCGCAAAGCCGCGGGGGCTGCGGTTCGATTTGCCAAGCCGCGCAAGATTCGCCAGGTGACGTTTGTGCTGCCGGAATTTGACGGACTGGATTTGGCGGAGGCCGCGCGGGCTGCGGTGGAAGGCGCCTTTGTTGGGGACTTCGATCCGGACACGTACAAGTCTGACCGCAAGGATCGGTCGATCGAGCAGTTTACCGTGGTCGCTCCTGTGAGGGCGGAGAAGAAAGCGGTCGAGGCGGCATTCCGCGAGGGCGTGATCCTGGGGGAGTCGCAGAACTTTACCCGCGCGCTGGTGAACGAGCCGGGGAATAAGCTGACGCCGACGATTTTAGGAGAGCGGGCTGCGGCGATGTGCAAAGAGCAGGGATTGCCGTGCGAGGTCCACAGCACAGGGAAGATCCAAGAGCTGAAGATGGGGGCCTTCTGGGCGGTGGCGCAGGGGTCGGAGGAGCCGCCGGCGCTGATCGTGATGCGCTATGAGCCGCAAGATGCACCGAAGGATGGCCCGGTGCTGGCGCTGGTGGGCAAGGGAATTACGTTCGATACTGGCGGCATTTCCATCAAGCCTTCCGACGGCATGGAGAAGATGAAGTACGATATGGCGGGCGGGGCGGCCATGATTGGAGCGATGCGCGCGATTGCGCAGTTGAAGCCGAAGGTGCGGGTGCTCGGCATTGTGTGTTCGGCGGAAAATATGCCGTCGGGCAAGGCGTATAAGCCGGGGGACGTGGCGATTGCGATGTCTGGCAAGGCGATTGAAGTGCTGAATACGGATGCGGAAGGGCGCATGGTGCTGGCCGATGGACTGCATTACGCGAAGCAGTTAGGCGCGACTCATTTGATTGATGCGGCGACGCTGACCGGGGCATGCGTGGTGGCGCTGGGCATGGTGAATGCCGGCGTGTTCGCGAACGATGAAGACAGCTATGAGCATTTTGAGCGAGCGCTGAAACTTTCGGGTGAGCGGTTCTGGCGGCTGCCGGTGGAAGACGAATATCGCGAGATGATCTTGTCGGAGATTGGCGACATCCGGAATACCGGTGGCAGCCGTTACGGCGGCGCGATTTCGGCGGCGATGTTTCTGAAGGAATTTGTCGATGAGACGCCGTGGATTCATCTGGATATTGCGGGCGTCGCGTGGATGGAAGAGAACAAGCCTTGGATTGCGAAGGGGCCTTCTGGCGTGGCGGTGCGCAGTATTGTGGAGTGGGTGCGGAGTTACGGAAAGTAAGACTTGAAAGTCTGAGCCAGCGAAAATTAGCCAAGAAACTTTTCGTTCTAAGTACAGCGCCGAGAAATGGAGAAAGAGATTTCCAAAGTGGCGAAAATTGATCCCTATGAAGCGACGTTTCCGGTGGGCAGCAAGGTTCGTATCGCCGATAAAAATTTTCTCGAGAATTTCCAGTCAACATGGAAATATCACCATAGTCTGCAACCGGAACAATTGGCACACGCGGATGCGGTCGGCAAAGTGAAAGAGGTCAGCTTCTACCACGGAGGCGACCAGCTATATATTCTCGAAAACCTTCCTGGAATTTGGCACGAACAATGTTTGCGCGCAGCACTATGATTGATTTGCCGAAGAGCAGCCCTACATGACATCGGGGGCGGTGATGCCCATCCAGCTTAGCGTGCGGAGGAGCTCTCTTTGGGCGACGGCGGCGGTGGCCAGCAGCAGGGTTTTGCGTGCGGGATCATTCTCCGTCAGAATGTGGTGGCGGTGGTAGAAGTTGCTGAATTGCTGCGCCAGTTGAAACGCGTATTTCGCCAGGTAGGCCGGCTCCGTGGTCTGGATGGCGCGTTCGAGCACATGGACGGATTTTGACGCCAGAAGCCAGAGCTCCCACAGGCTGTCGCCGTCGTCGCCGGTGAAGTAGGTGGATCCGTCGACGGACGCGAACTGCTGCAGGGCTTCTTCGGCGGTGACGCCGGCTTTGCGGAAGATGTTGGCAGCGCGAACGACGGCGTATTGCGCGTAGGGTCCGGTTTCGCCCTCAAAGCTGAGAGCATCCTGAAAATCGAACGCGATGACGGTGTTGCGGGTGTAGCGCAGCATGTAATAGCGCAGCGCGCCGACGGCAATTTTGCGGGCGATATCCTGCCGCTCGTTCTCGCTGAGATCGGGATGGCGCGCGTTCACTTCCGCCAGGGCGGAGGCGATCAGCTTGTCGATGAGGTCGTCGGCCTTTACGCCGAAGCCCTTGCGCCCGGACACTTCAATGTAGGCGCGACCCTGATCCTCGTCGGAAAGGACGTAGCCAAGTTCCATGGCGCAGCGCGGGGTGAGCGCGACCATTTCGTACGAGAAGTGATGATAGTTGTCGGCTTCGTTCGTGAAGCCCATGCCGCGTAATGCTTCAATCACGTTGTTTTGCGGATCGGCCTGGCGCGCATCGATGACGTTGTAGATGGCGTCGGCGTGGCCGAAGTGAGGCAGGGCGGAGGCGGGCTGGTCGTTGTGCTCGGAGGAAATCCAGCAGCGATCGCCGTTGGGATAGATGTGGAAGAGATGATAGCCGAAGTCGAGGCCAAGCTTGTTGAACTTCCACAGGTGATAGGCGATGTCTTTGCCGACGTAGCCGACGGTGCCGTTGGAGCGGACGATGACCTTGGCTTCTTCGTCGGGATTTTCGCCGTCGGCGCCCGCGGTTCCACGACGCATGACCCAGCAGCCGGCGTTCTTGCCTTCTGTTTCCTGATAGAGAACGCCTTTTTCCTTCATCAATGCGAAGGCGGCATTCCAGAAATGCAGATGGAGGATTTCGCTCTCGCGGGGAAGAAATTGATACTCGATGCCGAGGCGCAGCATGGTTTCAAGATGGCGGCGCAGGATGGCGGTGGAGACCAGGTCAGCGATGGCGGCAGTCTCGTTGTTGCCGGCTTCGAGGGCGTGCAGGGTGTCGAGGCGAATTTGTTTGCGGGCCTGCTTCTGGGATTCTTCGGCGTCGTACCACTGCGAGACGTGGGCGTAGAGGTCCCAGCAGGCAAAGTCGATGCGTTCGCTGCGGGTGCTCAGTTCGGCGAGCCAGCGCTCGACGGCTGGCAAATTCATTTGCTGCACGTGAACTAAGGCGACCACGACGTCGGCGACCTGGACGCCGGTGTTGTCGATGTAGTTCTGCACGCCGACCTGGTAATTCGCGGCGCGCAGCATGCGCACCAGCGTGTCGCCGAGGATGGAGTTGCGCAGGTGGCCGACGTGGGCGGCCTTATTGGGATTGATGCTGGTATGTTCGACCAGAATGAACTCGGGCGGTTGGGGCAGGCTTTCCATCTGTGTTGCGAGCGCATGGGCCGCCGCATTACGATCGAGGCGGCAATTGATGTATCCGGCCCCGGCGACTTCAAATCCTGTAAATCCCGGCACGGTGCCGATGGCGGCGACTAGTTCTTCCGCGATCTTGCGCGGCGCTTTTCGCAGCGTGCGCGCCAGCTCGAAGGCGATGGGCAGGGCGTAGTCGCCCATCTGCACTGTCGGAGGTTCTTCGACGGTGAGACGGGGAAGCTCTACCTGGAATTTTTCCAGCAGGACAGCGCGAAAGCGCTCAAAGAGAAGTTGTCGATAGGTGCGATACACAAGGGTCGTCCGTGGGCGCTGGGTGCGATTGAGTGATGAAAGCGCAGTTTAGCAGAGTGAGGGACGGCAGTAGTGTCTCAGTTTGCAGGCTGGCGGCCGGCTCCCCGCCTCATGGCCTGCGGGCTGGTCATTTTCTGGAGAACGCCCTCTGATTCAAGACGGCTGAAAAGCTCCGGCGTCAGCCTTGGTCCAAAAAACGATGTATCGGGACAGAAATTGTCATAAAGTCCAAGCTCCATTTGTCCATTCTTTTCGATCTGAATATGAAGGATCCCTTGAGGCACTGTACCTCCAATACCTGCAATGATCGCTTTGATGTGTTCGGTTTCGAGTGGCAGCACTACGAAGTCTTGCACTGGCCACGTTGTGTTCCGCCTCAAGATCGCAGTTTCGTTTGCAGATGCTCCAGCCATACAAGGTATCTGTGTGGATATCAGATCACCCTCAAGCGAAAGGTGTGCGTCTCCTGCCAATTCCGTCATTACGGCGATCAGAAACTTACGTTGATCGCGGACTTTCCATTTGATAGCACCGTGAAGTTTCGCCTGC
>JAZKAG010000025.1:0-6535 GCA_040389265.1 Acidobacteriota bacterium
AGCACCCAGCGCCATTCGCAGTCCTATTTCGCGGGTGCGTCGAGCCAGAGAAAAAGCCGTGACTCCATACAGCCCGATCGAAGCCAAAATCAGGGCCAGCAATCCAAACAAGTCGGTCAACCGCGCCAGCAGGCGATCCTGATCGAAGTTGTCGAAAACCTGTTGCTCGAAAGGTTGCAGGCTGACAATGGCGAGATTTGGATCGATGCTCGACACGGCGCGACGGAGTTCGGACTCGATATTCGCGTGGGGGCCTTGCAGGCGAACCACAACGGCATGAGGATTCATACTGCGGACTTCGCCGGAGATTGCGCTCGCTTCTTTGTAGGTCGTAATCTCCTGCGTCAGTGGACGAAAGAACATCGGCTGAACCTCATCGCGCGGGCTGCCATATTTGGCGTCGGCAACAACTCCCACAATCTCGAAGCTGTTTGCATATTGCGGACTGATCGTTCCGAAGTGTTTGCCCATGGGATCGTCGTGCGGAAAAACTTTCTTGACGAAGGCCTGATTGACCACAGCAACGAAGGGCGAGGTTGCAGTATCGTGCTCGGTAATGCCGCGTCCGCGCAGAATATGCTGGCCGACGGCATCAAAAAAATGTGGGGTCACCCTGTCCCACGAAGCTCCTGCACAGTTGGCCATGCTGGAGTTCGTGGCTCGGCCTTCAACATAAGCGCAGTCTGTCCAGCCATCTCCATCGAGAGGACTATAGAGAGCGAGACCGACGGTGCCCACGCCTGGGAGCAGGGATAGACGCTGTTCTAGCTGTTGATCGAGCACCTGAAGACGGGCTGGAGTGTAACCGGCGCCCGCAGGATCCAGATGCATGACGTAGCGGTCGGCCGTAGAAATACCGAGGCTTTGGTGTTCGAGATTCTGCAAAGATTTGGTCAGCAATCCCGCGCCGACAATCAATACCAGAGATAATGCCGCCTGAAAAACAACCAGAGATTTTTGCGGAAATGAGGATTTATCTCCGGTAGAACGATTCACACCTCGCAGCGCCTCTGCCGGTTCCAAATGCGAAGTCGTCCAGGCCGGAGCGATACCAAAAAGAATTCCGGTAAGCACTGAAATGGTGAATGCGAAAGCAAGGACGGGCAGCGACGGGCTGGCGTGGATTGGAAGGCCGGGCGAATCCGGAAATGTAAGCGACAGGATCGCGCGGGTTCCCACGCAAGCGATTGCCAGACCGGCCAAGCCGCCAATGCAACTGAGAAGAACACTTTCCGTCAGCAGTTGGCGGACGAGTCGCGTCTGGGCTGCACCCAAGGCCATGCGGATCGACATTTCGCCGCGACGCACGGTGCCCCGCACCAACATCAGGTTGGCAACGTTAGCACACGCAATCAACAGAACCAGCGCGGAGAGAATCATCAACATTCGCAGGCCGCTTCCAACTTGTTGCTGCACGCTCTGGATGCCCGCACCCGCTGCAGCAAGGACAATGTGTGCCCTGTGAATCGTGGACGAACTCCGCTTGAGAAATGCCGGCTGGGTACGAAGCCACTGACGCAGCGAAGCTGAGAGTTTTTCCTGTAGCGGGAGGATCGCCGTGCCCGGACGCACGCGGCCGATCGCATAGAGCCAACAGGAATCCGGATGATTGAGCAGGGAGTTGCTTTGGGCAATCGATGGTTCAGCCGCCAGCGGAATCCAGAACGCGGGCGGATTCGGTGTGATTCTGTCGCCGAAGAAACCCGCCTGCGCGATGCCAACGATTGTGACTGGCTGACCCTCGATATAAACGGTCGAGCCAACGACAGACGGGTCGGCGGCATAGTTCGCTTGCCAGGCTTGATAGCTGAGAACCGCAACCAGGGGAGCTGAGGGTTTGTCATCTGTCGCGGAAAGCATTCGACCTGCGAAAGCGCCGACGCCGAGTGTTGAGAAGTAATTGCCCGAGACGAACTCGCTGGTGGAGGCCTTGGCGGTTGCTTTGCCGTATCGGACGCTGACGGCATTGCTGCCGGCCTGCACTGCCGCAAGCTGTTCGAATTCTGGTGCGGTCTGCTTGAAGTTCAGATAAAGGTCATAGGGGAAGATGGACATATTCCCGCTGTCGGGTACAAATGAACCCCAGACGCAGCAAGAATCTTGATCCCCAATGCGATACAACTGTGAGGGATTGCCTACTGGCAACGATCGCAGCAGAACGGCGTGGACCAGCGTGAAGATGGCGGTGGTGGCGCCGATGCCGAGCGCGAGCGTCAGGATCGCTGTCGCCGTAAAGCCGGGCGACTTTCGCAACTGGCGCATTGCAAAGCGAAGATCGTGGATGAATGTCGTCATCGTCAGTCTCCTTATTCGGAACGCAAGGCCTGCATGGGATCAATGGAAGCCGCTCGCAGCGCGGGTAGCAACGCGGCCAGCAGTCCCGCGATGGCCAGGGCCAGAACAGGCAGCAGGAAAGACAGGACACTCGCTGCGTCGAGGTTGGCGAAGAGCCGGATCAGCAATGCTCTCGCCAGGAGTGACAGAACGATTCCCAGGACCAATCCGGCAGCCATTAGCTTTGCAGCGCTTTGCAGCACCATTCCGACGATCTGCATGCGCTCCGCGCCCAACGCCATGCGGATGCCAATCTCCGTGGTGCGTTGCACAGCGGTGTAACTGATCAGTCCATAGATGCCGATGATGGCGAGCGTCAACGCAAGGAATGCAAAACCGCTCAGCAACCAAACAATCAGGCGACGCACGGTGAGAGATTCCTGTACCAAGGAGTGAAGCGTTTCAATATCGAAAACGTTTTGAGTTGCGTCGATGGCACCAACCGAGCGTTGTAACGTGCTTTTCAATGCATACGGATCGCCCTCGGTGCGGACAACAAAATCAGCCATGGGTACCGGGCTCTGCGCGTAATCCTGATACACAGTTCCCTTACCCGTGTCCTCTGCCAACGAACTGAGCCGAACATGCCCTACGATGCCGATCACCTGACTCCAGGCGGTGGTATTTCCGAATCGTAGATAATGTCCAATCGCGTTTTGTCCGGGCCAATAGTCTCGCGCCAGATTTTCATCGATCACAACTACAGGGGCGGTGCCTTGACGATCTTGGGCGGTAAACCAGCGCCCGGCCCGCAGCGGAATTCGCATCACTCGGAGATATCCTGGTGTGACCCAGGCTCGGTAGCTGTGGGGGCCCGGATCGTTCGGAGCGGTGGGACGATCTTCTATCGCAAACGATGCCGATGGAGTGGCCCCGCTAAAGGGCAAAGGAAAGATAGCAGATGCGGCCTGCACGCCGGGTTGTGCCGACAACTGATCCGTGACCGCGGTGATGAAGTTGGCTTGCTGATCTTTCTTATCCTGATACCTTGGTCCGCCTAGATTCACCGCGCCGGTCAGAACGCCGTTGGATTCGAATCCGGGATTCACCTGCTGTAACTGCCGCAAGCTGGAAAGAAATAATCCTGTGCCACTCAACAAAAGCAGTGAGAGAGCGACTTCCGCGATCACCAGCACAGCGCGCATCCGTTGACGTTCTGATGAAGCGGTAGCGTTACGGACGCCTTCATGCAGGCGAAGCTGTTTGTGTCCGTGGACGATTCGTAGGGCCGGCGCCAAACCCGAGATAACGGCCGTCAACAATCCAGCCACAGCGGCAAATGCCACCACCGCGGGTGCTGTACGCACATCAAATCCCGCCGCTAAATCTCGTGGAACCATCCATAGCAGCAATCGACCGAAAGGCGGTCCAATCAACACGCCCAGCAGCGTGGCCGTGCCGGCCAGCAAGAGCGTCTCCACCAATAGTTGGCGGACCAATCTCCACGCAGGTGCGCCGAAGGCTGTGCGAATGACCATCTCGCGGCTGCGTCCAGCGCCACGTGTTAGAAAAAGCCCTGCAACGTTGGCGCAGGCAATCAACAGAATGGCCAGCACCACGCCCAGCAGAATAAAGAGAGACGTGCGCAACTGCCCGGCAACCAAATCCGCATACGGAACAGCAAACATACCCCATCCGGCTTCCTGGCTGAAGCGGATGCTACGAGTCACAACCTGGGCCTTCGACTGCAGGCCCGCATTCAATTGAGCGACACTGACACCCGGCTGCAATCGGGCAATGCCGTCATACGATTCGTTGAAACGCTGAGAGGGGGTGTATGCATCTGGAGCCAGGCCGAGGGGAACCCACACATCGCGGCCGCGCGGCCAGTCAAAATCGCTGCGCATGACGCCGATCACACGATAGGCTTGCTGATCGAGCAGCATTGTTTTTCCGATTGCGTCTTTCTGTCCGCCAAACGCCCGTTGCCACATGCCGTAGCTCAACACAACTTCGTGGCCAGCGTGCGGCTGATCCTCCTCCGCGGTGAACGTGCGCCCTAAAATCGGTTTTGCCCCCAACACGTTGAACCACTGCCAGGAGACAAGTGCCGACGTGACATGCTCGGTTCGTCCATCCACCATGGAGTTGAAGCTGCCCGACTGATTCAGCGCCGCAGATTCAACTTGACTCTTCAGTGAACGCGCATCGGCAAAATCCGGAGCCGAAATTCCGATGTTTGCCAAGTTCAAACGGGTGTAGCGGGCTCGCAACGCCACCACGCGTGCCGGGTCTCCGATTCCCGCCGGATGCAGCAAGACGGCCTGAATAAGACTGAAGATCGCAGTGGTTGCGCCGATGCCGAGCGCCAACGTCAAGACCGCAGTCACCGTGAAGCCGGGCGACTTGCGCAACTGACGAAACGCGTAGCGGAGATCGGCCCAGACCGCGATCATTGCAGCAATTCCCTTTCGGCTGCCAGCTTCCTGCGCAGATCTTCCTCTGAGACCACCTGGCCGTCGAACAGATGCACTTCGCGGTCGGCAAGTTTAGCAAAGCGCGGGTCGTGCGTCACCATGCAGATGGTGGCCCCGTCTTTGTGGAGTTCCTTCAACAACTCCATGACGGCTTCGCCATTGCGGGAGTCGAGGTTTCCAGTCGGCTCATCCGCCAGAAGGATGGAAGGAGAACCAGCAAGTGCGCGGGCGACAGCGACGCGCTGCTGTTGACCGCCGGAGAGCTGCGATGGATAGTGGCGAAGGCGGTGAGCCATGCCGACGCGACCCAGGGACTCATCGACGCGCCGTTTGCGCTCGGCAGCCGGCATGCCCGAGCGATAGGTCAACGGCAGCTCGACATTTTCATACACCGTCAGGTCGCCGATCAAATTGAAACTCTGAAAGATGAAACCAATCTCCTGGTTGCGAATGCGCGAGCGCTCCGCAAAGCTGAGATTTTCTACCGGGCGCGTGTTCAACAAATAACTGCCGCCGCTTGGTGTATCCAGCAGCCCGAGGATGGACAGCAGGGTCGATTTGCCGCAGCCGGAAGGACCGGAGATGGCGACATATTCTCCTCGATCGATGTTGAGATGAATGCCCGACAGCGCGTGGGTTTCAATCTCATCGGTGTAGAAAACTTTGGTGAGAGCTTCAATGTGGATCAACGACTGCTCTGCGATGGCCATTGTGTACTGGTCCTCTCTTTCGTCCGTGAAACCGGTTGGGATCAAATTTCTGCTTCTTTGGTCTGCGTCTGCCGGGGATTAATCCAGCCGAATACGGTCTACATTGTCCCAGCGCGACATGTCGGAAAGGATCACATTGTCTCCCTCTTTCAAGCCGCTCAAGATTTGAATTTCGTTGACGGAGGCGCGACCGACTTTGACCGCGACGCGCGTAGCATAGTTGCCGGTAGGATCCAGCTTGAACAGGCTGATGGTGGAATTTTCATTGCCAAACGCCGGCCGCCCCACGTACAGCACATCGTGTAGCCGTTGCAAGTCAATAGTTCCATCCACGCTCAGGTCAGGCCGGGCGCCCTGCGGCAAGGTTCCATCCATCTGTACGTCAACGGTGACGGTTCCGTTCACAACCGCTGGATTAATTCGTGTGACCGTGCCAGGAACAACGCCATTATGCGTATCGATTTCAGCGGGCTGGCCGTTCAAGACATCGTGCGCCTGGGTCTCTGGAATCTGCAGCTGCGCCTTGAGTTGATCCGGCTGAATGATCTGCGCCAGTTCCGCGCCAACCAGAACATGCTGGCCCATCTGCAATGGCATCTGGATCAGTTGGCCCTCAATCCCCGCGCGAACGGTAAGTGCATCGACCTCGCGCTGCTTCAGCTGCGCTAACGCCTGGGCCTGCTGCACCTTCGCCTTCTGCACGGCGAGCTGAGTTTCGAGAGCTTTCTGATTGATGGAAACTTCATCTTCCTGCAATTTCTGGCGGGTTGTCAGTGCATCCGCTTTGCCTTGCGAATCGCTATAGGTGAGGCCGCTGATGACTCCGAGCTTATAGAGCTCTTTATCGGTTCGCGCCTGCAGCTGGGCTTGCTGATATTGGGCGTTGATGTCGGCGGCGGTGGAACGGCGGTCCATCAATGCACTCTCAATGCTGACCTGGGTATTGTGATAATCCGCCTGAGCCTCGTTCAGTTGCAGCGCGGCATCCTGCGCCTCCTGCATGAGTTGGGGATTGGTGAGCTTCAGAATGACCGTGTCGGGATGGACAAGGGCGCCGGGCAATTTGAATATGCT
>JAZKAG010000025.1:6545-23962 GCA_040389265.1 Acidobacteriota bacterium
ATCGGTCTCGGCGGGAATGGAGCGGATGCGGTCCTCGCGCGGTACAAGTGTTCCCAGACCCCGAACCTGGCGGATCATGTTGCCGCGCTTAACGGTGTCTGTCCACACCGTGCTGCGGTCGACGGTTGGAGCCGCGGGTTTTAGCCGCATCACGAACACGGTGATTCCGGCCAGCAGAACCACTGCGACCGCAGCCCACAGAATTTGGCGGCGGATTTTTTGCTTTTTCAGATCGGGCCGTGCGATATCCATTGGTCATCTTCAATGCAAGCGGCACGCCAAAATAACCGGCACAGAACCGACCTATTTTCAATAAGTTAAGGCGGAGAACGGCGCACGCCGAGCGATGAGACTGTCCGATATTGAGACGCCGTGTTCATTTCCGGACACATGATCGCCACGCCAACGGAGCGGTTCACTTGACGCGAAATTTTTTTGTTGGCCAGGTTCAACCTGCCTCGCAAAACTGTGATGGAGGCTTTCGGAAGAACAAACACAGTGTTCGAATCGCCGGTAAGGGTGGTACCGACCGGGGCGCGGTCGGGATCGGCATGACTGTTCGGTCCGTCGTTGACCCAGACATATTGATCGCTGCCAAAGGTGACATCGCGGACGGGCCCGTTGAACCAAGTCTTCTTTCCCGCCTCATCGAAAACAACGCGTATGGTGTGCGGATTCGTCTCATCACGATTCACCAGCATTAGCGACCAATTCCCATCCGGCCGATGAACAGCGTAGGAGGTGACCATCAGATTGCCGTCATTGTCTTTAATATCGGCAGAAGAAGGAAACATCTCGTCGACGCCGGAGCGGTGCTGCACCCACTCCCGGTTGATCATCTGCGCCGCGAAGTAATAGGCAGTGTAGCCGCGAACATCGTAATTCTTTTCATCTGCAACAAAGTTCGACCAGGAGGCCCAGCCCAGGCAACTAGGTTGCAGGCCCTGCGGCTGAATGGGGGAGTGGGTATAGAGCGAGCCGCCGGCAGCAAGGAACGAACCGACGCTGTCGCTTAGCCATAAGCCGCCAAAGATGGTACTCATGGGTCCTGTGAGCTGGGCGGCGAGGCTACTTTCATCGACGATGAGAGGGACATTCTTGGGGACGCCATCGTCGCGCCAAACCTGCAGGATGTGACTCATCAGTTGCGGTTCGGAGTAGAGACTCTTCCAGGTGATATCGCAGCCGTCATAAGGGTAGTGCTCGAAGGCAACGAAGGCGAGGTCGGAAAGGCGGCCGTGCGCTTTGAGATAGTCCACGAAGCGGCCCATCCATGATGTGCGGCCCTGCGCATCCGGCCATACGCGAATATCCTGATTGACGCCTTCAAAGATGGGGCCACCGAGCTTTACCTTGGGATCGACCTGGTGGATCGCCTTCGCCCATTGCAGGTAGAGGGTGGCGTAATCCTCGGGAAGCATATGTTGCCCGTCAGGTTCTTCTCCCATTTCCACGTAACGGACGGGATAACCGCGCTTTTCGATGTAGGCGATTTCAGCGGCAGAGTCTTCCGGTGTGCCATAGAGCAGGGTGACGGGAATCATCGCCGGCAGATTATTCGTAATTCCGCTAGTGAAGAAAATGTCGAAGCCGCTGTGTTCATATTTTCCTCCGTCATCGATCACATCGCTGGCAGCATGCCAGGGATCAATGGAAGAAGCGATGTAGGATGTCTGATGATCGTGCGCATGCCGCGGATCGGTGGGAGTTTCAGGATTCTTCGGGGCCGGAATGAATTCACCGGACTGGCCGTTCTCGGATGGGCCAAGGGTGCCGATTTGAATCTGCTGAATCGTGTAGCCCACACAGTTACGAATATCCTGGCTGCCGTGTTCATCGCAGGTGTTCGAAGACTGCGTCATCAACACGCGCAGATAGCGGGTAGTGACTGGAGTATCGGCCAGCTTGAGGGTAAGGGTACCGCCTTTCGCATCGGTTAAGGCGCCGGCGGGAAACGTCTTCCACTCCCCTTTCGGACCCGCGTCAAAGTTGAGGGCGTCGGTGCCGATCCAATACTGCACCTGATAGGTGACGGCATAAGGATTCTCCCATTGAATTTGGACCGCGTTCACCTGCTTGTCGGACTTGAGATCGGCGACCACCCACTGCGGATGCGCGGCATCGCTTTCGCCGGTGAATTTGCTGGTCAGATAAGGATTGCTTTTCCAATAGCTGAGGCCTGCGTCGGACATGGGACGATCGCCGCCGGTTGAAAATCCGCGATGCGGCAACGAATAAGACAGGATGTATTTGATGGGAGCTTTAAGATCGCTGCTGCCGGTGAAATAGCCGTCTTTGTTCGCCGGATCGCTCCAGGTGCCGTTCTCTGTCCAATGCCAGACAGCCTTGCGCAACTCAGAGTTATTTCGATAAGAAATGGGTCCCCAGCCCGCGGAGAGCGACTCCTGCAAAATGTGCGGGGTATAGACGTGATCGATGCCGGAACGCGACAACACATCGATGGAGCTACCGAGCGCCTGATCCGGATTGAAGGAATTGACGCTATGGCCGGGAGTGATATCGACGCGGACGACGCCATCGGGTGAGGTCTTGCTTTGAGCGAATGCAGTTGATGTTGTCAGCAGAAGGCAGGCCATCCAGATTTTGGGTGTCATTTTCAGTCCCCTTTTTTCGTTATCCGCCAAGCATCGAAAACTTCGTTCACGAAATCGTACTGCGACAGAGGAACAACTGTCTTCTTTTCGTGGGAGCAGGCGAAAGCGACGCGGTCCCCTTGACATTCGACATGAAGGGGAGTCATTCTGTTGTCGAACGTCGAGGGGAAACATGCCGCCATCTACCGACCTGCTGCAGGGAACCCTGGATGTATTGATATTGAAAACGCTGGCGCTGGAGCCAATGCATGGCTGGGGCGTGGCACAGCGCATCCAGCAAATATCCAATGACGTGCTACAGATTGGGCAGGGATCGCTCTATCCGGCGCTTCACCGCCTGGAATACAAAGGATGGATTCAGTCGGACTGGGGAAGTTCGGATAACAATCGTCGCGCGAAATATTATTCGTTAACCCGCAAAGGCAAAAAGCAACTGGAAACGGAGTTGGCGACGTGGGAGCGGCTATCCACGGCGATTGCCCTGGTATTGGAGACGCCTGCGCCATGAGCGAATTTTTCACGCGGTTACGATATTTTTTCCGGCCCAGGCCTTCCAGTGATCTGGATGATGAACTGCAGTTTCATCTGGAGGAGGCGACACAGGCCAACATTGCGGCTGGGATGACGCCGGAAGAGGCTCGCAGACAGGCACGAATTGATTTTGGAGGAATGGAAAGTGCGCGCGAGCAGACCTATGCGCAGCGGCCCGGCTGGTGGATGGAGACGGTGCTGCAGGATGTTCGATATGCTTTGCGCGGCTTTCGAAGAAACTCCATCTTCACCATCACCGTCGTTGCGACCCTTACGCTGGGGATCGGGGCGACAACGGCGGTTTTCAGCGTGGTAGATCCGATCCTTTTCCGTCCTCTGCCCTATGCGCATGCGGACCGCCTTGTGTCGGTGGGTCTAGTGCAGTCATTAGAAACACAAGAGTTCACACTGGGCGGTTTCTTTTTTGACTGGCAAAGGAATCAAAAGCCATTCGAGGCTTTGACATCAGAAGGAGCCGTGTCCCGCGAGTGCGACCTGACAGAACGAAATCCGGAACAATTGCATTGCATGCCCGTTCTTCGGAATTTTCTGACCACGCTGGGCGTTGCTCCGATTCTTGGCCGAAATTTTTCAGCAGTTGAAATGCGATCCAACGGGCCAGACGTCGCGATGATTTCCTACGCGTTGTGGAAGAGTCGCTTCAATCGCAGTCCAAAGGTTCTAAATCAACTCATCGATATCGATGGCAGCCAGGTGCGAGTGATCGGCGTGTTGCCTGAAAGTTTTGAGCTGCCAGATCTGCAGCCGGCGGACGTGCTGATGCCGCTGGCGTTAGATGAGGCGCAACAGCATATCGTGAATGGGAGCATTGGATTTCCGATGCGGACCTTCGCGCGACTCAAACCTGGAGTGAGCATTGCGCAGGCGCGGACGGAATTCGCGCCATTGTTTAACGATATTCAGCGGATCATCCCGCCACAACTTCGCAGATCCTTCCAGACCGACTTTCATTTACGGATTCGCTCACTGCGCGACCGACAGATGCAGGATGCGAGCTTGATTGCGTGGGTGCTGCTGGGATCAGTCCTCGCGGTGCTGCTGATTGTGTGCGCTAACGTGGCCAGCCTGTTGATGGCGCATGGCGCCACCCGCAGACGCGAATTGGCAGTTCGCGCTGCGCTGGGAGCTAGCCGAGTTCGATTGGCGCGGCAGGCACTAGTGGAAGCATTTCTTCTCTCTATTGCAGCCACAGTCGCAGGCTGCATCCTAGCCGAAGTGCTGCTACGAATCTTTATTGCCATCGCGCCGGCCAGCATTCCTTTTCTTGCTCAAGCGCATCTCGATTTGCGCATCATTCTCTTTACGGTGATTGTTTCCGTCGTGTGCGGAGCGCTGTTCGGGCTTGCCTCGGTGCTGCAAAAGCCTAGTTGGCGGCCACAGAATGACCGCACCGTCGCGAGTGGCTCCCTTGCGAAAATCCGCCAATGGCTAGTGATCGGCCAGATCGCTGCCAGCGTGGTGCTGCTAACGGGTGGCCTACTATTCCTGCGCAGTTTCTGGAATCTGCAGCATCAGCAGATGGGAATGCGAACGCAGAATACGATAACTGTAACCGTAACACTGCCCCACCAGAACTACGACACTGCGGAGCGTCAGATGGCGTTTTTTCTGCAGTTTGAAAACCTATTGCGCTTTGCACCGGGGGTGAATTCGGTAGCCGCGAGCGACTCCGTTCCTCCAGATCCAGGACACCAGATCTTTTTTTCGTCTATTGCAACCGCAACCCGGCCAGCGACCCTTGGGCGAACTGGCGGGCTGGTATCGTCGCGCCTTGTTTCTCCGAAGTATTTCCGGACGCTTGGAATTCCTGTCATCGAAGGCCGTGGATTTCAACTCGACGACGTGAACTCGAGCGAACACTTTGTCGTTCTCAGCAAGCAACTCGCGACCCGGTTATTCCCTGGTAAAAATGCGGTCGGCGATCGGCTGCAGTTTCACATCAACGCCGATGTCGGTAAGGTGAACACCCCGTGGTACACAGTGGCTGGAGTCGCGGCCAATGTAAAGAACGATGGGCTGGCAGGGCCGGAAGAGCCGGAATATTACCTGCTGCGGCGGGATCGTGCGGAGGACTGGAGCGACAATTATCGTCGGACAGAGGTCTTTATCCTGCGAACCACGCTACCGCCGGATGTCATTTCGCGCTGGATTCGTGCACAAGTCGCGAAACTGGATCCGATTGTGCTTGTCAACATTGAAACGTTGACTCAACGTGTAAGCACGATGGCCGCGCGACCGAGGTTTGAAACGGCACTGGTCGGGTTCTTCGCCGCAACTGGATTGTTGATTGCACTGCTCGGCTTATACGGCATCGTCGCGTTCATCGCAATTCAGCGAACTCAGGAAATTGGTGTGCGCATGGCGCTGGGCGCCACCCGGTTCAACATACTTCGTCTGATCCTGTGGCAGGGCGGACGACTGATCATGGGTGGAGGCCTGCTAGGGCTTGGGATTGCCTTGGCTCTGGCGCGAGTGCTGAAAGGAATGCTGTTCAGTATCGGCCCGTATGATCCGCTCAGTTTCCTGAGTGTAGCGATCTTGTTGGGGGTTGTGGCTCTCTCTGCGACTTTGATTCCTGCACGCAGGGCGATGTACATCGACCCGATGGAAGCGCTGCGTCACGAATAATCGGCTGGCTTTCCACGGAACGAATGAACGCGCCCACTTCCCTTCCTCAAATCTGCGCCGCCAGACATCCTCGTCAAAATCACCTGGCAAAGATAGATTAGAGTACTGAAA
Source organism: Acidobacteriota bacterium (assembly GCA_040389265.1). GTDB lineage: Bacteria > Acidobacteriota > Terriglobia > Terriglobales > Acidobacteriaceae > JAKAAZ01. The sequence goes on from JAZKAG010000025.1 coordinate 12,452, forward strand.
GAATTGCACAGCTGAAGACCGGGTCACCGGCCGGAAGTTTTGCGGATCTGGGTCGAAGAATGTGGAGTGCAGCATCGTTCGTCGCAGTGTCCTCAAGTATTACCTTGCTTCGCCCAAGTCAACTTCAGAGTCTGGAGACCCAAGATGATTTCGTCGCGCTGGCTTTTACCCGTGATTTTGTCGGCAGTTGTGATGCACGCGCAACAACCGTCGACACCCGAGTTGTTGCAGGGATATTCGCACGATGCATCTGCGAAAGAGGTGCAGTGGGAGCAGAAATTTCTTGCCATCCCTTCGCCGGATAATCTCCGCAGCTACATGCAGCGTTTGTCCGCGCATCCACACAACGTGGGTTCTCCTTACGATAAAGACAATGCGGAGTGGATTGCGGACAAGTTCCGCTCGTGGGGATTCGATACTTCGATCGAGACATTTTACGTATTGTTCCCGACTCCAAAAGAGCGCTCGCTGGAGTTAGTCGAGCCGACAAAGTTTACCGCGAAACTGGCGGAACCTCCGGTCTCTGGCGATCCGACATCGAACCAGCAATCGGAAGCGCTGCCACCTTATAACGCATACTCCGCGGATGGCGATGTGACCGCACCGCTAGTGTATGTGAACTACGGCACGCGACAAGACTACGACACGCTGGCGAAGATGGGCGTATCCGTCAAGGGCGCGATCGTGATTGCACGCTACGGCCACGCGTGGCGCGGCATCAAGCCCAAGGTGGCCGCCGAGCACGGAGCTGTCGGCTGCATCATCTACTCCGATCCGCAGCAGGATGGATACGGAGAAGATACGACCTTTCCTGAAGGTCCGGCACGCCCGTTGGAGGGCGTCCAGCGCGGTGCGGTCACGGACACATATTATTCGGGCGATCCGCTGACGCCGGGATACGGTTCAACCAAGGATGCGAAGCGTGTTCCCTTGAAAGATAATCCAGAAATTACGAAGATACCGACGCTGCCAATTTCCTACGGAGACGCGCAGCCATTGTTGCAGGCCTTGGGTGGACAGATGGTCCCGCGTCCTTGGCGCGGAGGATTGCCGATTGCCTATCACGTGGGTCCGGGTCAGGCAAAAGCACACTTGCGCGTTTATTCCAACTGGGACACGAAGCCAATCTACGACGTGATTGGCCGGATGCCGGGCGCGACGGAGCCGGATCAGTGGGTAATCCGAGGCAATCATCAGGACGCATGGGTGAATGGCGCGGAAGATCCCATCTCCGGTCTTGTTGCGGTCATGGAAGAAGCGCGAGCGTTAGGCGAACTGGCGAAGCAAGGATGGAAGCCGCGCCGAACCATCATTTATTGCGCTTGGGATGGCGAAGAACCGGGATTATTGGGTTCAACCGAGTGGGTGGAGACGCACGCGAAAGAGCTGAGCGATCATGCTGTGTTTTATGTCAATTCCGACACCAACGATCGAGGTTTTCTAGGGATGGCCGGATCGCATTCCCTCGAACACTTTTTGAATACCGTGGCAGCGGATGTACCGGATCCTGAAACAAAATATTCTGTGCTGGAACGGGCCCGGCTACAGCAGATTGGCGAGGCCTCGACAGAAGCGCAGCGCACCGAGCTGCGTGACCGACGCGATCTGCGCATCGGTGCGCTGGGGGATGGGTCCGATTATTCCCCTTTCCTCGATCATCTTGGAATTCCCTCGGTTGATCTGGGCTTCGACGGCGAGACGAAAGCTGGGGTATATCACTCTGAGTACGACGACTTCTATTGGTACACGCATTTCGCCGACACAAAGTTTGTGTACGGTCGCGCGCTGGCCCAAGTGGCTGGAATAGCCGTGATGCGCATGGCAGATGCAGAAGTACTGCCGTATGAGTTCACTGACGTCGCGGACACCATCCACACCTATGTCGACCAGTTGAAAAAACAGATGATGGATGTGCGACAGAACATTGCGGAAACGAATCGACAGATTCACGAGGGAGTGTTCGCCGCGATGTCTGATCCGCAGACACCTTCCTATCCACCGGAAGAAGAGCCAGTGCCGCCGTATATGAATTTCGCACCCTTGGAAAACGGCGTAGCGGATTTGACAACCAGTTCAACCAAATACCAGGCCGTGTTCGACCAGCTGGCAAAGGACGATGCGCTGCTGGGTGGAACGAAGCTGGCCGATGTGAATCACTTGCTGATGCTAACCGAGCGCGCCACCCTGCTGCAGGCGGGTTTGCCGGGACGGAGTTGGTATCGAAACCAGATCTACGCTCCGGGCGCGTACACAGGGTACGGCGTGAAGACGCTGGCCGCGGTTCGCGAGGCGATGGACCAGCATAACTGGCAGCTCGCCGACCAGCAATCTCCCATCGTCGGGAATGTGCTGGTCAACTGGAGCCGAGCCATCGATGCAGTTACAGACAAGCTGGATGCAATCGAGCAGAAGAAAGAATAGCTACTTGTGATCTTTGCCGATTGAGTGCCAGGATGCGTCGATCTGTTCCAGTGTGCGACCTTTGGTCTCCGGGACCAGGCGATAGACAAAGAACCACGCGATGATGCCGATGACGGCATAGAGCCAGAAAGTCGCCGGACGCCCCAGAGAATGCAGCAGGCTGAGGAACGTAAGCGCGACAATCAGGTTGGAGCCCCAATTCATCATGGTGGCAACACCCATGGCGCGGCCGCGAATCTTGAGAGGATAGATTTCCGAGATCAGCAGCCAGAAAACGGGTCCCAGCCCGACGGCGAAACAGGCGACGTAGACCGCAAGGCTGATGACGGCAAGCCAGGCAACGATGGACGAACCGCTGCCAATAAGGAAGGCTCCGCCGAGGACGCCCAGGCTGATGACCATCCCGACAAGGCCCCACAGTAGCAGAGGACGACGACCGGCGCGATCGAGCATGCGCAGTGCGACGACGGTCAGCAGGACATTGACGACTCCAACGCCGACAGTCGCCAAAATCGCGGCCGAAGCGGAGTGAAGACCCGCCAGTTGAAATATTGTTGGCGCGTAATAAATGACGGTGTTGATTCCGGTGAACTGCTGAAAAGCTGCCAGCCCGATACCAATGATAAGCGGGCGGCGCAAGGACTCGTTCAGCAACTCACGCCAGCTGCCTTCCTGCAGGTTCAGGTCAGCTTTGATCTCGGCCAACTCGGTGCTTACATCCCCGGAATCGCGAACTTTTTCCAAAACACCGCGAGCCTCATCATCCCTCGCTCTTCCCATTAGCCAACGCGGACTTTCCGGAACAAAGAACAATCCGATGAGTAAAATCAACGCGGGAATCGCAGCCAGGCCGAACATCCAGCGCCAGGCCTCTTTGTCCGCTAGCCCGTAATCGGCTAGATACGACACCACGATGCCGAGCGTGATCATCAACTGGTTCAGCGAGACCAATTTGCCTCGAATCGCGGGCGGCGAAACTTCAGAGATATAGAGCGGCGCGGTAAACGAGGCGATGCCGATCGCGACACCGACCACTACGCGGCCAATTGCCAGCCACGTTGGCGAAGGCGCGAAAGCGGTACCGATGGCGCCGATGATGAACAAAATCGCCACCTGGATGAGTAGCTTGCGACGGCCCAACGCGTCCGCTAACTTGCCTCCGAATGCAGCCCCGGCGACGGCGCCCAGTAACACGGCGGAGACAACGACTTCTTCCTGAAATGTCGAAAGTAAAAAATCTTTGCGAACAAAAAGTATCGCGCCGGAAATGACTCCGGTGTCATAGCCGAACAGCAGACCGGCCAACGCGGAGATGGCTGAGACCATGGTGACAAAGCGGCTGGTTGCTGGCTTGATGTGGCTGTGTTGTGACGATGACAAAGGTTGCCTCCGTGCTGGTGTGCGCGTCTCTCAACTCTGAGGGCACAAGCGTCTGGTGGGTTGCCGGAACAGTCCATGAGAAGCATACCTGAGTTCGGCGAATTCGTTGCGATTAGATGGAGGTAGAGGCCACATTCGAGATGCCATTGTTATGCGATTGAGGATCGCCTTGGGATCAGAATCACAGTCCTGCCATAGCTGGTGAAGGAAGTCTCGTCACCAACCTGATCGACAGTGCCAACCGTAACTAAGTCCGGCAGCTCGCGCGACGCGGGCACATCTCCCAGGAAACTGACGTTGCTGTCGTAGCTGCTGGCAGCGCACACCCACAGAGTGTCCAGAGCCGCCTCGATCGCGCCTTTCACCGCATCTCGCCACACTGCGTAAATTTGTGCGGCAAGTTACTTCCGGGTATTGGGATCTTTCTTGCTCCTGGCCTTGGCGAGCCACTGTTCAAAGTCGTCTTGGCTATCTCCCCAACTAATATTCGCCACGCGTAGATGTCGGCTCATCGTTCTCCTGACTTACTCGATGCAGATAGGATCTGCGATGGCAATTTGTTACTTCGCGGTCTTCCTGAACTTCGCCCAGCGCTCCCGCTGAGCCGCGGCAATCTTCGCACGTGCGGCTGCACTTAACTTACGTCGCTTTGTAGGCTTTGAGAACTTCACCGCGGCAGGTAGTTTGAGAGACTGCGAATGGGCGTTGCCAGACAGTAGTGACTTGACTTGCTGCAATCGAGATATTTCCGCGTCGATAGCTGCAACTAACAATCGAGTATCCATGGTTTTCTCCCCGGTCCAGCATAGAATGCCGCCTCCGATAACTTCCGGCTTTGCGACGAGGATGGGGATTCCTCAGCATTGGATCCTGTGTCTTAGAGTACACGGTCTTTTGAGTTACTGGAAATTGGACGCGAAAATAAGTGCGGAAAGGGGCCGCCTGGACGCCGGCAACAACGGTGATGCTGCCACCAACCATCATGCCCCACAAGGGCATCGCATGCATTCGAGAGCAGGTTGGATAATATCTGCCGCAGCTCGTCGGAAGCCACATCGACATTCGCGTTCAGCGCCGCTTAATATTGCACCCGCCCGCATTTTGAGTTATCCGAGTCAGCCGGAAGGGGTGTGCCGTGCGCCTCCAACCAACGTTTTTACTTGTTGAGGCATCCTTTTGTACGATGGGGTCGTTGAGGCCTGAAAAATTCAGGGGTATTCGCCGGCTGTATTCGTCTCGGCGCATAGGGTGGCAAGGCCGTAAGTAGAGTTCGGCGAGCAAACCGTCAGCGTGAATTTCATCTGAGATCAATTTCTTATTTCCGCTTCAACGCTTCCAGTTCATCAAGCGTGCGCGGCCAGTCTTTTCCCAGCAGACGAGATAGACTCCTATCCGCCAGCAACTTGCCGTCTGTCTGACAAGTGGCGCAGTAGTTAGTCTCGTTGTCGGCGTAGCGGATGCGTTGAATGGGTGCCCCGCAGCGTGGACACGGCAATCCAAAGCGACCATGCACTGCCATCTCCTTTCGAAACGCAGTTACCTTTTCCGGGAAACTTTGGCCCGCTTCTGTTCCAAGCCGATCGATCCACACTTGAAGCGTGCCGCGCATGGCACTGAATAGCTTGCTCCACTCTTCCGTGGTGAGCTTGTGTGTCAACAGAATCGGAGAAAGCTGGGCGGCATGAAGGATCTCATCGGAGTAAGCGTTGCCGATACCGCTCACGATGCGAGGATCCGTCAAAGCTCTTTTCAGGGTGCGATTTTCGGCGACGAGCGCAGCGCGAAATTGTTCCAGTTCGATTGAAAACACCTCGATACCACCAGGATCAACCGATCGCATTTCTTCTTGATTGTGAAACAGGTGGAGGGTTGCGCGACGTTTCGATCCAGCCTCGGTCACAACTAGCGAGCCCTGGGGAAAGTCGAACGCCGCAAGATGGTTGCGACCTCCAAGCTTCGCGCCTGTGGGACGCCAATGAAGACGACCCGCAATCATCAGGTGAATCACCGCCCAGTGGCCGTTGTCGAAGCCGATCGCGATGCGCTTGCCAATTCGGCGCAGTGAGGTCACCGTACGGCCTTCGAAGGATTCTAGAGGCGGCCTTACAGTTCGCAGCAGGAATGGACTGCCCAGCCGAATCTTCTCCAGCCGCTGTCCGACAATGCGAGTCTCTAGCGCGCTCAGGTACGCCAGGATGTCAGGCAATTCCGGCATGGATTAAGGTTGCATGGCACAGCACTGCTTTGCAAACATTAGGGAAAACCTTTGCAGGTTCGCGTAAACTGAATCACCAGGCAAAAGGACGACCAAACCCGATCCGCGACAATAGCATCGAAACGCCTGAGGTGGGGCGTGATTGGCAATGAAAGAAACGATGGCATGGTGCGCGTCCGCGGAGCGCGCGAACACAACCTTCGCAATGTCGATGTCGACATTCCCCGCGATGCATTGGTCGTCTTCACCGGCATTTCCGGATCGGGCAAATCATCGCTTGCCTTCGGTACTCTCTACGCTGAAGCCCAGCGTCGCTATCTCGAATCGGTCTCGCCCTACGCGCGCCGCTTGTTCCATCAGCTCAGCGTTCCAGCGGTTGACTCCATCGAGGGCCTCCCGCCCGCCGTTGCGCTGCAACAGCAGCGCGGCGCGCCTACGACGCGTACTTCCGTTGGCTCTGTAAGCACGCTCTCTAACCTGCTCCGCATGCTCTACTCCCGCGTCGGTGACTACCCGCGGAATCAGCCGCTGCTTTATGCCGAGTCATTTTCGCCGAACACGGCAGAAGGTGCCTGTACCAAGTGTCATGGACTAGGCCGCGTCTATGAGGTGACCGAGCAAAGCATGGTGCCCGACCCCTCGCTCACCATCCGAGAGCGCGCGATTGCCGCTTGGCCCACAGCATGGGGCGGTCAAAATCAACGCGACATCCTGGTGTCGCTCGGCTACAACGTCGACATCCCATGGCGCCAACTTACCAAAAAAGACCGCGAATGGATTCTGTTCACCGAGGATCAGCCGCAGGTTCCCGTCTATGCCGGCTTCACTCCCGCGGAAACCCGCCAGGCATTGAAACGCAAAATGGAACCCAGCTACATGGGGACCTTCACCAGTGCGAGGCGTCACGTGCTGACCACGTTTGCCAACACGCACAGCGCGATGATGAAGAAGCGGGTGGCACAGTTCATGCTATCCACGGAGTGTGATCGGTGCCATGGCAAGCGTCTTCGACCTGAAGCTCTTTCAGTCACCTTTGCCGGGTATGACATCGCAGAGATCGCAACCCTACCGCTCAAGCGCCTGCGCTCCGTTCTTGAGCCGTTCGTCCAAAGTGGCGGCAAAGCGCATGTCGCCAATCCGGAAAAAACAGAGGTTACACGCCGAATCACGGGTGATCTGACGGCGCGGCTCGACGTGTTGCTCAACCTGGGCCTTGGCTATCTCTCGCTGGAACGCAGCACTCCAACACTCTCTCCGGGAGAGTTGCAGCGCCTGCGTCTGGCGACTCAGCTCCACTCCAACCTCTTTGGCGTGATCTATATTCTCGATGAACCCTCCGCCGGCCTTCATCCAGCAGACACGGAAGCTTTGCTAAACGCGCTGCAGACACTCAAGAAATCGGGGAACTCACTCTTCGTGGTTGAGCACGAACTCGATGTTATTCGCCGCGCCGACTGGATCGTAGACGTAGGGCCGGGCGCCGGCGTCAATGGCGGAGAAATTCTCTACTCCGGACCACCTACCGGCCTGCAACACATCGACAATTCAAGAACCCGGCAATATCTCTTTCCTGCAGCGAGCCCAACCTATCCAACGCCTCGAGCCCCGAAAGGGTGGCTCAAGCTCGCCGGTATCACGCGTAACAATCTCGACCATCTCGACGTAAATATCCCGCTAGGCATTTTTACATCGGTGACTGGAGTTTCGGGTTCGGGCAAATCCACGCTGATAAGCCAGGTTCTCGTCGAACTTGTGGCGGAGTACCTGGGCCAGCGAATTGAGGACGATGAGGATGAGGCCGGTGATCTGGAAGAGACACCCGTTCCTACCACCAGCGGTTCGATCGTTTCGGGCATTGAGGCGATCCGCCGCCTGGTCGTTGTGGATCAGAAACCAATCGGCCGCACGCCTCGGTCCAACATGGCGACCTATACAGGACTTTTTGACCACGTGCGCAAACTGTTCGCGGAGACCAAGCTGGCGCGGACACGCAAATACGATGCCGGACGTTTTTCGTTCAATGTCGCCAAGGGTCGTTGCGAGACGTGTTCGGGTGAAGGGTTCGTTTGCGTGGAACTTCTCTTTCTGCCCAGTGTCTACAGCCCATGCCCCACTTGCCACGGGGCGCGTTTCAATGCGAAGACGCTTGAAGTCTTCTACCGGGAGAAAAATATTGCCGATGTACTTAACCTGACTGTCGACGCAGCGGCCGAGTTTTTCGCAGAGGAGGCGCAGGTAGCTCGCGCTCTTCATGTGTTGCAGGAAGTGGGCCTCGGATATCTACGATTGGGCCAGGCCGCCACTGAACTTTCCGGCGGCGAAGCGCAGCGCGTCAAGCTTGCCACCGAACTGCAGCGAGCCCAGCGCGGCGATTCCCTGTATGTACTGGACGAGCCCACTACCGGACTTCATCCTGCGGACGTTGAACGCCTGCAGCGGCAGTTGCAGAACCTTGTCGACGCCGGCAATACGGTGGTTGTGATTGAGCACGATATGCAAATCATCGCCGGCAGCGATTGGGTCGTCGATTTGGGACCCGGCGCTGGGGATGAAGGAGGAGCCATCGTAGCGGCAGCACCGCCTTCAACACTCGCACGCATTAAAGGCAGCAAGACAGCCCAATTCCTGGCTGCTCGACTGTAGACACATTCTTCCAGCGCACCGTCTTCGCTCGATGTAATTTATGGCAACATCTATCGCACTGTTGATGAGATGGAATATCGCGGTGTCAGCGCGACAATCGTGGGCTTCCAGTCCGCCCTGTGTCCTGCATCCCAAATAGTAATGCGACATCCTTGCAGCCAGCCGGCCGCCGGAGTTCTGCTCGCGACATTTTCCCCGAGGTGATCCATGGCAAGAGGCACTACAGACGTCGGCGATGTGAAAGAACTTTCCGACCCACGTGAACGATTTCCGAAACCACCGTTTCCCCAACAAAAGCAGACAGCACCGGGCAGCTCAGAGGAGTTAGATCCCCCTGCCGATTACGGCGAGGAGACCTACACCGGACATGGAAAACTGCTAGGCCGCGCCGCGCTGATTACAGGCGGCGATAGCGGGATTGGACGAGCCGTCGCTCTCTGCTTCGCCAAGGAAGGGGCCGACGTAGTGTTGTCGTACCTTCCAGAAGAGGAAAGAGATGCGAAACGAACCGTAAAGCTGGTCGAGGGTGCGGGCCGGCGCGCGCTTGCGATTGCAGGAGACATTCGTGAAAAGAATTTTTGCGAGCAACTGGTGAATGAAACGGTAAAGAAGCTTGGCCGTCTCGACGTGCTGGTCAACAATGCAGCCTTCCAGCGCGCCTACGAAAAGCTTGACGATATTCCGGAAGATGAGTTCGATGCTACGTTTCGCACGAATGTATACGGAACATTTTTCCTGACGCAGGCTGCGCTTCCAGAGATGAAGCCGGGCGGAGTGGTACTGAACACATGCTCCATCGAAGCCTTTCAGCCAAACGAATCGCTGGCGCCTTATGCCGCAACTAAGGCCGCGCTCGTCAGCCTCACAAAGAGTCTTTCCAAGCTCGCCATCAAGTCTGGAGTGCGCGTCAACGGAGTGGCGCCGGGCCCGGTATGGACGCCGCTCATCCCCGCAACCATGGAGGAGCAGAAGGTGAAAACCTTCGGCGAAAATACTGCATTCAAGCGTCCAGCGATGCCCGTAGAACAGGCCGCCATCTTTGTTTTTCTCGCATCCGACGACGCCAGCTACATCACGGGTGAAATCTACGGCGCTACTGGAGGCAGAACACCCTTATAAGCCGCAGGTCTGCGAGCGTAGAAAGGCCGGGGAGGGATGTTATCGAAACACGGACCCCTCCCACCCATTGTCGGAATGCCGACGCAACTCGTTGCACTTCAACGAAGTAACCTTGGAAGGGGGACGCAGCATCCATGTTAAATGAAGTATTTGAACGGCCGGGATGACTCGGCCGGGCCCGATGCGTCCCGTTCTATTTGGGTCAATAATATGTTGACCATGGCACGGTTTTGACTGCCCTGCTTCACCGAAGCAGTTGGTTCGGATCTTTTTTTGGATCTTGTGCTGTCTCGTATCACACGCCCCAGCGACAGCCTTCTGGCGCTCGGGTATGACTCAATCCAAGACTGAGAGACAAGTGAAAATGGCGACCTCCCTTCGACATAGTCCATGCGCCTGTGTCAATATCCGTCGAGCCAGTCGGGCTATCTGCCATTTGTATGACCTTGTGCTGGGACCTACTGAACTCAAGGCGACACAATTCACCATTCTCCGAACGATTGATGAATCCGGTGAAATTGCGCACTGTGATCTTGCATCCGATATCGCAGCTTCAGTTGAAACCTTATCTCGTAGGCTTGCGAGCGCGCGCAAGTGCGGGTGGGTCCGCATGCAGATCGGCAAGAACGGGCGACGTCTGTACAGTCTGACACCCGAGGGAAAGAAAATATTAAACGCCGCACTGCCTTACTGGGATCGCGCCCAGCATCGTCTCCGCTGCACACTCGGCGAGGAAGATTGGCAACTCCTGGCGAGTTTCACAGAGCGGCTGACGTCCGCTGCAATTCGCGCTGAGACCAAGCGCTTTTCCAATGGTGCTGTGAAGCAATCCAACCTACCTGCCGCGTAGAAAAGTTTTATACGGTCCCCCGCTACTCCGAGAGCAGCGCCGCGAGGAGAAGTGCCATCGCACTTCCAGCGCCGATCGTAACTCCTTTCTGCCGTTGCTATAGCAACCCATCGCAGAATTCCTGCGGGACATCTCTCGCGGAGACCTGATTCATCTACCGAAATGTTCCGCTTGGTTGCCCGCACCCGCGCCGGCAAATCTTCCGCGGATAGCGGCCATCATTTGTTTCGATCACGAGTACGGAGAAAAGAGTGCATGAGCACCGCAACCGTTGAACAGCACCTCACCGAAATCTGGGAAACGCCAAAAAGTCTCTGGGGGAAGCTATCCTCCGTCGATCACAAGGAAATTGGCGAGCGGTATCTCATCACCGCATTCATTTTGCTCATTATTGGCGGCGTGGAAGCGCTTATCATGCGCATCCAACTCGCCGGCCCGGACAAATCTTTCCTCACCCCGGAAATGTACAACCAGCTTTTCACCATGCATGGCACCACCATGATTTTCTGGTATGCATCTCCGATCCTCTCAGGATTTTCCAATTACTTAATCCCATTGATGATCGGGGCGCGCGACATGGCTTATCCGCGCTTGAATGCATTCAGCTATTGGACCTTTTTACTGTCGGCGGTTCTCCTCTACATAGCCCCCTGCATGGGGCAAGCTCCGCACGCAGGCTGGTTCGCATACGTCCCATATACCAACATCCGTTACTCGCCAGGGCACGGACTTGATTTTTATGCATTGGCTTTACTTTTCCTCACTGTGTCCACCACAGTAGGCTCCATCAACTTCATCACCACAATCCTGCGCATGCGTGCCCCTGGAATGTCGATCAGCAAGATGCCGCTATTCTGCTACAGCACGGCGACCATCTCCGGCG
>JAZKAG010000026.1:0-6649 GCA_040389265.1 Acidobacteriota bacterium
ATGCAAGCGAGTAGATGTAAGGGAGCAAACGATAGCGAAACCGATCGTAGTTCACTAAAATTGGAGTTACCGGACCGTAGCTGAACAGCTCGTTCTCGACGCGGTGCCCGTGCGTTCGGAAAATGGGACAAAACGTTCCGAATTCGAACCATCGGGTGTAAAGCTCTTGATAGCTTGGGTCATCTGGGCTCCTCCCTGCCCCATCCGCGGCGTATCCAGCAATATCTGTCGTCCAATACGGCATACCCGATAACGCAAAGTTCAGACCTGCGGGCAGCTGACGAGCGAAGGCGTGGAAGGTGCTATAAACATCTCCGGACCAGACAGCTGCCGCGTTTCTTTGCTCTCCGGAAAAAGCGGAACGGGTCAGCAGAAATACTCGCTTCTGATCGGTTGTTTCGCGCCAATGGCGGTAAACATTTCCCGTATGCATCAATGGATAAATGTTCGCGTACAGCGCGCCGTTCCCCAGGAAGAACTTCTTGTTGGCGAGCAGTGGATCGCTATCGTCACCATTTGAGTTACCCGATTCCGGCTCGGAAGCATCCAGCCAGAAAGCGTCCCATCCCTTTGCGAATTCCTTGCCGACGAGACGGTTCCAGTAAAAGTCGCCCGCGGCGGGATTGGTGGCATCGTAATCCGCTGTACCGCGAATAGTAAGACCACGCGCCAACATTTCCTTGTAATTCTGGGATTCCGGGTCGAAAAGTGGCCACACGCTGAGCATTGCATGGACATGTTCACGATGGAGAGTCTGAAGTGTGTCGGAGATGTCGGGATACTCCGCGGCCTTGAACTCCGGGTCGCCCCGATGGATCCACCAGTACCAATCCTGCACAATCACATCGAGCGGTACATCCCGGCTTCGATACTCGTTTGCGATGTTCAGTAATTCGGTCGCACTTTTGTACCGGTCCTTTGACTGGAAAAATCCGTACGACCATTTGGCGAAGAGTGGCGCATGGCCGGTCATGGTCCGATACTGGTGGACGATCTGATCCATCTCCGGACCATATATAAAGTAGTAGTCGATCGCATGGGCGGCTTCAGCCGACACCCTCATCAGCGACGGAAAGCGGTTGTCGAAGGAGGATTCCGCAGCAGTATTCCAGAACAAACCGTACCCTTGGGTCGAAACGAGCAGCGGAATCGCGACGTCAGTATTAACCTGAGCCAGTTCGATCACCGCACCGCGGTAGTTGAAGACACCATTCTGATGCTGACCCAGACCGTAAATCGCCTCGCTTGCCGGCAGAGGAAAGTGATCGGTTACACGATACAGAGATTCGCCGTTTGCAGTTACCGGCTTATACCAGCGAGGTGAGCCGCGGTCCTCCTTCAATAGTCGTTTGCCCTGTTCGTCGTTGAACTGAAGACTGCCGGAATCGAGCCATATGATCACCTTTAGACTGCCGGTGTCGAGCACCGCAGCTGAGTTCGAGGACGCGGAATCCTGAGGAGCGTTTGCTCGCTCTGTTGGCATCGTCAAGGTAAATTTATCCGGCGTGCAGGGTTTGACCATCCAGGGCTGGCTGGGTGTAGCATCCTGAGCGTTGCCATCGGGACTGGCGACAACGTGCACGACGGTCGGGCCACAGACAGTCAATCGCAAAATATCTACTGCCGTCTTAACCACAACTCCGTTCGGCATCTGCCTGATGGTCACTCTCGTTTGGGCAAGAACAACCGACGTAGCGAACGCCGTGGCGCCACAAGACATTGCAGCTGCGAGAAACGAACGGCACCTGTTCACTCTCATATATCCCCGCTTCCGTCGTGCGCCTTCTCTACTTGGTAGCGACAAAATACTTGTACTTTTGCGAGATACTTGCCGCAATCGCATTTCCTGAATGAATGACAATTCCGTACCTGAACTTTACGGTTTCTTCCGCTCTGATGGTAAAGTCGCCGAGCTTATGGTCGGGGTCGTGTTTCGGCGCTCCAGGATGCGTCAGGAAAATATCTGTAGCGAGTCTGGCGTTGGGACCTGCATGCCATAAGGGCGGGTGACGCGGATTTTCAGGATCGTCGAAGATGGCAATTCCGTATGTTTTTCCATCAATCGAACCCGATTCATCACACCATGAAGTTCGCTTATTGCATTGATCGCTCCCGTCGTCCGCCACGAAATGAGGTGTCTCCGCGATGCTTGGGACTGGGCGTGCTGAGAGGATCCCATGATCTCTGTGGTCAAAAAATGTTACATCGCCGGCAACTGGTGTAAAAGCGATGCAGATATTGATTCCGCGTGCCCCGTCGCCATAGGAAAGAAAACGAACCGTGCGCACCTCATGTAGCATCGGTTCACCCGCTTTGCCTTCCCAGACAAGCTCCTCCCGGAAGCCATCTTTACTCACTTTGTCGAACTTAATATGACGCTGTTTTGGAACCGGCGTTGCTTTGAACGTCCATTGATCGGCTCCGTTTACATCTCCGGCCCCAATCCAGATCGATCTTTGCCATGCATGAAGCGGCGGATGCTGTGCATGGTCTATCGTGACTTCCGTGCCATCGGCGGCCAGCACCGGCCAGAAGAATGGACGTGTATTCGGGAGAATAAAATCGTCGGCAAAATGATAGGTTGTGAACGGTTTGCCCTGAATCGTGACCTCGATCGTCTTCCCATGCTGAACCAGCATCACCGCATGCTGATTCAATCTCGCCTGTGCAAGATTTGTACCTGGCAGCAAAGCAATTGCAGAAAGGGCCAGGGGCACGCACACATTACGGAACGAAGAACACAACAGCGTCATGACAGATTTTTTCGGTCTCAGGAGAATTCTCATCCTCCACACCTACAGCAGCGGCTCCAGACCGCTACCTAGAAATAAAACTTCAAGGCCAACTGAATTTCGCGTTCCACATTTTGCGTAGATGACACAACACCAAAATTCGGGTCAGTCATCTGGTTATCGGGGACGGAGAAGACCGGAGTATTGGTCAAGTTAAATGCTTCCGCCCGAAATTGAAGACTTGTGGGGCCTCCAGTTTTGAAATTGCGGAAAACTGACAGATCCAGGTTCCGATGCCAATCGGACCGCAGGCTGTTCCGCGCCATGTCTCCAAAGGTGTAAGGAGCAGGGAGAGCAAAAGCATTCACATTGATCGGGTTCAGCTTGGTCGCGCCCGCGTACGGTTTGCCCACCACATTCGCGCGCTCCACGCCGCTGATATTGTTCGTGTTGGGAATTTGATACGGAGCCTGCACGTCGAAAGGCGAGCCGCTGCTGAGTGTAAGAATGCCATTCAACTGCCACCCGCTAATTAGAGCGTCGACCATTTTCTGGTCTGCATTCCAGTGCTGCCCGCGTCCAAAAGGCAGCTCATAGATGACGCTCCCGGCAAATATGTTGGTCAGGTTCCATCCTGCAACACCTTTATCGTTTTGCCAATGATAGGGGTCCTGCACGTCGCAGTTGTTTCCGTAAGTATCGCAACCGAAGTCGATCGATTTCGACCACGTATAGGCCACGGAGTACGTAAGAGAATGTATGTTCCGGCCTTGAGCCGATACCTGAAGCGCGTTGTAGTTACTGGTTCCTATGCTCTGAACATATCCGTTCTGCGGTGCAATATCTGGATAGGGAGCTCTCAGTTGCGGATCGCCGGGACCTGGAGTCAACGCCGCATTGCCGGTCAGCTGAAGCATCTCGCGCCGATTTTTTGAGCCGACATAATTCAGCGTGATTACAGAATTTGCCCTGGGCTGCCACTCAAATCCCGCGTTGTATTGATTGGAATAAGGATTTTTCAGCAACGGATCGAGAAATCCATCGCCCTGACCGAACGGATTTGCAGCAGGAAGGATTGGACCAGCTCCCGTACCTAGCGGATCTTCCGCCGTGACTGAGACTGTCGGACTGTTCAGATTGCTGGCGGCAAGATAGGCGACGTTCGGCCATGACTCCAGGAAGTTGGATCCGAACCCGATGACGGCAGCCCAGTTGTCGTAATACCTTCCGAAAGCTGCATGAAACACTGTCTTCTCGTTGATCCGATAGGTTAAGCCCAGACGCGGCTGAACATTGTCGTACGTGTTATGGAAAATTTTTCCATTCGGCGACACTGTGACATTCGGCGGCAGAACTCCTCCTGGAATACAAGGCGCGCCTTGTGTGGCGGAACAGGCAGGCGCAGGATTTTGGAGCTCATACGTGCCATTGTTCAGGTCCATGTTGCCGGTGATATTGCTCCCGTTGGAGCGAAACCCCTGTTGAGGCCATGCCGTCACGTCGTATCGAACGCCCAGGTTCAAGGTCAGATTGTCAGTCACTCTCCACTGGTCCTCAACATAGGCGCCGTAAATTTTCCCGCTATGCAGACCGCTGGCGATACTATCCAACTCCGCATACGTTGGCAATCCGAGCAGCGCGGCTGCGACCGCATCTCCGCCTTCAGCGGCACTTCCATTCGATGTTTGTAACGCGTCGAACACATCGACACTGCCGTTAAAATCGAAGAGATCGTTATCGGTAGCGAGGCTTGCGCCGAATTTCAACAGATGCCGGCCCAACATCTTCGAATCGTCCGTTTTGTATTCATAGATGTCAGAGTTAGTTGCCCTGCTCGCGAAGTCACCGTAGAGTGAATATCCGTCGAGCCCTACAGTCGGTATAAGTGGGCCATATCCTGTGTGATTGTAGAAAGTCGGAGCGAAATCGACAGTTTTTAGGAAAGTCGCGGGATCGGGCGTTATTGGAACTGAAGTACTCGTACTTTTGACTCTTCCAAAGGAAAACTGCGCGACGCCTGTGCTTCCAAAGGTGTGCGTCCAGATCGCCGCAATATTGTAGTTGTCGAACTTGTTGTGCGTGTCATTGCCTTCCACCGTGCCCTGCGGAGCAAGATCCGATTGCCATGACGGGGTATATCGGAAAAATCTACGGTCGTTTTGCTTGAACTGCTGATCAATCCGGATCGACATTTGGTTCGAGTCGATTGTGCTCGGAGAATTGTCTTGTCCATTGAAATTTGGATTCCCAACGTCCTTGGGCGCAGGGAACAGCGTTTGCATGTAGGTGAGCATCGTCGCATTGAACAGACTGGAGGGAATCTTGTTACAGGGAACACCCGCCGGCTGCGTGCCATTTGGATTCGTCGGCAATGCGTTGCCCAATGGATCACACATAAAAGGGTCGTTAACAAACGAGCCCGGATTGCTCGGGTCTCCGTGAGCGCTATACGGGTTGTATATTTGCGAGCTGACTGCGGTGAAATCGCCGCTCAACTGTGCCGACGTTGGAACCAGATAGAGCGCCGGACTGGATGTGCTTTGCCGAAAGCCTTCATACGAACCATAAAAGAATGTTCTGTTCCTGCCGTCATAGTGAGGGAAACGCACCGGACCGCCAACCGTCGCTCCAAATTGATTCTGTTTGAGAGGTGTCTTTTGTGCACTGAAGAAATTAGAGGCGTCTAGTCCACTGTTTCGGAAAAACTCCCATGCATCGCCATGATATGCATTTGTGCCTGACTTGGTTACCATGGCCACGATGCCGCCCACCACTTGGCCGTAAGCCGCCTCATCGTTATGAGATTGAACCTTGAATTCCAGCGTGTCGTCGATGGTCGGTTGCACAGCATTGGTATCGCCTGAGGCGCCGTAATTCGACACCCCGTCCAGCAGGAACATATTGCTGCGATTCGACTGCCCGTTAATCGCAGGGTATACGAAACTGCCAATGGCTCCGGGAGCGCCTCCCGCGTTTTGAAGCGGGTTGGAAGGGCTGACTCCGGGCGATAGCAGCAGCAATTCGGTAAAATTGCGGCCATTCAAAGGCAGATCATTGACTTCTCGACTGCTGACCACCGATCCCAGGTTCGCGGTGGATGTCTGCAATTGGATTCCCTGGGCCGATACAACGACTTTGGTGGCCGTCGAACCGGGCTTCATCGCAAAGTCGATTGTTGTTGATTGGTTCACGCGCAGAGTGAACGCAGGCTGCAAGACTGTCTCAAACCCACTTTTAGAAGCTTGAAGAGTGTAATTGCCCGGAGGAATTTCCAAAAAAGAGTATAGGCCACTTCCGCTCGATACCTTCGTTTGCGCAACTCCCGTGCCGGCGTTCGTCAGCGTGATTTCAGCGCCGGGAACAACCGCACCGCTTGTGTCCTTGACCGTTCCGTTCAGTGAAGCCGACCTTTGTGCATTGGCTGACCTTGTACCGGCAACTATCAACATCAGCAAACACGATGCGAAAGCAATTTCTAAAGCACGTGCGCGACCGAAAGGGCACATAACAATGTCTCCCGAAGAACGCCAGCGCATTCTGCTTGTTGAGCGCCTTAGTTGATTGGTACGTCCAATCATGAGGAGCGTACTTGTTCTGGTTAATGGCTGTCAAGATGTATTTATAAACTAAATTGACAATTGCTGGGAATAATAGGCTCGCAGCCCGAGTTGGAGGATTAATATCCAACTGTAAAAATATCGTTAATTGGACGTGCCAAGCCCGTATCGCGACGAACATAATCAAACTTTTCAATGCAGGCTTGGTATCGTTGTCATTACCAGATTGGAATGAAATTCACAGCGTTGGTAGGTGGACTGTACGCATATTTCACTTCATACTTCACAAATCGAAAGCGACCGGCTGACATGAGCTTTCGGAATGCAGTTCTGCGTTCTCATCAAATGCGGCACCGGATG
>JAZKAG010000026.1:6659-16081 GCA_040389265.1 Acidobacteriota bacterium
GTAGCGGAAACTCCCTGGATTACGCCAACGATGCAAGGCTGAGCAAGGACAATTTCATGAACACTCTGTGCTCCCCGTATTTATGCGCTCTCGTGATCGTCGTTTTTTTGTTCGGAGGGAAAGTTGCCGCTGACGAAGCAGACCATTCTTCTGTACATCTAGAAACCATTATCGCCATTCGTCACGGAGAAAAACCTTCCGATAGCCTTGGACAACTTAGTTGCAGAGGATTGAACCGATCTTTGGCCTTACCGCGCGTACTCTTAACGCGATACGGGTATCCTGACTTTGTTTTTGCCCCAAATCCATCCGTGATGTCGACCAGTATCAACGGGACTTACTCCTACGTACGCCCCTTGGCGACAATCGAGCCCACAGCAATTGAGGCCCATCTGCCCGTCAATACGGAGATTGGATTAGGCGACATCAAGCAACTCCAACGAGAGCTGACCAGTCAGCCTTACTGGAACTCGGTCGTGTTTGTGGCCTGGGAGCATTATTATCTCGATCGCTTCGCCAAGGCACTTGTCAACACCTATGGTGTTGATCCTGCGCTCGTTCCGTCCTGGCCAGAGGATGATTACGACAGCATATTTGTGATTCAGCTGCGCCGGAAAAATCACGCGACCAGCATTTCTTTCAAACACGAGCATGAAGGTCTCAACGGCCGCCTGAGTGATTCATGCCCGGAATCACCGGTCACGAGACCGGATAATTATCCCTGATCGACTTCTTTGGATGCGGCCATTTTTATGGCAGGAAACACTGTTAAACGCAGCTGTGTGCTTC
This sequence comes from Acidobacteriota bacterium, assembly GCA_040389265.1. Taxonomy (GTDB): domain Bacteria; phylum Acidobacteriota; class Terriglobia; order Terriglobales; family Acidobacteriaceae; genus JAKAAZ01. Next base: position 7,449 of record JAZKAG010000026.1, read on the forward strand.
CAAGTGGTACGAGGTTGATCGTTTCTGCCGGACCAAGCTGGCTCATGTCCGAAGGCAAAGGCGGAGTCTGAAACCATTCCGGATCGTGGCCATGAGGATGCACTAGATCCCAATTCTTAATTGGTCGCGCGGAGACCTCGAGATGGATCGGCGGATTTGACCAGGGATCATTGCCGACCGCGTTGCTACGGACGCGGACCTGTTGATCGATGTTTCTGTCGCGGTCCATGACAAGGCCATAATTCCATCGTGTTCCCGCGGTGGCAGCCCACATTGGGAAATAATCTGGAGCGGTAATCTCGAACTCCGGCATCGCGATTGCCATCCAGTCTTCTTTCGGATTGAGAGAGTAAACGAGGGGTCCCCGCTCGAGATAAATTCCGCCATCTGCCGAACTGCCTGCGGCCGCCCTCATTGGCAGCTCCAGCACGACAACGTCCTGGTCCGCATACATGCGTTCCAGACGAAGAAATCCATTCTCCACTTCGGGGAGAGCCAGATTTTTTCCATTGACGCTTAAGTTCGGCAGCTCGCACCATTCGGGAACACGCAGATGGAGTGGAAAACGGATCGGACTATTGCAGCGCACGCGAAACGCGATGCGTTCGGAAAATGGATACGATGTTTCCTCGAAGATTTCAACCGATTGACCATCCAGGCCAACCTTCGCTCTGACACTGCATGGCCCATACAAAACCGCCGCAAGGCCTCCATTGGAGGCACTCATCCACATGCGCTGAACATATGTCGGCAGCATGCGATTCACATTTCCCGCGCAACACGCAGTCACAAAATTGAACTTTGGCCGATGATCGCTGTTCGGACCGTACAGTGCAGCAGCTGTTCCCTTGAAGCCCACCTGGCAGGAGTTGCGCGCAATGTGGAGTTGATTGGGGCAGGAAAAATATTGCAGGCCGGTCCAGTCCTTTCGTACCGCTCCCATGCCAGCGTTGAATAAGGCCCGCTCGATACGATCGCCATAATTGCCAGAACCGGTCGCCATCAGCATGTACCCCCACGTCAGGTTGTATTCAACAATGTCGCAGGTCTCATGACCGTCGAGAGCGCCAGTTCCCGCCAGCGACTCGGTTGTCGAAGGTGTTCCATCAGCCAGCATGTGGTATTTGAAAATTCGGTTCATTGCGGTGGTGGCAATCTCAAGCTGGGCTTTATCACCGGTGTACATGGACAGTAACGCTGGCAATTTGGACGTTTCGGCAAACGTAACCCCATGCATGTTGGAAGGACGATCCGCGGTTAGCGCGTCCAAGTCCGCCGCTGGGACCTTCTTCCATATCTCCTGCGCTTTCGCCAGCAGGCGCTCATCTCCCGAATGTGCATAGCACCACAAGATGGACTCGATATTCACCCTATCGCGCGGCCCGTAGGGACCCCCTTGGTAATCGGACGAATCGCTGAGGTAATGACGGCGCATCGCGCTCACGATTTCGGAATTGTCTTCCCCTTCCGCCGCCGCCGCCAATCCCCGGAAGAAGACTGCCTGCGGCCATCGATCCGGTTGCAAATCCGGGTCGGCGGAATCCGGCGGATCGTACAGCTTTCTCGGACCCAAAAACCATCCGTTGATCGGATGGTTCACCGTGTAGTTGATCGATTCCATTGCACGCCTGCACAGGTCGGCGTTCTCGGTCAGTTTTGCGCAGCGGTATGCGCCATCCACCCAGTAACCCATCTGCTCCCATGGATACCAGAAGATGCCGCCATTTCTGGATTCCTGATCTTGACCCCGTTCGTTGCTCGCCCAATAACGTCGGTCGAACGGAAAGCAGAAGTCTGGCTGATGGATCGTAATCCCATTGACCTGCTTAGTCATCTCCTCCAGCAACCACCCCTCCGGGTACACGCTACCCAATTGCAATTCCCGAAAAGCCGCAAACGGCGTCAGCAGGGATTCCCGTTTCCCTAGCATCTCTGGCGGATTGTTTTCTTTCCGATCCAAATTAGCCCGCGATTGTCGTACAGGAACATCGGGCGAATCTCCGGCGGTTCGTTGTGATGGTGCAGGAGTGGGCAGACCTGCCGTTGCCGCCGCCGCCAGAGAACCCCGTAGGAAACGGCGGCGGTCAAACCTATCAGCCGGTTTATCATTCATCTTCATAACTCAAGTCCGGCAGGAGGCCAGATCCACCAAACAGCACATGCGGGGATAATTTGTTTCCTCTGGAAGCGCCGAGATTCTTGTTTGTCGCGATTGCGGCGACTTGGCTCCCCAACAATTGAATTGCAGTGCGTCGTGACATTTTCGACTTCGTTGACATCATATTTCTTCCACCGATTCAACTTCCTCGATTGCCATATTGGGAGAGGTCCGCCACAACGGACACCATCGCGCAGCGCTTGCTTGTCTTCACTCCTGTAGAACAATCCGAAAACCATAGGCGTACTTTCCCGGCACTTGTGACGGTAGCTGAATGCGTAGACTGTGCGATTGCTGTAAGAATTCCAAGTTATTTTTATAGCCAAGCAAGGAAATCGACCTGACCGCTTCGCCCAGCGTACTCCGCCCAAAAGATTCGATTACTGACTGCCCGCTAGAAGGCCACGCCATCTGAATGGCATAGATCGCGTTTCCTTTTGCCGTAAAACGAAAATCACTTGATGTATAGGGTGGTGACTTCGTCTCCTGCACCGGTCCCGCCGCGATTTTGGTCGGACCTTCACCATAGACCTTCCACGGACGCGTTCCATAGATTGCTTCACCATTCACATCAAGCCAAGATCCGACATCCAGCAGAATCTGTCGGACCTCGTCGGGGATCGTCCCGTCGGCGCGCGGTCCAACATTCAGCAGAAGATTTCCATTTTTACTGACGACCTCAATGAGTTCATGGACGATAAATTCAGGCGTTTTGAAAACGTCATTCTTGATGTAACCCCAAGATTTGTTGCTGATGGATGTATCGGTCTGCCAGTATTCGTTCTGAATGTCCGCAAATACGCCGCGCTCCACATCCACAACAGCGGATTTTGGCTGCATCGCATCCAGCTTGTAGTTGATTACGCCCAACGAGCCTGCCTTGGACGTTTCATTGTAGAAAAACGCGGCAAAACGGGCCAGATCTGGACGCACCTCTGGCTTCCCGATCCAAAAGTCGAGATAGAAAAGTTCAGGATGATACTTGTTCACAATTTCGACGCTCCGCGCCAGCCAATCGTCCAAAAATTCAGGGCTGACATAGGTCCAGTCTTCAAGAAAATTGTCTGAGTCCTCGTCCAGGGCAAAATGCAGGTGGGCCGGCCCGTAAAAGTCCGCTAACTTGGCATCATTCACATCAGAGTCGATGGTGCGGCCAGGGTGTAGAAACCAGTCGTGTTCGATTCGATGCGAGGAAGCTCCGACATGAAGCCCGGCCGCGCGAACAGCGTTGACCAGCTCCCCAGCCAAATCCCGACGCGGACCCATTTTGGATACCGTCCAGCGAGAAAGGTCGCTGTTATACATGGCAAAACCATCGTGATGCTCAAAAACAGGAACCACATATCGAGCCCCCGCTCGCTTAAAAAGACTCGCCCAGGAAATAGGATCATAGCGCTCCGCTTTGAACATGGGAATGAAATCCTTATACCCAAATTCTGTCAGCGGACCGTAGGTTGACAGCTGATGCTTGTATTCTTTCGTCCCAACGGTATACATCAAGCGGGGATACTGCTCGCTTCCGAATGCCGGTACAGAATAAAGACCCCAATGGACAAAAATTCCGAACTTCGCGTCCTTGTACCAGTCGGGAACCTGATAAGTTGCGAGCGACTGCCAATCAGGACGAAACGAACCATGGCTCGCCTGGCGGCTGACTCCAGAGAGGATTTCGGCCCGGGATTTATCGTATGCGGCACCAGCTGCTCGCCATATGCGATCGATTTTTTCCGGATCCAGAGATGCCGTGGGTGCATCTCGTTCATCCAAATTTCCAGGCAAAACTGCAACAGAATCTTTGGGCTTGCTTGCCGATCGATCGTCTAGCCGCAATTCTCCCGCACAAGAGATGTGGTGGCCGGACATCGCTATGAACAAACCTCCATTACGTAGCAACTCGCGCCGCGAGATCATAATGCAGGAATATTAGCAAATGGTCCATCCAATAACAAAGATCATGGAATAATCTTGTCAAGTTGTCATCGACGGATGTTCTTCCAATGAATGGTTTTCAAAAGGCGATGTGCGAAACCGCGCTACCCCGCTGCAGGGCATCGCAATTACTTCTGCGATCCATTTTCCTCGAAACGTCCGCTCGACTCGGTTTACGCGTGATCTGGATTGAGATGGAACATGGTTTCATGACGTTTGCAGATGCTGTCGAATGCGACCCCGACATCATCGATGTTTCATCGATAGAAACGCCGGAGATGAGCGTGGAGAAGAAATGAACAGAAGACAATTCATTCAAACAAGCGTGTGTGCCACCGCAGATATGCTGATGCCCGCTACGGCGCTCTCTGCGCAAGCACATGGCGAGACACGGGTATATGACATTCATGTGGCGGCACATGGGGACGACGCGGATCTCGGAACAGAGGAAAAACCATTTGCCACAATTGAGCGCGCACGGATGGAAATCCTCGCCCGAAAAGCTCAAATTCCCCGCCCACATACTGTCTGGATCCACTCGGGAACCTATTATCTCGATCAGCCTTTAATTTTCACACCGGAAGATTCCGGCACTCCCGACGCCCCCGTCACCTACGCGGCGTGGCAGGACGATTTCGTCACCATCAGCGGTGGAAGAAGATTGAATTGCCAATGGAAACCCTACAGAGGCTCCATCCTTCAGTGCTTCCTTCCCGAAGTGAAGCTAGGCAATCTGGACTTTACGCAATTGTTTATTGCCGGAAAGCGGCAGATTCGCGCGCGGTATCCGAAGTACGATTTCAAGAATCCATTGGTCAGCGGAAACGGCTATGTCGACGTCAAGGATTCGAGCGAACCGTGGCCCAATATGGAATTCCACTTTGACCCGTCGACGTTTACAGACAAGCGCTGGAGCAATCCACAAAAAGCAGTTGTCCATCTGTTTCCGCTCGACTATTGGGGAAATCTGCAATGGGAGGTGCGCGGCATTGACTGGCGCAAAGACACCATTCAGCTAGGCTGGGGCGGCTTTCAATTGAACGAGCATCTTTTCGGGCGGGCTGCGACGGGCATCGGCAAATCCCAACTGTATCATGCAGGTTACAAATCCCGCTTCTTCATCGAAAACGTGTTCGAGGAGCTGGACGCGTCAGGCGAGTGGTACTTAGACACCGATCGTGGCGTACTCTACGCCATCCCTCCAGAGCAAATGAACCTCGACCATGAGTCGATTGAAGCTCCCATTCTTGAGTCCGTGATTTCGTTTCAGGGGTCTCAACGTCAGCCGGTTCAATATATCAATCTTGTCGGTTTTCGCATTTCCCACACGATCAGCACATTCCTCAAGACCTACGAGTCCCCCTCCCGAGGCGACTGGACCATCCACCGCTGCGGCGGGATCTTCATGGAAGGAGCCGAGCATTGCGCCATCGAAAGATGCTTCTTCGACGCGCTCGGCGGCAATGCACTGTTCCTGAACGGCTATAACCGCGGAAACCGCATCTATGGCAATCGGTTCTCCGATATCGGCGACAGTGCAATTTGCCTCGTGGGTTGCGCGCAACAAATTCAGGGCACAAACCGGCCGCTCCCAAGCGAAAATCTGCTGTCGAACAATCTCATCCATGATTGTGGATTCTTCGGAAAGCAAATCGCCGGCGTCTTCTTATCAGTCAGTGAAAAAAATGTCGTCAGCCACAACCGCATCTACAACATGCCTCGCGCTGCCATTTGCGTCGACGATGGATGGGGCGGCGGTCATGCCATTGAATTTAATTACATTCACGACACAGTGCGCGAGACGCATGACCACGGTCCGTTCAATTCCTGGGGGCGCGGGCGTTTCTGGTGTATGGAGCAGTCGCATGGCGACGCGTCACACGGCTCTGGCTATCCCGACAATGATCCACACTACGTCTTCTACTACCCGGAAGCGGACGGAAGAACTACAGTGATCCGAAACAATCTTTTCCGGGAGCCGCCATCGGTCCATCAATTGGGGATAGATCTTGATGACGGATCTTCGCACTATCACGTTTACAACAATGTATGTATTGGGGTCGCGATAAAACTGCGTGAGGGCGATTACCGCACGGTGGAAAACAATCTCTTCATCGATCCGGCAAACCCACCTGCATTTCATCAGGGTTATGAAGGCAATCACGATCGCTTCATCAACAATGTAGTCATCACCAGTTCTGCGCAAACTCAGGCATTCGGAAAATCCAGCAGACCCGGAGACTCCTATCAAATCGCCTTTCCGCCACGCAAAGGCCCGATTCTTTCGCTCATCGATCACAACCTGTTCTATAACGACCTCGGTCAGTTCTTCGCCTCTGTCACTCCGCGCGGCGGCGCTAGAACGCCTTATTCGATGGAGCAATGGCAGGGGCTTGGTTACGATATGCACTCGATCTATGCCGATCCCCAATTTGTTGACCCCGGCCACGGCGACTATCGGTTTCGGCCTGACTCTCCCGCGCTCCGGATCGGCTGCAAGGACATCGATCTGAGCGGCGTGGGATTGCTGCCCGATTTTCCCACTCGATGGGTTGATGAGAATGCGATCGCGCGCGCCCGTCGCACTCAAACTTGAAAGGATACGCACGAGGTCTCTGCATCTTCATCCATTGACACAATGTGATCTGCCAAAATAGACTCGCTTTGGATTGGTTCATCCATTAAGAATGATGCGCGAGTGGAGTCGTGAGGTGATTCAAGACGACCGAACAATCGCCCTCGGAGTCATGATGAAAGCAATATCGATTTTACTTTTGGGCGCGGCCCTTCTTCTATCCAGTCAGGGCGTCACGCTGTTTGCGCAATCTCCTCAACCCGTCGCGAAATGGTCTTTCGATGAAACAGGTGGCACGACGGCGCGCAATTCCATCACCGGAACTGAGGACAAAGTCTCTGGATTTTTCCTGCGCGTACCAGGGGTGTCCGGTCACGCATTACAGTTCGATGGCGACACTACTTCTGTGGTTCAAGCGGCGGCAACCCTGCCGCCCATGTCGAACGCATTCACGGTCGACGCCTGGATCGCGATCAACACCTATCCATGGAACTGGGTCCCCATCGTAGATCGCAGCCACGCGCAGAACGCCGGCTACCTGTTCGGCATCGACTCTTTCGGCCATCTTGGACTGCAGGTGGCCGTCGACGGCCAATGGCGCGTTCTCTCCTCCACCCTCCAGTTGCCTTTGAAGAAATGGTCCCACGTCGCCGCAACCTTCGACAGTCATGTGGGACTGGCCATCTATGTTGACGGCAAACTCGCCGGTCAGCTGCCACTGCAGGGAGAAATCGTTCCAGCGAATGATCAGGACCTCATCATCGGCAGGGTTCGGGAGCCGATTCTCCCCGCGCAATGGATCCATCCTAAAAATCCTGTCTGGTATTCCTTCGACGGGATTATCGATGAATTGGAGATTTATCACCGCGCTCTCAATGAAAACGAGATTGCGGCCCAATACGCGGAATTTCACCCTCCGGCAGGCAATGTTCTGCCTTGGCCGGCATTGCCCTCGGGCCCTCCAGGGCCTGGACGCTTCGGTGCTTACTATTCGCACCTGGAATACACTCCGCTGTGGGACGCCAAGCGTCGGGTCGGACCGTACTCCGATGTGGTGGTTCGGTTCGACCAATCCCCGATTCGCCTCGTCTTCTGGCAAGGACTGAATTACATTCCAGCATGGGTGACAGGTAATGGGAAGTGGTACAGCGACGAGTTTATGGAGACTTGGGGCCAGGGGTGTCCAGATGGAGGTGACTGCGAGCCAATGTCCGATAAGCAGAATCGCTACGCGCACGTGCGCATCATTGAAAGCACTCCCGCCCGTGCCGTGGTTCATTTTCGCTATGGTCTGTGTGAAGTGGAAAACTATGTTTGCGCCAATCCAAATCCATACACAGGCTGGACCGACTGGGGCGATGAATACTACACCGTCTACCCCGACGGCATCGCAGTCCGCAAGCAGGTACTATGGAGTTCCAATTTTAAAGACGTACATGGCAAGCCGTTCGGGCATGAGTTCCAGGAGACCATGATCATGAATCCTCCCGGCACGCGGCCAGAAGACAATATACAAACTAATGCTCTCACCCTCGCCAACATGAAAGGGGAAACTTATACGTACTCCTGGCTGCCCAGCGCTCCCAAGACTCTGGACCGTCCGGAACAAGCCAACATTCAGCTTGTCAATCTCAAGTCCGAATGGAAACCGTTCCAGATCGTTTCCCCGGTCGGTGACAAGCTCAAGTCTTATCACGGGGAGAAGACCTACTCCATCTTCGAATGGTGGAACCATTGGCCCGTCCAACAGGTCAAATCCAGCGGCATTTACGCTGTGGCGCCCGACAAGCCATCGTCCACATCGTTGTCCCATATCGAGGGCCAGCCATATGCGATGACCAGCGATTCCATGACGAAGCTCATGTTGGACGGACTGACCTCGAGACCGGCGGCCGAGCTGGTTCCATTAGCCAAATCCTGGTTGTCGCCACCTTCCTTGGTCATCCGCGGACAATCCTTCCAGGGTAAGGG